>DRKT01000194.1 GCA_011053195.1 Phycisphaerales bacterium | reverse complement strand
TCGAAACCAACACCATCCCGCAGGACAGCATGGACATGGGCGCCGGCGTAGGAATCGAGCCCGCCATTCCAGAACCCGAATGATGCGATTCGTGTCGGCGAAGTGCCTTCAATATCGAGAACCTGTTGAAGAAAGAGACGCGAGGTGGTGCGAGAACCAACATTCACTCGGCCGGCGGCGTACCACCACGTCTGACCTATGGCGAGTATGAGAATAGCTGCATAGGTCGCGGGCAAGAGCCATGAGGTGCGCCAGTGGTTGAGGGCATGCGTCAATCCGATCGCGCCGAGCAGCGCCACTCCGGGCCACATCGAAGTGACGTAGCGGCCGTTGCCAGAACTCAGCGAGGCGAATGCAACCATTGATACGGCCACCCATGAGGTGACGACCGCGGTTGCGGGTGAGACCCGTTCTCGCCGCTGGATCAGGACAGCCGCACCGACGATTGCCCAGATCGAGCCGAGCCCGGCGCCGTATGACGACGCTTCGAGCAGGCGTACGGCCGCTTCCGGCTGAAAAATATTCAGGTTTTCAGATATTTCACTCTGACTTGCTTTGGCGACAGCCTCGGTACTGATTCGGCCGGCGACAAGCCGGAGCCAGATCCAGAGTGAGCCGAATGAAACCGATACCAGCAGGAGTACTTGTGACCGCCAGCACGCTCGGAGAATCATCCGAAGACTGTTGCGAGTCGAAACTCTGGCGAGATGGAGCCCGATCCATGCAAACCCGCCCGAGAGCAGTACGAGTCCGGCGACGCCACGCGCCTCATCCACCGAACGCACACCCAGCAGGATGACGCCTAAGAACAGCGTCAACGGGATCAGCGCCCGTGCTGGGGTCAGACGGGCGGGGCGAACAGCGCCGGCATAACCGACGATCCCGCCGAGGATCGGGCACATCACGGCCAGCAGCGTCGGCGGCCCCTTCACCAGCGATGCCAGCGCAACCGATGCACAGGCAATCGTGACCAGTCCCCACCGAACATGCCGGCTCTCGGTGTCGCGCCAGGCGAGCGTTGAAGCCCAGACGGCAGCGATAACAAAGGGTGTCGCAGCGATATCGACCGCGCCGGTGCGTGCCATGCGGACATGGAGGATGCCCGTCGCCAGAAAGAGTGAGCCCCACCAGGCGATGTCCCTGGCGCGTCGGGCATCCATACCGGCCCGTTCTGAGAACAATGATCTGGCTGCAAGATATGTCAGCAGGACGCTGACCCAGCCCATCATGGCCACGGTGAGCCGGAGATGGAGCAGGGAAACGGACTGCCCCATAGCCTTGGCGAGTCCGAGCTGGCACCAGTACACCAGCGGCGGTTTGGCGAGGTATGGCTGGCCGTCGATCGTGGGGACAATCCATTCATGGTGGCGCTGCATGTCCTGCGCCGTGGCGAGCCGAACCCCTTCCTGCCATGTCCAGACGCCGACACTGGTGAGACCGATTCCATACACCACAGCGCACAGGAGCGTCAGCAGCGTCAGGTCTTTCCAGAGTAAATCATGTCGGAGTCTTGTTGAGACGGGCATCGCGCCCTCAGGCATCGTCCAGCAGTTCGACAGCCTCGAATTTCTTGCCCTCAAGCATTTCGAGGCTGGCGCCACCGCCGGTGGAGACGTGGCTCACGCGATCGGCAAAGCCAAACTTCTCGACGGCTGCAGCACTGTCGCCGCCCCCGACGATGGTCGTCGCGCCCTCGTCGGTGACATTGGCGATGGCCTTGGCGATCTGGTGGGTGCCGACCATGAACGGGCGCCACTCGAAGACGCCCATCGGTCCATTCCAGACGACGGTCTTGGCATCCCCGATGACGCGGGTGTATTCGCTCTGGGTTTCGGGTCCGATGTCGAGGCCCATGAAGCCGTCCTTGATGTGTTCGCCGAAGACCTCGATGTCGCCGCCGCCGAGGTCGTTGAAGGCCTTGCCGCAGACGTGATCTCGGGGGAGGTAGAGCTCGGCATCGAGTTTGGCCGCGAGGTCGATGGCTCGTTTGGCGTCGTCGAGCCGGTCCTCTTCGACCCTGCTGTCGCCGATGTCCTTGCCCATAACCTTGAGGAAGGTGTACGCCATGGCGCCGCCGACGAGGATGGCGTCCGCCTTTGGGAGCAGGTGTTCGATGGCCGCCATCTTGTCCGAGACCTTCACGCCGCCGAGCACAACGACGAATGGATGCGCCGGCAAAGCGAGCGCCTCGGAGAGATATCGGATCTCCTTCTCGACCAGAAAGCCGACGACCCGCGGCTTGCCGACCAATGCCTTAGGAACAGCGACCATCGAGGCGTGCGCCCTGTGGCAGGTTCCGAAGGCATCGTTGACATACACATCCGCATAGGACGCGAGCTTGGCGGCAAAGTCGGTGTCACCCTGTTTCTCGCCGGCGTGGAAGCGGAGATTTTCGAGAAGCAGGACGTCGCCGGCGATCATATTCTTGACGGCCTCGGCTGCCGCTTCGTCGATGCAGTCGTTGCTTGGGAAGGCAACCGGCTTGTCGAGGAGCTCGGCGAGACGGTCGGCGACGGGCTTGAGCGAGTATTTGGATTCGTAGCCCTGGCCTGCGGGTCGGCCGAGGTGGCTGCAGAGGATGGCCTTGCCGCCGCGTTCGATGACGTTGTTGATGGTGGGCAGGGCCGCCTTGATCCTTCGATCGTCGGCGATGACGCCCCCATCAATCGGAACATTGAAATCAACGCGGATCAGGACCCGCTTGCCGGCGACATCCACGGAGTCGATGGTTTTCTTGGCCATGTTGGTCTGCTCCTCTGCACGCAGGGTCAATCAGGAATCGGGGTCTGCCGAGTCTTCGATGGCGTCATCGGCGTAGGTCCGGAGTCGGGCAGCCCCGGTGTCGGCCAAGCGGTCACGCATTTTCCGAAGCCGGGTCTGGATTGAGGCGTCGATCAGCCGGTCGCCGATCTGGAGCCGGACGCCTCCGATCATCGCCGGCTCGGTGTACGGATGAACGATGGCCTCGCGCCCCATCGCAGCATTGAGCATCTCCTTCACCTTGGCAAGCTCGCCGGAATCCATCGGCGAAGCGGTGTAGAGATCGACCTCGACCCGGCCGAGCTTGCGCTGCACGCGTTCGTCGAACGCGCTGACGATGGGAATCAGGTGGCCCAGACGCCCTTTTTCGTTGAGCACATGCAGGAAGTTGAGCGTGATGTCGTGGATGTTGCCCTTGAACATGCTGTCCAGGCTCTTGGATCGGCTGGACTGCTTGATCACGCGCGAGGACAGGAACTCGCTGAGATCAGGATTGGCCCGGCACAGCTCGAGAATGTCCTCGAGCTCGCCCAGCACCTGCTCCACCAGATCATGCCCGCCAAGAGAGTCGGCAAGCTCGTAGATGCTCTGGGCGTAGATTTCGGCCAAAGCGTCGGGACGTGATTCTGTCAGCGGCATGGGGGGCTCCCGATTATGAATGCGATGCGGAACCCAGCTCCGCAACAGCCTCTTCGATCAACTGCATCTGATCGTCCGAAGATACTTCCCGGCTCAGGATCTTTGACGCGATGCTGGTCGCCAGCGTCGCGGCCTCGGCGTAGACCTCGTTCACCGCGGCCCGCTTGGCGGACTCGATCTCTCGCTGGGCCTTCTCGTTACGGGCGGCCTGCTCGGCCTCGGCCTTGGTGCGAAGCTCATTCGAGAACTTTTGCTGCTCAACCTTGGCATCCTCGAGCATCTGCTGGGCCTCGGTCCGAGCCTGCGCGAGCGACTTCTCGTACATCTCGAGCGCATCCTTGGCCTGCTGACGCGCTTCCTCAGCGGACTCGATCTCGTCGCGGATCTTCTTCTCCCGCTCATCAAGCCCCGCCTGGATCTTCGGCCAGACGGCTTTGGACAGGATGACCAGCACGATCAGAAAGACCACGATCGCGGTGATCCCCGTGACCAGGCCCTGCTTGACGGTGCCGATGACGCCGTGGACATCATGATCGCCCCCCGCATGCTCGCCTTGGGCAGCATGTTCGGGATCCGGCGCGTTGCCCTCGACTTCGCTGAGGAACTGTTCACCCTCTTCCTTGAGCTTCTCGTGGTCTTGCGCCATGGCTGAGCCGGTGATGATTGCGGACAGCATCGCAAGGGTCAGAAGCAAGGCAACCCGACGTGACAATGTGGTAAGCATCATGCGTCTCCGGAGCACCCGGTTTGGGTGTTCAAAGCCGACCCGCCGCCGGTGGGCGAGGGGTCAGTGTGTGATTCAGTGAAGCCGAGTCGCGGACGATCAGCCGATCGCCACGAGCAGGCCGACGACAACGGCGAAGAGCGTCGCACCTTCGACGAGGGCAGCCGTCAGGATCATGTTGGTCGCGATCGGACCACCGGCCTCCGGCTGACGAGCGATCGACTCGACCGCACCCTTACCGATCAGCCCGATGCCGATACCACCACCGACCACGGCCAGACCGGCGCCGATGGCGCCGAGGCCCTTGTGGACCAGCCCGGCGCTGGCTGCGGCGATCTCGGCCTGCTCGGCCGCGGTCACCTGAGCGGCGACAGTCCCGGCGACACCCAGAGCGGCCAGGGTCAGACCGGCCAACGCTACTTGCTTGATCATCTTTTTCATCCGATCCCCATTTCTATCTTCGCTGGAAGAGAACGTGACGAAGGGCTTGTCCCTTCAAACTCGATGCAATCCACCGACCCGCGAACGCCGCGGGCCGAGAGTCCGATTCAATGCGCCGCTTCGACCGATCCATGTTCTTCGTCATGGTGGTGGTCGAGCTGCGCGATAAACACTGCGGTCAGAAACATAAACACAAAGGCCTGCAAGAAGGCGACAAAGAGCTCGAGGAAGTAAATCGCAATGACCGAGAGCGTCGAAACAATACCCACGCCGGCGAACATCGCAATCCCCGCGGCCGAGGCGGCGCCGACAAACATCAAAAGCGTCGCCACGAGCACGTGACCGGCGGTCATGTTGGCAAACAAACGAATGGCCAACGCCACGGGCTTGATGAAGATCCCCATGAACTCGACCAAGATAATCAGGGGCCAGATGTAGACCGGGGCGCCACCCGTCAGGTGCGCCAGATACTGGCCGAGCCCCATCCTCGAGATCCCCGCGCCGTTGATCACCAGGAACGCGACAAAGGCCAGCGCACCGGTGACGTAGATGTTCTGCGTGGCCGTGCCGCCGACCGGCGCCGCATGGTTCTCGGCAAGCCCGAGCGCCCCGCCGAGCATGTTGTCGATGACGTGCAGGATGTCGATGATCGGAACGAGCCCGAGCAGATTGTTGACGAGGATGAAGAAGAACAACGACAGCAGGAAGGGCATGAAGGCGTTGGTCCGATCGCCGAGCATGGGCTTGATCGTCGTGTCCTTCAGGTAGACACAGATCACTTCGATCATGTGGGCGAACTTGTTCTTCGTGACGTACCGGTCGGTGCCCTCGCACTCGTCGCCGGTGGCGATCTTGTTCGCCGCCCATTTGCCGACGAAGATGCAGATGATCGCTGAGAGAGTGAGGTTGCCCGTGTGGGCGGACCAGATCCAGAAGCCGTCGTAGGTCCAGAATTGATGATTGACCACGTGCGAGACGGGGTCGATCTTGGCCATCACGAGTGGGAGATCAAAGGTCATCGTACGTCGGCCTCCTTGCCAGAGTCGCGCAGGACAGGCGTCACAACCAGGACTTCGCTCACCAGCGCCATCAGCGCCGAGGCGAGAAAGACAAACCAGAACCCCTTGCCCTCGAGCCCGAGCCCGACGTACGCCGACACAGCAAGCCCGAACGCCGAGAGCATCCGAAGCGCCGAGCCGAACAGCACAGCCGATCCGATCGAGAACGCGGGTCGGGGACCCATCGCCGCCATCGGGACAAGGCCGATCATTACACCGACGAGCACGCTGCCGAGCGCCATCGCACCGGCCTGAACCGAGGTCGTTCCGAACGCAACGGCCATGGCGATACATGCACCACCGATGATGAGCGTCGAGCCGCCGACGACCACCGCAGCCCTGGCCACGGGGGGGCGAACCAGAACCTGAACCGGGGTCGAATCCGCCGGGCTGGTGGTTGCTGGGGTCATCGCCTCGTCCTCAATCGGGGCCCAATCCGAGGGCATCATCACGCGGGTGGATTTCCGAACCGCCAGCGGTCACAGCGACCACTCGGGCGGGCGGAACACTAGAACCCATCCTGCCCGCTGGCGACCCCCGAGGGTGGTCTATCTGGCATCGGGTCCCGTACCCGGACCGCCGCCGGCTTCGGACCGGTCGTGCTCATTCTTTCGGGTCAGTGCCAGGGCCTCCGTGACGAAACGGTAGAACCCGTAAATCAGCCCGACACCGAACCCGATGACGAGCCCCCAGGGCTTGGTGTCGGTAAGGGCGTCCACCACCCACCCGATCAGCCCGCCACTGATCACCGAGACCACAAACTCGGATGCGATCGAGCCGACCGCCATCAGTTGCGATCGGGATTTTGTTCCGGATGCTTTTGCTTGGTGTCGGGCGCGGATCTGTTGCTCGGCCTTGCTGGGCCCGCGTAAAATCGCCGGGATTTTTGGGATCTTTGCCATCACTCAGGCCAGTGCACGTTCTGCGAAACTTTCGGCCGTTCGGATTGCCTCGTCGATCTTGGCGATATCTGTCCCGCCGCCTTGGGCTTGGTTGGGCTTGCCCCCGCCCTTGCCGCCGCAGGCCTCGGCCGCTGCTCGGACCCAGTCGCCGGCCTTGAGACCCCGCTCGATCAGCGGGCCCGGGACAGCCGCGATCAGCGCCACCCGCTCGCCGCCGGCGCTGGCCAGCAGGACCGCCGCTTCGGGGCGTTTGTCTCGCACGACCTTGAGCGCCGCCTGAAGGGCGGCCCGGTCATCTCCCGCATGGACCTTGCCGACGATGAAGGCTCGGGTGTCGGCGGACTCCGAATCGGCAATGAATCGCGCTTCATCGACCGCTTGGACGCGCAGGGCAGCCGCCGCCTCCTTGGCCGCAGCCTTGGCCCGCTCCTTGAGCCCGTCGAGCCGCTGGCGCAATGCCGACGTGTCGCTCAGCGAGAGTGTCAATTGGTCGATCTGGGCATTGATCTCAGCGATGGCGCCCGCAAGCTCGGCATCGGGCAGCGTATCGAGTTGTTCGATCCGCTGCCCGAGGTCCTTGGCTGCAGCCAGCGCGGCCCGCGCGGGCACGCCGGTGAGCGCTTCGACGCGCCGGATGCCCTTGGCGGTTCCCGTCTCGCTGACGAGCACGAATTCCCCGATGGCTCCGGTGTGAGAGACATGTGTCCCGCCGCAGAACTCGATGGAGCGCTCTTCCCACGCCTCGTTGGTCGGGTCATCGAGCAGCTCGGAAACGGGTGTACCGATCGAGACCACGCGGACCGGGTCCGGGTATTTTTCGCCGAAGACCGCGCGCAGCCCCCGGATGCCTTTGGCCGCGGTCAACGGCGCCACCGCCGCGTACACACCGAGGTCTTCCGCGATCTGCTCGCGCACAATCCGCTCGGCCAGCTCGGTTTCCTGTTCAGTCATCGGGCCAGAATGTGAGAAATCAAACCGAAGCCGATCCGGTTCGACGAGCGAGCCCTTTTGGTCGACACCGCTCCCCAGCGTCTTGCGCAGCGCGAAGTTCAGCAGGTGCGTGGCTGTGTGATTGGCTTCTGTTTTGTGTCGGTCGGTTCGATCAACTTTGCACTCGACCTCTTCGTTCACGCGCAGCGAGCCCTTGACGATGTGCCCGATGTGCAGGATGAAATCGCCGAAACGTTTGACTTGCTCGACCCGGAATTCGCTGCGGCCGTGCTCGCCCTCGCGGTGGTGCTCGTTGAGCACGATCAGTCGGCCGTGGTCGGCCACCTGCCCGCCCGCCTCGGCGTAGAAATTCGTCCGGTCCAGAACCACGCCGATTTTGTGCAATCCAAGCTGCGAACCATCGGCAAGATCGTCGAAGCTTCGGCCATTGAAGATCGCCTTGATCGTCGCGTGGATCTCGGCCGAGTCGTAGACCGGAGCCGTGTCTGTCGGGTTGACGCCAAGATGTGCCAGTCTGGCGATGGCATCCGGTTCGAGCCTGATCTCATTCTCGCCCGAGCCGAACGCGCTCCCGGCCCGGCTGCGCTCCCGCTGCTGCTCCATACACCGGTGGAACCCCTCGACATCAACCTTGAGCCCGCGTTCCTGCGCCATCATCTCCGTCAGGTCCAGTGGGAAACCGAACGTGTCGTAGAGCTTGAAGGCATCCTCGCCGGAGACGACGCCATCGGCAGCAAGGCTTGCAAAGAGTTTGATGCCTTTATCCAGCGTCCTTCCGAAGCTCGTCTCTTCCTCGTTGATGATTTCCGCGATCCGCGCGGTGTCCCTGGTCAATTCAGGGAAGCCGTCGGACAGTGTTCTGGCGACCACCGGTACAAGATCCGTCATAAAGCCCGTCTTCGCGCCGAGCATCTGGCGACCAAACCGCACTGCACGGCGGAGCACACGCCGAAGCACGTAGCCCCGGCCCTCGTTGCTCGGCGTCGCGCCGTCGGCGATGGCGACCACCAGCGTGCGGATGTGGTCGGCGATCACGCGGTAAGCCATGTCAACACGATCCGGGTCCTCGGCTCCGAGCTTGCCGGTGTACCCCCGCTCGTAGCCCGTGACGAGCTGGATCGCCGCAAAGATCGGCTGGAAGATATCCGTGTCGTAGTTGCTGGATGTGTTCTGGATGATCGAGGTCAGCCGTTCGAGACCCATGCCCGTGTCGACATGCTTGGCGGGCAGCGGCTTGAGCACGCTCCCGCCTTCCGCCTTCTCGCGGTTGAACTGGATGAACACAAGGTTCCACACCTCGATGACGTCCGGGTCGTCCTTGTTGACCAGACTCGAGGCGAGCCGCCCGCCGATGCGGTCGTAATGGATCTCCGAGCATGGCCCGCAGGGCCCGACATCGCCCATCTCCCAGAAGTTGTCTTTGGCATTGCCCGGCAGGATCCGCTCGGGCGGCAAATGCCGGAGCCAGAGGTCCCGGGCCTCGTGGTCGGGTTCGAGACCCTCGGCTTCCGAGCCCTCGAAGTAGGTGGCATAGAGGCGGTCGGGCTCCAGGCCGCAGACCTCGGTGAGAAAGGTCCACGCCCACTCGATGGCCTCGGCCTTGAAGTAGTCGCCGAAGGACCAGTTGCCGAGCATCTCGAAGAAGGTGTGGTGGTAGGTGTCGAGCCCGACATCATCGAGGTCGTTGTGCTTGCCGCCGGCACGGATGCACTTCTGGCTGTTGACCGCCCGTTTGACGCCCGCCAGCGGGCTGCCCTTTTCGACCGTCCCGAGGAAGCAGGGTTTGAACTGGTTCATGCCGGCGTTGGTGAAGAGGAGGGTTGGATCATCGACCGGGGCGGCCGGGCTCGAGGGCACAAAGGTGTGTTCCTGTCCGGGTATCCGCTTGAAGAAGTCGATGAAGGCCCTTCGGATCTGGTCCGCCGAGCGAGGTTTGGCCGGGTGCCAGGTCGTGTCTGTGTGCTGATCCGCCATCCGAGAGGTACTCCGCATCAAAGCCCGCGTGCTCCGCTGGCCGACATGGTAGTAGGGCCGTCGCATCCAGCCCTGTCCAAAGCCCAGTGTTCTGCACCGAAAGCGAGGCTTCAGCGCATGCAACAGTACGATCTCTGCGTGATCGGTAGCGGACCCGCGGGCCAGCACGCCGCGATCCAGTCCGCCAAACTCGGGAAAAAGGTCTGCGTGGTCGAGAAGCGGCGGGCCGTCGGAGGTGTCGCTGTCAACACGGGCACCATCCCGTCTAAGGCCCTGCGTGAGGCGATCCTCAGCGTCGGCGGACGATCCATCGCCTGCCCGACCGAGGCCGACTTTGCCCAGGTCCGCGAAGCACTCTTCGGCGGGTTGCGACGATCCTGCTCGCGCGTCATCGGCAACGAGATCGATGTCATCGAAGGACACTTCGCCAGGAACGGCGTCGAGGTCATCCACGGCTCGGCCAGATTCGCCGACCCGCACACCATCGAGATCACCAGCGAAACCGACACCATCAGGATCAAGGCGGACCACACACTCATCGCTGTCGGCACCGTCCCCGCCAAGCCCCGCGGGTGCGACTTCGATGGCGAAACCATCCTCAGTTCAGACGACATTCCGAACATGAAAGCCGCGCCGCACTCGATGATCGTCGTCGGCGGGGGCGTCATCGGCAGCGAGTTCGCCACCATGCTCCAGATCCTCGGCGTCAAGGTGACGCTCATCGAAGGGCGAGCCAAACTGCTCGAGTTCGTCGATGCCGAGATCATCGAGGCCTTCCAGTTCCACATCCGTCAGGCCGGTATGACCCTGCGTCTCGGCGAGAAGGTCACCAAAATTAGTGTGATCGAGGCGCCGCACGGTGCGCGCACGGTGGACAACATCATGGCCGAGGCCGAGCTCGAATCCGGCAAGACGCTTCGCGCCGACAGCCTGCTCTACTGCATCGGTCGGCAGGGCGCCACCGAATCGCTCGATCTGGCCAAGGCCGATCTTGAAGCCGACAATCGTGGCCGGATCTCGGTCAATGAGCACTTCCAGACCACGGTGCCCCACATCTACGCCGCGGGTGATGTCATCGGCTTTCCGGCGCTGGCCTCGACGAGCTACGAGCAGGGCCGACTCGCCGCGTGTCACATGTTCGGCGAGTCCTGCGAATCCTTCTCACAACTCCTGCCCTACGGCATCTACACCATCCCCGAGATTTCCATGGTCGGCTGGACCGAGCAGCGCCTCACCGAGGAGGGCATCCCCTACGAGTGCGGCATCGCCAACTACCGCGAGATCGCAAGAGGTCACCTGCTCGGTTCAGAGTTTGGCATGCTCAAACTGCTCATCCACCAGGAATCACACGCCATCCTCGGTGTCCACGCCATCGGCACCGGCGCCACCGAGCTTATCCACATCGGCCAGACCGCCATCGCCTTCAACGCCACCGTCGAATACTTCGTCAACACCGTTTTCAACTACCCGACGCTGGCCGAGTGCTACAAGGTCGCTGCGAGAAACGGGCTGAACAAACTCAGGGGGATTTAGGCACTACCCTCCCTCCGTGGCGAAGAAGAAATCAACACGGAAAAAGGTCAGCCGGAAGAAGCCCGCGCCCGAGCCAATCGAGGCCATCGAGCACCCCATCCCCATACCGATGGACCGGATTCTCGATCAGAAACGCCCCATCGCCCAACTCGAGGCGGCGATGCAAAGCGATCGGCTCCACCACGCCTGGATCTTCCACGGCCCCAAGGGCGTCGGAAAGTTCACCACCGCGCTGGCGTTCGCGGCCTTGGCCCTGGATGACACGACCGCACCCGATCTCTCCGGCCGGCTAACCTGCGACCCACAGAGCCGGGTGCAGGCCCTGCTCCGCACCGGCTCGCATCCGGACCTGCACATCATCACCAAAGAGCTTGCTCGATTTTCCGACAAGGCCAACATCCGCTCGGCCAAGCTGGTCACGATTCCCAAGGATGTCATCGAGACGCACCTGCTCCATCCATCGACCCTGGCAGCCAAGGTCTCCGTCGATTCCATGGCGTCCAAGGTGTTCATCATTGATGAGGCGGAATTGCTCGATCGCTCCGCGGGCAATGCAGCCGTGCAGAACGCGATGCTCAAGACGCTCGAAGAGCCTCCGCCGGGGACGCTGATCATTCTGGTGACCTCATCCGAGGAGCGGCTGTTGCCGACGATCCGATCGCGATGTCAGCGGGTCCGGTTTTCACCGTTGTGCGATCGTGCGATGGAGGATTGGTTGGCGCAAACGTCATATGACCCGGACACGATTGAATGGGCCAAGCGCTTTGGTGTCGGCTCGCCGGGCTTTGTCACCGAAGCTATCGAGACCGGGTTTATTTCGTGGTATGCCCCGGTTGAGGAGATGCTGAATCGCCTGCTTTCGGGCGACTTTCCGCTCGAGATGGGCAGCGAACTGGCATCCATGGTGGACAGTTGGGCCTCGGCCCGGGTTGAAGCGGACAAGCGGGCGAGCAAGGAGGCCGCCAATCAGGCGGGCGCGGATCGGATGCTCTCGATCATCGCGGATCTGCTTCGAGATCGGCTGAATCGGGTGGCGATGCACGGGGATGCGGTGGAACTCGATCGAATCGGAGTGCAGATCGACACCGTGGGCCTGGCGCGCAGCCGGATTCGGTCGCATGTACCGATGGCGATGGTATTCGAGGCGTTGGCCGCGGAGTTGGACCGGTCGTCTCAGCCTTCGATGCTCAGCGGCGAGTAGCCGGCGCCGGGCGTTTGCGGCGCGTTCTGGCGTGGCGTCGTCTCCGACGATTGCGCCGACTGGCGTTCTTCGTGGAGCTGATCCAGCAGCATCCGCCACGTCTCCTGCTCAAACTTCAGCAACTCGATGACACCATCAACCTTGGCCGCATCGTTCTCCATCCCCGCGGTGACCAGTTCCTGAAACATGTATGCATACAGCGAACGCACCCGCTCGCACAGCTCCGGCGCCTCCTCGGGCTTCATCGAGGTCATCAATTCGGTCAGGATCGCCCGGCACTGGCTTAGGCCTTCGTAGGTTTGTTCGTGGTTCTTCGAAACGATGCCGTCGCGGCCCTGAATGGCAAACTTGAGAGCCCCGTCGATCAACATCATGCGGAGCTGCTCGGGCGAAGCACTCATCACCTGGGTCCTGAGGTACGCGTTGGCATTGGCTTGGCTGCTTGTCATCGTTCCTCGTCAATCGACCGAATCAGGACACCACTTGATCCGAGAACCACATCATTTCAACCCGGATCACCCGGCCGCCTGAAGCGATGCCAGCGCCGACTGTTGCCTCTGGAGGTTCGCCAAAGCCCGTTCCATGGCTGCAAACTGGTTCTGAAGCACCTGCTGGCGAGCCAGGAGCCTGTCATTGAAATCTTCGATGCGTTTCTGCTGGAGGTCGATTTGTGTGCCGAGCGCTCGGTCCCGGGCGGTCAGGATACCGTCGACCGAATCAAGGTAATCCCGGGTGAGTTCCTCGAGCTTGCCGACGACGCCGAGGGCGTTGAATGAGCGTTCGCCGCTGTT
>DRKT01000193.1 GCA_011053195.1 Phycisphaerales bacterium | reverse complement strand
GCCCCGTCGCACCGTCGGCCACATGTCATCTGCGGTCCCGGATCGGTCTGTGGGCACCTTCGCGCCGACGACTCCAACCCAAGAACTGAATCACACCCGTGTGCGTTTGCAAGAGCCTGCCGGCCCTCAAGACCGGGCATGGTGAACCCCATGCCGCTGCATACAGTATCCCCCCAAACCCCATCAGGAGTCAAGCCCGAGGTCTACGATGCACCGCCGGTGCGATACTGGCCATTCGGCCGGCCGGCATCGAAACCACGACCGGCGGCCCGGAGTTTCGAGCAGCACATGGAGAAGATCACCGGAATCGGCGTCTCCCCGGGCATTGTCGTCGGACGGGCCTTTGTCCTCGACGATGAGCACAGGCGGATTCCGCGCCGACCGATCGCCCCCGAGAGCGTCGAAAGGCAGATTCAGCGCCTCCATGACGCCATCGACGCCTCGGTCGCCGATCTCGAGCGGGTCCGCGCCCAGGCCGAGGTCGACATGGGCCGCGATGCCGCCCAGATCTTCTCCTTCCATATCGGGATGCTCAAAGATCGGGTCATGATCGGGTCGATCGAGGAGGTGATCCGGGATCAGCTCGTGACGGCCGAGTACGCCGTGGACCACATTTTCGGCCAGTGGGCCGATCGATTCCGCGCCATGCCCGACTCCGCCTTCACCACCAAGGTCAATGACATCACCGATCTGGCCGGCCGGGTGCTCGAGCACCTCGTCGGCGAGCACAGCACCACACTCGATCGGCTCGATGATGAGGTCATCGTCGTCGCCCGAGAGCTCACCCCGAGCCAGACCGTCGGCTTCAACCGCAACAAGGTCATGGCGCTGGCGACCGACCTCGGGGGTAAAACGAGCCACACCTCCATCGTCGCCCGCGCCCTGAACATCCCCGCGGTGGTCGGGCTTCAGAATCTGTGCGCCAAGCTCACTGATGGTGTCACCCTCATCATCGACGGCGACGCCGGCGTGGTCATCATCGACCCCGACGACGAAACCATCGAACGCTACCTCGGCCAGGAGGCCGAGCGGGACAAAATCCAGCTCTCGCTCAAGGAGCTGGCCAAGCTCGAATCCATCACGACCGATGGCGTCCGTGTCGAGATCATGGGCAACATCGAGTTCGCCGACGAAATCACGGATGTCATCGACTACGGGTGCAGCGGCATCGGGCTCTTTCGGACCGAATTCCTCTATCTGGCGACCAACACCGAACCGACCGAGGACGTGCATTTCGACGTGTACCGCTCGTGTATCGAACGGCTCGGGGGCCTGCCGCTGACCATCCGCACCATGGACCTCGGCGCGGACAAATCCTCCCGCTCGCACATCGAGAACCCGGAGCGCAACCCGGCGCTCGGGCTTCGGTCGATCCGGTACTGCCTCCAGAACCTGCCGATGTTCAAGCACCAGATCCGCGCCATCCTGCGGGCCTCGGCGCTTGGGCCGGTGAAACTGATGATCCCGCTCGTCTCCTCGATCGGGGAGTTTCGTCAGGCCAAGCACCTGATCCACGACGTCATGGAGGATCTGACAGACGCCGGCATCCCGTTCGACCCGAAGATGCCCCTCGGCGTGATGATCGAGGTGCCCTCGGCTGCCCTGCTTGCCAGCACCTTCGCCCGCGAGGTCGATTTCTTCTCGATCGGGACCAACGACCTCGTGCAATACACCCTCGCGGTGGACCGGACCAACGAGCGCGTCGCGGACCTGTTCAACCCGACCCACCCCGCGGTTCTCAAACTTGTTCGGGATGTGGTCAGAGCCGCCCGGCGTCGGGATGTGCCGGTGAGCAGTTGTGGCGAGTCGGCGGGCGACATCGAGTTTGCGGCATTGCTGATCGGGCTTGGGGTGCGCACGCTCAGTGTGACGCCGGGCTCGGTCCCCTCGATCAAGCGTCTGGTTCGGTCGATCTCGATGGATCGCTGCGAAAGACTGGCGAAAAAGGCGATCTCATTCGATTCCGACACGGAAGTGTCGATGTATGTACGGGCCCGGCTCCGCAAGGAGATCCCCGAGGCCTACGATCGAGTGGGGCCTCGGGCCGGGTAAAGCCGGTGCGATGGTTCCGAAGGAAGAAACCGAACAGATACCAGGCGTCTTGTGGCGTCGGGCGCGCGTCACACTGCGGTTGCAGGGGTGACCCCCGAATGCCAGGGACTCGACCTCGCACAGGATCGCATCAAGAAGTGAGACCCGCGGCCGAACACATCGCCACGATACTCGCCCGATGCCGGGCCCGACCGACTGCCCACGCGCATTGCGTGGCGGTTGGCCCTGATCCGTGTACGTCCTCCGAGCAGGGCGCCGCAACACGGAAAGCCATTCATGTCAAAGAACCAGATGCTCATCAGCTACCAGCCCGGCGAGGAATGCCGGGTCGCCATTCTTGAGGGCGGCACGCTCGAGGACTACCACGCCGAACGACCGGCGACCGCCAACCGCGTCAACAACCTCTATCTCGGCAAGGTGACCAACGTCGAGAACAGCCTCCAGGCGGCGTTCGTCGACTTCGGCGGCGAGGAGAGCGCCTTTCTCCACAGCTCCGACATCCACCCGCAGTATTTCCCCGATGAAGACGGCGACACGCTCGAAAAAATCGGCAAGAAAACGGCCCGCCGGGATCGACCTCCGATCCAGCAGTGCCTCAAGAAGGGCCAGAAGATTGTCATCCAGATCCTGAAGGATGGCGTCGGGACCAAGGGCCCGGCGGCGACGACGTACCTCTCGATCCCCGGGCGGTACCTCGTGATGATGCCACAGATGGACAACATCGGGGTCAGCCGAAACATCGAGGATGAGGATCTTCGCCGGAAGATGCGCGACATCCTCGATCAGATCGACCTGCCCGACGGGTTCGGGTTCATCCTCCGCACCGCCGGCTTCGGGCGCACGAAGACGGATCTGAAGCGCGACCTTGCGTACCTGCAACGACTCTGGAAAAACATAGAGTCTCGGCGGGCGACGCTGAATCGGCCCTCGCTGCTGTATACCGAGAGCGATCTGCTCGTGCGGGCGCTGCGTGACCTGCTGACGAGTGATATCAAAGAGATCATCATCGACCACGAGCAGGGCTTGGCGCGGGCGGCGAACTTCCTGAAGGTCGTCGCGCCCCGCTCCGGCATCAAGCTGTTGCACTACAACAAGCGTGCGCCCATGTTCCATGCCTACGGCGTCGAAGAACAGGTCCGGCTGATGATCGCACGCGAGGTCCCGCTGCCATCCGGCGGCCGGCTTGTCATCGACGAGACCGAGGCACTGGTCGCCATCGACGTCAACAGCGGCAAAAGCCGAAAGGCCAAGGACGCCGAGACGAACGCGTACAAGACCAACCTCGAGGCGGTCGATGAGATCTGCCGGCAACTCAAACTCCGCGAACTCGGCGGGCTGGTGATCAACGACCTGATTGATATGAACCAGCCCAAGCATCGCCGCGAGGTCGAGCAGCGGTTTCGTGACCGGCTCAAGAAAGACCGCGCCAAGAGCACGACGCTGGCGATCAGCCCGTTCGGGATTCTGGAGATGACGCGCCAGCGGATGCGCCCGAGCGCGCAGGGCCAGCACTACGACGAGCTGCCCGCGAAGTTTGGGCGGGGCTGGGTGCGCAAGCCCGAGTCCGTCTCGACCGAGGCGCTGCGCGAGCTGGCGCTGGTGCTGAGTTATGACCGGGTGATGAAGGTCGAGCTGATCGTGCCGGGACGGGTTGCGGGCGATCTTTTGAGCAATCGCCGGCGGACGCTGACGCGGATGGAGCTGGTCTCGGACAAGTCCATCGCTGTGCGCGTGAGCGACACGCTCGGGACGGATCGTTTCACGATCTATGCGTATGATGAACAGGGCAACGACATCGACCTCGGCAAGCTCGCCAAGCCCAAGGTGCCCAAGGATCTGCCCGAGTGGACCAACGACGCCGACGAGCGGGCCTGGGACGAGACGAGCGAGAAGGAGGAGCTGATCCAGGCGATCGAGGACCAGGTGGAGCTACACCCGATCGAGCTGCTCGAGGGCGATGCGGTCGTCGAGGATGAGGATGGTTCGGTGGGCACGAAGAAGAAGCGTCGCCGGCGCCGGCGCGGCCGCGGCAGGGGCCGGCGCAACGAGGGCGATGGCGAGCAGGACGACACGAAGGCTCCGGCCGAAGATGGAGCCGAGGAGAAGCCCGGAGCCGAAGCCCGGGCCGAGGAACCCGATCAGGTCGAAACGCAGGCCGAGGATTCGGATGAAGAACGCCCGACGACCAAGAAAAAACGCAAGCGGCGTGGGCGTCGGCGCAGCAGCACCGAGGCGACAGACGAGCCGAGCGAGAATCCGCCGACCGAAGCCGGTCGGCCCGCCCCCGAATCGGCACCCGACACCGATGAATCGCGGACCGAGCCAGAACAGGAAGGGTCCGACGGGGAGAAACCCAAGAAAAAGCGTCGTCGTCGGCGCCGGAGCAAGGCGAGCCAGAACGGCGTCGCCACCGAGGCCAGCGATGCTGCCAATGCCGGGGAAACACCGGCGATGGAGGCGCCCGATCAGGCAAGCGATGATTCAAAGCCGGCTCCAAAGAAGAAATCACGCCGACGCTCTTCGAGCACGTCCTCGGCCGGCGTGGGCGAGCCCAAGCCGAAGCCCACTTCATCAAGCGAATCCGAGACGGTGGTCAAAAAACCACGTCTGCTCTACGCGAGCAGCCGGCGCAAGCTCAAGCCCAGCGAAAAGTCGGCGATCGCCAAGAAGGAATAGATGGCTCGTGCAACGCGCATCGTGATCCTCGGCTCGACCGGCTCGATCGGGACGCAGGCGCTCGAGGTCATCGAAGCGCTCAACGAGCAGGACTCGGGCTTTGCGTTCGAGATCGTCGGCATCGCGGCGGGTCGATGCTCCGAAGCGCTGGAATCGCAGGCCCGCCGCCCGGGATTGCGATGGATGGCGTGCGCCGAGACGGGCAGCCTGTCTGTTCCACCCGGCGTTGACGTGTTCTCCGGTGATGATGCAGCCGAGGCGATGCTCCGGCGGGCGCACGAAACCGTGGGTGTCGATCTTGTGCTCTCGGCGATCGTCGGCTCGGCCGGCCTTGGTGCGACACTGGCTGCGGTCAAACTCGGGATTGATGTGGCGCTGGCGAACAAGGAGACGCTCGTCGCGGCGGGTGAACTGGTGGTCGGATCGGCCAATGAAACAGGCGCTCGGTTGCTGCCGGTCGACAGCGAGCACTCGGCGATCTGGCAATGTCTGGGCGCCGGGGCCGAGGCGCCGCCGATGTCCGGGCTGGACCGCGTTCGTCGGGTGACGCTGACCGCATCGGGCGGGCCGCTGCGTGGGTTGGGCCGAGATGAGGTGAACTCGGCGACCCCGGCTCGGGTCTTGGCTCACCCGACGTGGGACATGGGCCGGAAGATCACGGTGGACTGCGCCTCGCTGATGAACAAGGCGCTCGAGGTGATCGAGGCGCACTGGCTGTTCGGGCTCGAGGCCGACCGCATCTCGGTGCTCGTTCATCCGAGCTCGACGGTGCACTCGCTGGTCGAGTTCGTCGATGGCTCGGTGATGGCGCAGCTCGGGATACCGGATATGCGCACGCCGATCCAGTACGCCCTGACGCGAGGTCGGCGGACGCCCGGTGGTTCGGGGAGCCTTGATCTGGCAACCATCGGCTCGCTCGAGTTCTTCGAGCCGGATCTCGAGGCGTTCCCGGCGCTCGGGCTCGCATATGAGGTGATCCGTCGGGGCGGCAACGCGGGCGCGGTGGTCAATGCGGCCAACGAAGAGGCGGTGTCGGCGTTCCTGGCGCCGGGCAACGAGGATGGTCGGCGCGTGCCGTTCGGGCGTCTCTCCGAGATCGCCTCGGGAGCGCTCGAGGCGATTGCGCCGGCTCCGATCCGCTCACTCGCCGATGTACGCCGCGCCGAGGCCGAGGCCAGGGCGTGGGCGCGGGAACACCTCGCGGCACACTGTTCGCGCTGAGCAATAAAAAAACCACGACCGATCGGCCGTGGTGTGTTGGTCGGGCTGTTGTTCTTGGATCACCAGGCGCTGGGCACCGGGCGCAGGCGTGTGGGGCGATCCATCTGCCAGAGGTAGATCCAGTCGCGGTAGAGCATGCGTTTGGATTCGTCCTTGATCAGGGCGGTCATGTTGCGGACATCGTCCGGCCTCTGGTACATCGTGACGAGTTCGGGTGTGGGATTGCTGCGGAACTCGGCGAGCCTGTTTCGGCCGCTGGAGCAGCCCGTGCTTGCGATGACCGCAGCCCCGGAAAGGGCCAGCAGTGCGATGGAGCCTCGGCGTGTGAACTTGGACATAACGGATCTCCTGGTCGCGGGCGTGCCGCGGTTCGAGGGCAGCATAGCGCGCCCGGATGATCGCGGGTGGCCCGGAATCCTGTTCCGGGTCCCGAATCAGGTGTGTGTCAGGTCGCATCGTCTCGCATCGTCGGCGTGGTCCCACCTCGGCCGAGGAGCGAGCCCGGCCTGTGCCGGAACCCGTTTGTACCCGATCCGGGCACCAGCGTCAAACCGGACCCGAAAAGAACCCGCAGTGCGAACAATTTTCGTCTGAATCCGAGAAATGGGCTTGGAACCGGGACGCACCGCGGTAATCTGGGCAACGAGGAGAGGAGTGGGTCGGCGACGCCGGCCCCGAGAGAGGTCGAGACAAGCGGGCATCCGGTTCAGCCGGTTGCATTGACAGGGGACAGTGTTCAAACCTTTCCAACCCTTTGGGAGCCGTGTCGGCCGGGCGAAGATCATGCCTCCATCGAGCAGGATGCGTGGAAGATCGGGATCAGGCCGGATGGCACCCACCTGTTCATAAGGGTTTGGGCATGCCTGTAGCGCCGGTTGAACCGGGTGCCCGCGGCTCGACGCCACCCATTTCGGGTGCCATTCGCCACAATCCCATCAGATGCCGAGATTTCGTTGAACCCTGAGCCGATTCCGATTTGCCGGTGGAGCGGGGTGTTTCGATTGCCGACGTGGGGGGTATGACACTCGGATCACTTGTTTCCAGTTCCGCCGAGCGTGGCGACATTCAGATCGCGCGCAAGGTCCTCGATGAGATAGAAAAACAGGGCGAGGCGGCGATCTCGATGATCAAGGATGCGGCGGCCGTCGGTCGGCAGACCCGCGGCGCGGTCAGCCCGGTGCCCGCAACAACCGAAACCGGGCAAAACCTCGACGTCACGGCCTGACCCCCCACCCCCCCCCACACACACCCACAACTCATCCACAACCCGAGATCCAAAATCCTGTCGAAAAGGCAGTTTCCGTGTTCGACCTGTCGGTTGTCGCAGGGCGATCCTCCATCCACAGCATTGAAACGCGGTTCAAAGCCGGGCGTGCGGTTTGCATGATCTATGCCGGTCGGCGGTGTTGGTGCCCCCGGCCGAAATCGGAGGTACGCCCATGAACCCGGACCGAATGACGACACTGGCCCAGCAGGCGCTGGCGCAGGCGCAGCAGGACGCCGTCACACGACAGAATCCAGAAGTCAACGGGCTGCACGTGCTCTCGGCGCTGCTGGACGACCGCAGCGGCCCGGCGCGGGCGATCCTCGGCAAGGCCGGGGTCAACGCGGACCAGATCGCCTCGATCACCCAGAGCGAACTCGGCCGGCTTCCGACAACGTCAAGCGGCGCGGGCTCGGGTGGTCGGGCGATTATGGAGATTTTGGGCAAAGCCGAGGCTCTCTCCAAGGAGATGGGGGATGCCTACGTCACCGCGGAGCACCTGCTTCTGGCACTGGCCGAGGTTTCGGGCCCGGCGCAGGAGGTGCTCAAACTCAACGCCGCCACGGTGGAGGCAATCAAACAGGCGATCAAACAGATCAGGGAGGCTTCGGGCGTGACCAATGTGAACGACCAGAACGGCGAAGCGGGGTTCGAGGCGCTGAAGAAGTATGGCATCGACCTGACCGAGCGCGCCCAGCAGGGCAAGCTCGACCCGGTCATCGGGCGCGACAGCGAGATCCGGCGCTGCATGCAGGTGCTCGGACGTCGAACCAAGAACAACCCCGTGCTCATCGGCGAGCCCGGCGTGGGCAAGACCGCCATCGCTGAGGGTCTGGCGCTGCGCATCGTCAATGGCGACTGCCCGGATAGCATGCACGACAAGCGGATCATCGCGCTTGATGTCGGGCAGCTCCTCGCTGGTGCGAAGTTCCGGGGTGAGTTCGAGGAACGGCTCAAGGCTGTGCTGCGCGAAGTGGAGTCTTCCGATGGTCAGGTGATTCTGTTTATTGATGAGTTGCACACGATCATCGGCGCCGGGGCCGCCGAGGGCGCGGTGAGTGCGGGCAATCTGCTCAAGCCGGCGCTGGCGCGGGGCGAGCTGCGGTGCATCGGCGCGACGACACTGGACGAGTACCGCAAGCACATCGAGAAAGATGCCGCCTTCGAGCGGCGATTCCAGCCGATTCTGGTCGATCAGCCGAGCGTCGAGGAGACGGTGGCGATTTTGCGCGGGCTGAAGGGACGCTACGAGGCGCACCACGGTGTGCGCATCCAGGACAGCGCCATCCTTGCCGCGGCGCAGCTCAGCAACCGCTACATCACCGACCGATTCCTGCCGGACAAGGCGATCGACCTGATCGACGAGGCCGCCAGCCGGCTCCGCATCGAGAACGATTCGATGCCGACCGAACTCGACGAGTTGCACCGCAAGATCATGCAGCTGGAGATGGAGCGTGAGGCGCTGCGCATCGGGGCCGACAAGGACTCCAAGGGCGAGGCCTCGAAGAAGGAGCTTGAGCGGATCGAGCGCGAGCTTTCGGAACTTCAGGAGCAGAACGCGGCACTGACGGCTCGCTGGGAATCCGAGAAGAAGGACCTTGATGCCGTCAAAGAACTCAAGGCGCAGCTCGATGCCAAGCGTGTCGAGCTCGAGCAGGCGCAGCGTCGGGGTGATCTCGAGGCTGCAGCGCGCATCCAGTACGGCGAGATCCGCGAGCTGGAGACCAAGCTCGAAGAGGCCGAGGCCCGGCTCGCCGAGCGTACAAGCCACGGCGATGCGATGGTCCGCGAGGAAGTCGACGCGGAGCAGGTCGCCAGCATCGTGGCACGGTGGACGGGGATCCCCGTGTCGCGTCTGGTCGAATCCGAGCGCGAGAAACTGGTGCACATCGAGGAGCACCTGCGCGAGCGGGTGGTGGGTCAGGACGAGGCGCTGCGCGCGGTGGCGGATGCGGTCCGCCGAAACCGGGCCGGGCTCGGCGATCCGAATCGCCCGATCGGGAGTTTCCTGTTCCTCGGGCCGACCGGTGTGGGCAAGACCGAGACGTGCAAGGCGCTGGCCGAGTTCCTGTTCGACACGGAAGAGGCGATGGTGCGCATCGACATGTCGGAGTTCATGGAGAAGCACGCAGTGTCTCGAATGATCGGGGCGCCCCCCGGTTACGTCGGGTACGAGGAGGGCGGCGTGCTGACCGAGGCCGTCCGGCGCCGTCCGTATGCCGTCATCCTGTTCGACGAGATCGAGAAGGCGCACCCGGACGTGTTCAATGTGCTGCTTCAATTGCTTGATGATGGTCGTCTAACCGATGGCCAGGGCCGGACCGTGGACTTCAAGAACACGATCGTGGTGATGACGAGCAACATCGGGAGCCAGAAGATTCAGGAAATGACCGAGGCCGGAGCAGAAGATTGGGAGATCGAGGCAGCGGTCCGGGCGCTGGTCCGGCGAGGCCCCGGCGCGGATGTCGAGGGCACGCAGGGCAGCGACACCGACGGCTTCCGGGCGCGGCTCGATGTCTCGATGCACCAGGGGTTCATGCGCCCCGAGCTGCTCAACCGCATCGACGAGATGGTCGTCTTCCACCGCCTGAGCCGCGAGGCCCTGACCAACATCGTGGACATCCAGCTCCGCCTGCTGCGTCAGCGACTGGCGGACCGGGAGATGAGCATCGTGCTCACGCAGGAGGCCAAAGACCTGCTGGCCAAGGAAGGGTGGGACCCGGCGTTCGGGGCCAGACCGCTCAAGCGTGCGGTCCAGCACCGGATCGAGAACCCGCTGGCGACCAAGATCCTGGCCGGCGAGTTCGGCCCGGGCGATGAGATCACGGTCGATGCCGCCGGCCAGAGCTTCACCTTCACCGCCACGCATAAGGCGGAAGGTGCGGCTGTGGGCGGGTAAGACGCCGGAGATATTCGAGAACCTTGCCGCGGGGGCGTGCTGATCGGTACGCCCCCGCTTTTTATTCGGATGCGGGGGCGTTGAGCGCCTCACGGAGTTTCTTGGTGATCGGGCCGACGGTGCCATCGGCGATCTGCTCGGCCTCGACGCGGACCACGGGCAGGATGCCCCAGCTCGAGTTGGTCAGCATCAGTTCATCCGCGCCGAGCACATCGTCGATGCTCAGCATCGTGCTCGTGGTTTCGAGGTCCATACTTCGGGCCAGTTCGAGCACAGCCGCGCGGGTAATGCCGGGCAGCACGGGGCTGGGCAGGCCGCCCTTGACCTCTTCGCCCCGGACGATGGGCGTGAACAGGGCGCCGTCTTTGACGATGATGGCGTTCGAGACGCACCCGCCGCAGAGGTGGTTGGTGATCTGAAAGACGAGGGCCTCGGCAGCCCCCTTGACGGCGGCCCGCTGGAGCTCGGAGAGCCGGGGCCAGTAGTTGAGCGTTTTGTGCGCTGCGGTCGGGTCGAAAGGGTTGGCCTTGAGGTCGGCGATGGCCGCGACGACGCCCTGCTCGAACATCTCGGCGGGGTACTGCGTCGCGGGCTGGGCGACGATAAGGATGGTCGGGTCGTGCGGCTGCTGGCCGGGGGCGCGCGCCGGCGCCAGAGCGCTGAGATTGCCCCCGGTGATGGTCAGCCGGACGCGCTGGTCGGGCAGGGCGCACTTTTTGACGGTCTGGAGGACGGCATGGCCAAGCGCCTGGGTGCGGAGCTGGTCGCTCAGGCGGAGCTCCTTGGCCGAGGCGGCGAGTCTGGCCATGTGGTCCCAGAGGCGGACGACCTCGGGCTCGCTTTCCGGCGTTTTCATGTGGCCGGTCATGGTCTCGAAGAGCCCGACACCGTGGGTCAGGCCCGCGTCGAAAGCGGAAACGAGGGCCTGATCGGGCTGGACGAACTCGCCATTGAGGAAGATTGCGGTCATGGTGGGCAAAGGGTACGCGTGTACCGGCATCGGGCGACGACCCTATAGTCGTTCAAGAGACGCGCACCCGCCGGGCGAGAGCCTGGCCCCGGAGCATTTTGGATGATTCCCAAGCCGCCGCCCCGCGAGGGTCAGATCGGATTTTTGTACCAGCCGCCCTTTCGGATTCAGGGCACCTCGGTCGCGGGCGAGGCGACGACGGTGATGGTGCCGGAGCTTGACGTCTGCTTTGACATGGGCTTGCCGTTGCGGTGTGCGCTGCCGAGCAAGACGGTGGCGGTCTCGCATGGGCACATGGACCACATCGGCGGTCTGGCGTACTTTGCGAGCCAGCGCCAGTTTCAGGGGATGGGCACAGCCACGATCGTGTGCGATGCGCGGATCGTTGATGATGTTGACACCATGATGAGGGGGTTTCACGACCTTGAGCGCCAAAGGACGCCGTACACACTGATCGGCCTGAGCCCGGGCGAGGAGCACCCGGTGAAGAACAACATGGTGCTTCGTGGTTTCGAGACGGAGCACACGTGCCCGTCGTTCGGGTGGGCTGTGGTTGAAAAGCGATCCAAACTCAAGCCGGAGTTTGCGGGATTGCCTCAGGAGAAGCTGCGCGAACTCAAGGAGCGTGGGACGGCGATCACGCACTTGCTTGAGGTACCGTTGGTGGCGTACACGGGCGACACCCTGCCGGGTCCATATCTTGTGGCCGACGACGTGCGCAAAGCACAGATAGTGGTCAGTGAGTGTACGTTTTTCGATCCCGGCCACAAGGACCGCGCGAAGGTGGGGATGCACCTGCATGTGGATGACATTGCGGAATGGATCGGTGTGCTTGAATGCGAGGCTCTGGTGCTGACGCATATCTCGCGGCGGTCACACATGAACCTCGTGCGCACACGGCTTGATGACGTGATCCCAAAGGAACACCGCGGGCGTGTGCACGTGCTGATGGACCACCGGATGTGCCGGGAACGGTACGAGAAGCAGGTTCTTGAATCCGAGCAACTGAGCCCCGGCTGACTCTGCTGCATGGTTGGGTCAAATTGGACAAAGATCTATTGACAGACCGGTTGGTCGGCGGTATCTTTGCGATGCACCTGAACGGTGCGTGGTGGAAAGATGAGTGTGGCGGTTCATTTTGGAATTGAGCCGTTTATGAACATGAACAGCACCGGGGCATCACCCGGTTCCGCTGGGTAAAGGGTGCTTTGCGACCAAGAGCCACAGCGAATGGACAATCGAGGTTCTCATGGCCAAGCCGGATTCTGAAATCTGGAACGATGTTCTTGTGCACGTTCGCAACACGTACCCGACGATTCACCGGCATTGGTTTAACACCCTCGAACACAGCGATCTTGACGGCGGCGTGGCGACCATCGTGGCGCCCTCGGCGACGTTCCGCGACTACCTCGAGAGCTCGTGCGCCGAGGCGTTTGATGATGCGATCCGCACAGTGACGCAACGGCTGGTGACGTGTCGGTTTGTGGCCGACGGCGACGACGCGGCCAGGCTGGCTCGCGCCGACAGCGAATCGGGCCGACCACCGGTTGAGCACCCGGCTCGGCGGGCGGCCAAGGTTGATGAGAACGGGATGCTCCCGCTGAGCCCGGACTACAGCTTCAACCATTACGTGATCGGCCCTGGCAACCGGATCGCCCATGCTGCAGCGATGGCTGTCGCCGACAATCCCGGCTTGGCCTACAACCCGTTCTTTGTCTACGGACAGGTCGGGCTGGGCAAGACGCACATCCTCCAGGCCATATGCCAGCGCGTCAGGCAGAACAGGCCCACCCTGCGAATCGCCTACACCTCGTGCGAGCACTTCATGACGCGGTTCATGAAGGATGTCAAGGCCGGGCAGATGGCCGAATTTCGGCACAACTTCCGCCATGTCGACATGCTCGTGATCGACGATATCCAGTTTCTGGCCAAGCGGGAGCAGACGCAAGAGGAGTTCGTCAACACGTTCAACGAGTTGTACCTGCTGGACAAGCAGATTGTGATGAGTTGCGACTCGCCGCCCGAGGAGATTAAGGATCTTGCCGAGCGCCTGGTGAACCGGTTCAAATCCGGGCTGGTGACCCAGATTTTACCTCCGGGATTCGAGACGCGCGTCGAGATCGTCAAGGAGAAGGGTCGGCTGCGGGGTTTGACGATCGCCAACGACGTCGCCGAGCTGATCGCGTCTCGTGTCGAGAGCAATGTTCGAGAACTCGAGAGTGCATTGAGCCGCATTCAGCTCCAGGCGGTGGTCGACAAGGCCCCCATCACGCTGTCGCTCGCCGAGCTTGCCCTGAACGATGGGCAGCGATCCGCCCACGCGCCGGTCACGATCGAACAGATCATCGAGCACATCACGGACTACTTCGGCGTCAAACTCTCGGACCTGCAATCCCGCAAGCGCACCCGTTCGATCGCGCTGCCCCGGCAGGTCGGGATGTACCTTGCCAAGCAGCACACGAGGCACTCGCTGCAGGAGATCGGGGGCTACTTCGGGGGGCGCGACCACACGACCGTCCTGCATGCGGTGCGCACCATCGGCGACCGCTCGACCATCGAGCCGGAACTGGGCCGGGCCATCTCGACCATCGAGACCAAGCTCCGCATGCCCGGCCGGCATGAATGACGCCGGGCGTCTCGGTGTGGTAGCGTGTGGGCATGATCCTTTTCCAGAGCACAGCCGGACCATCGACCCTGACCGATTGGCTGGTTTGGGTTGCAGCCGTCACCGGCGTCGGTGTGCTGATCGGGGTGGTGGGCTGGTTTGTCAGCAAGAAGGCCGAGAGCCAGACCCGTTCGCGTGCGAGGCTTTCGTTTGCGGCGGTTCTGGTGGTGTCGCTCGTGTTTCTGCTCGGGGCGATCATCACGCTGCCGGTGAGCGACCAGATCACGACGGGGCTGCTCGGTCTTGTGGGGATCAGCCTGGCGGCGCTGATCACGCTCGGGTCGACGACGATCTTTGCCAACTTCATGGCCGGTCTGATGATGCAGCAGGTGCGGTCGTTTCGGCCGGGCGATTTCATCCGCGTGGGCGAGCACGCGGGGCGCGTCACGGCCAAGGGGTTGTTTCATGTCGAGATCCAGACGGAGGACCGCGATCTGGTGACGCTGCCCAATGCCTATCTGATCACGACGCCGGTGCGGGTGGTTCGCAGCAGCGGGACGGTGGTGTGGTGCGAGCTGAGCCTCGGATACGACGCGCACCATGCGAAGGTCGAGCCCCTGCTGCTTCGGGCGATCGAGCAAGCCGGGCTGGTTGACGGGTTTGTGCTTGTGCGCGAACTGGGCGACTTCGCGGTGACGTACCGGGCGTGCGGGCTGCTCGAGGATGTGAAGAAGCTGATCACGACGCGGTCGGATCTGCGTGAACGGGTGCTCGACGTGCTGCACGAGGCCGGGATCGAGATCGTCTCGCCGATGTACATGAACCAGCGTCAGATCACGGAGCGGGCGATCCCCGAGCGCGTGCGGGCCGGGCCCGAGGCGGAATCAAGCCCGCCCGAGGACATCATCTTCGACAAGGCAGACGATGCCGAGCGCGTGGAGAATATCCGCAAGAGCCTGAACGAAGCGCGCGAGGCAATCAAGGCGCTCGAAGACGAACACAGCCGGGCCAAGGGCGAAGATCAACTCGAGCGTCAGAAAGCGATCGGCGAAAAGATCGAGCATCAGCACAAACTGGCTGAATATCTCCAGAGCCAGATCGCCCGGCTGGAATCACAGGTGGACAAGAGCGAGTAGATCGCGCCACGATCACAGCCCCTCGGTATGGGGTGAACGGATCGGTCTTTGGAGCTTGTGGGCGTCTGTTCAGGCGGCGGAGGGATGGTCGCCGTCGTCAAAGCCATCGAGCGTGGCGTCGAACAGGTCCTTGAACTCATCGAAACGCAGTTGGAGGCGGTCCAGCTCCTGCTCGACATCGGCGATGGTGTGCTCAACGCCGATATCGGGCTTGGTCTGGGTCGATGCGGCGTTGCCCGCGTCCCGGCCGGCGATGTGCCTTGGGAACGGGATCGGCGCCGGGTCCTCTTCCCATGTGCCCCTCAAACGAAAATGGTCCACGAGGAACCTCCTTGCTGCTCCATCGGCCGGATGTGGCCTTGGGATCGGAGCATCGGGAGACATCGGCCCCGGGCACCCGGAAAATCAGCCAAACCCGAAATGAGCGTGTCAGAACGGGGAAAGTGTGTGGATTGGGTGCAGGAAATGCGCCTGTGGACGCTGGTTATCGGACGTGATCCGCCGATTGGTCGGTCTGTGGGTCGGTCCGGGGCGAGCCGACCCTGGGTTCCGTGCCGGCGAGCGTTCGGGCGAGATTGCCTCGGTGTTTGACGATCACAACGGCTGCGAGGGCAGCGAGCACCACGACCGCGGGCCAGGCGTGGGCGAATCGATCCGGGCCGGCGAGGACGAGGACGGTCTCGGTGATGGGCAGTGTGACCGCTGCCAGGCAACTCGATACCCCGACGTATCGCCAGAGCCTGAGCGCCACCAGAAAGACAACCAGCGCCGCAGCGGCCGGGATGGTGACGTACGGGAAGACCGCGAGCATGGCGCCGAGGCCGGTGGCGACGCCTTTGCCGCCTTTGAAACCGAGAAATGGGCTGAACATGTGTCCGAGCACGGGGGCGACCATCGCGCCGAGCCACCAGGCGAGCTCGCCCGCGGCGATGGTGTCGGCCGAGCCGAGCAAGCCGAAGATAAGGCCGAAGGCGAGCGTGGGGATGGCGCCCTTGAGCGCATCGCAGATGAAGCAGAGGATGAAGAACTGTTTGCCGAGAACGCGCCCGACGTTGGTGGCGCCGATGTTGCCCGAGCCGTGGTCGCGGATGTCGATGCCCTTGGCTCGGCCGATGAGCAGCCCGAAGGGGATGGCGCCGACGTGGTAGGCCGCGAGGATCATGCCGAGCCGGGCGAGCGGTTCCATCACTGGCCCTTGGACCCGGCCTTGGGGACAAGCCGCTCGGTGAGCGCCCGGGTCAGGCGGTCGTAGACACGGTCGGGATCGCAGGTGGCATCGATGACGAGGTGTTGGTCCGGCCAGCGTTTGGCCTGTTCGAGGTAGCTCTTTCGGACGCGCTGCTTGAAGGCGTCCGGCCTTGCCTCGATGCGGTCGGGCTCGGCGCTGCGTCGGCACTGCGCGGTGGATTCATCGACATCGAAGATGACGATGAGGTCGGGCTCGAGCCCGCCGGTGGCGGCTTTGGCGACTTTGAGAATATCGTGTTCGTCGAGCCCGCCGCCGGCGCCCTGGTAGGCGAGGGTCGAGGTGACGAAACGATCCGCGAGGACCAGCTCGCCCCGGGTGAGGGCTGGGGTGATGATCTGTTCGACGAGTTGGGCCCGGCTGGCCATGTAGAGGAGCATCTCGCATCGGAGGGTCATGTCGCCGTGGTCATGGGCGAGCAGGAGCCTTCGTATTTCTTCACCGATGCCGGTGCCTCCGGGTTCACGGACCTCGGTGACGGGAAGCTCGGCGTCTTTGCACGCCTGCGAGAATCGGTTGAACTGTGTTGTTTTTCCTGAGCCGTCGGGCCCCTCGAAGACGATGAGCCTGCCGCGCAGGGCGTCGAAGAGTGGCATGAGGTCTTGCACGGTCTGAGTGTATCCGGGCGGGGGTTGGTCAGTCACCGATGGGGACGAACTCGACCTGTCTTCCGTCGTCGCCGAAGCCGCCGCCGGAGGGCGCGCCGAAGATCAGCCGATCGACGGAGAGCGCGCCGGGTCCGATGAAGAAGACAGCCAGGCTCGCCATCATCAGGGAGAACTGGAGCAGGAGCGGGACGTAGGTGTAGCCGCCGTCGGGTGTCATACCGAAGGGGTCGGGCGGGAGGAAACCGAGCAGGGCGCTGCCGGACTGGATCGCGGGTCCGATCTGCGTGAGCCAGATCGCGACGCCCATGATGCCGACCAGCGGGAGCGAGGCGATTCGGGTGAAGAAACCGAAGAGCATGGCCGCTCCGCAGACGAGTTCGAGCACCGCCACCGCCCACGCGAGGATGACGGGGATCGACCCCTTGGCCAGCGAGGCGGGCCAGAGCGGGAGCTTGGCGCTGCCCTGATCGTCGACGCCCGGGTTGGCGGCGTGGTGGATCATCAGCGCGATCCCGAGGACGCGCTTGACCGTGGTCGATGATTCAGATTGGGCAACAAAGTTGACCGGGATCGAGCCGCCGGCGTCGTCGGCCGGGGCGCTGTCTTCCGCCGGTGGGGGCGAAGCCGGGTCCTGCTGGATCTCCTCCGGGATCTCGTCGGGCAAGGCCTCGCGGATCGGCTCCTCGAGGGCGTCCGGAAGGATCTCCTTGACCTCGTCGGGGATGGTCGGCTCGGCTTCGGGCTCGGCGGGCTCGGGCGCCGACTCGGGCTGGGTTTCGGGCTGGGTCTGGTCTTCAGGTTGGACCTGGGGCTCGGTCGGGGCCGGTGCGGGGACGTCGGCGCCCTCAATCTGGCCCCACTGGGCCAGGATGGCGGCATCGGCGGGGGCGACGTTCATTCGGTAGGCGACCTTGCCGAAGCCCGCCCAGATGAAGGTCAGCCCGAGGGCCAGCCTGAGCGTCAACGGGGCAACATTGAGCGCCATGCTCGTTCGTAGTGACATCACCCGCTCCTCTGCAATCGGGGCCTCGTGGTCGCGGTACACGGTACGCCCGCACAGCGGGCGCCACCATGCAATGATACGGAACCTCGGGCCCGGTCTTTCTTCTCCATCGGATGAGGAAGCCGATTGTCGCCACCGGTCCGAGCAAGGCGCGGGCGTGGCGGAATTGGCAGACGCGCGGGATTTAGGTTCCCGTGGCCGAAAGGTCGTGCAGGTTCAAGTCCTGTCGCCCGCATTGCTCTAGCGAATCTCAGGCACGATTTGAAGCCATCGGAAGGCATGATCGGCCCAAAACCACCCCAAAGTGGGGTTTGACCGAGGGGCTGTGGGTGGGTTGGAGGCGTACCCTTCCTTTCCGTGGCCGAGCACTCTTCCCAACCCAGCAGCACGCCGAGGCTCGTCCGCCCGGACGCCCCGCCATCGCCCGAGGGCTCGATGATCGAGCCCAAGCCGGGCGTGGACAGCGCGGTGGGCACGGTTGTCAGTCGGCGGTACGAGATACTCGATCTGCTCGGCGCCGGGCGTCGGGGACGGGTCTACATCGCGCGCGACCGGCTGACGGAAACAACCGTCGCACTCAAGCGGTTCCGGGTCGATGAACCGAAGATGCGCCAGGCGGCAGAGCTGGCGATGGCTGCGGCCGAGCGCGTGGCGACGATCCGGCATGAGTCGATCGTGCGCGTGTTCGACGTGGGCGAGGATGCCGCGGGGCCGTACATCGTTTCGGAATTTATCGACGGGACGGATGCAGCGCGTCGGGTGGCAGCCGAGGGGGCGATGGGTCTTCGACAGGCGGCGAGGGTGATCGAGGCCGTGGGCGAGGCGCTGTCGTATGCGCACGAGCGCGAGCTTTTCCACGGCTCGGTGCGCGGCTCGAACATCCTGTTCCAACCCGAAGGCCGGCCCAAACTCGCGGACTTTGCGCTGGGCGGACTCGAGGCGAGCGATTTCCCGCGTGCCCGTCGGCAGGATGTCAAGGGGTTGGTGCGCACGCTGTGCCAGTTGCTGACCGGGATCTCGGTGGGTTCGGTGGACCTGCGCGAGCTGCCTGAGGCGATCCAGCCCGCGGTGCGTGCGGCCTTGGGGCCGAGCGTGGCGTCGCAGCAGCCTTCGGTCGAGGCGTTTCTGCGTGAACTGCGCGCCAGCGAACTCGAGGCGCCCGAGCCGCCGGAGATCGGCGAGATGGATGCGGTCGAGCGAGGTCGGCGTGCGGAACTCTCTGGCTCGTTCGCAGCGATGCGCGAGGCCGGGGAGGAGGCGCTGGAGCGCAACAGCGAATCCGCCGAGGCGATGGTGCTGCTGCGCCGGGCAGACCGGTTCAAGGCGCAGCGCGATGAGTTGATCGAGCATTTCAAGCAGGCCGAGCAGGCGTTCGATTACACCGCGGCACTCGAAGCGCTGTCGAAACTGCAGCGTCGGTTCGGCGCCGATCACCAGACGAAACGGCTCATCCATCGGCGCGAGGCGCTGGCGGAGTTGACGAGGCTGAGCGGGATCGCCGAGCAGCTCACGGCCTCGGGGCATCTTGCGGCCTCGCTTGAACCCTGGCGCAAGATCGTCGAGCTCAGCCCCGAGGACCCGCGGGCGCGGGCGATGCTCGACATCGCCCGACGGGCAAGGTTCAAACGGCGTGTGCTTGCGGCGACCGGGACCTCGGCCGTGCTGGTGGCGCTCGCTGCGGGTGGGGCGCTGTGGTGGCTGAATCAGAACACCCCGATGGCGCCGGCCCGGGAGCCGAAGATCAACTCGGCGGGTGCTGCGATTCTTCCGGCCGAGCCGCCGGTCGCCGAATCGAGGCCGACCACACGCAACCCGCTGGTGCGCACGCCGGCGGAGCGTGAAGCCGCGGTGGAGAGCGATGACTCCGGTTTGCCGGAGCAGCAACCACCCACGGCCGAGTCGACGCCGGTTGAAGAGATCGCGGCGCCGGCTGCAACGCCGGTCAAGAGTGATGATGTGCCGGCCGAGTTCGTAGATGGCGTACCGGATGAGGTCGTCCTGGCGAAGGAGGCGCTGGAGCGGGCCGAGCGTGATGCCGTGAGCGCCCGCGCGATGGCGTCCAAGGCGGGCGCCGAGGGTTTGGCGCCGAACTCGTTTGCCGCGGCTCAGCAGCTGATGGATCTCGCCGTGGCAGCGCAGGCCGCGGGCGAGGTGGACCGGGCTTCGTCGCTGTATGCCTCGGCGCGCGGTCAATTTGTCACGTCGGCCGCGCGGGCCGGCGAGGTGCTCTCGCGTGTGCAGGAGCAGATCGATTCGCTGCATGTGCGTCAGGCGTTGGCGTCGTTGGATCGGCTTGAGGGTCTGGCGCCGGCCGGGGCGCTCGAGAAGCTCCGGGAGGATCTGGAGCGTCGCCGGTCGCGGTCCCTGGCGATCGCGCCGGGGGTGGCTATCGACTTCCGGTATATCGAGCCGGGCGTGTTCGTGATGGGCGCCGACCCGAACGACTCGGACCGTCGCTTCGGCGAGGATCAGCGTCAGGTCCGGCTCGAGCACGGGGCGTGGCTGGCGCGCACGGAGTTGACGCGGGGGCAGCTTGCGGCGATCCGGGGCTTGCCCGAGCCGGAGCAGAGCGATCTGCCGGCGGTGGGGTTGACGCTGGACGAGGCCCGGTCGATCGCGGCCGAACTGACCGAACGGTTTGATGGGACATTTTTCGTGCCGACCGAGGAGCTCTGGGAGTATGCCTGCCGGGCGGATCGCTCCCATGCGGATGAGGCCGGCTGGTCGATTCTGAATTCGGATGGGAAACCTCATGTCGCCGGAGAGTTTGGAACCAATCCCTGGGGGCTCGTGGACATGATCGGCAACGCGGCCGAGCTTGTGGAATCGGAACCGATCGATCGGGAGGAGGGCGTGTCGATGACGCGGGGTGGGTCGTACCTGTCGCCGATGTCGGCGCTTCGGGCCTCGGCCAGGCATGAGCTGGTCCGGCGGGATCGCCCGGACCCGCGTGTCGGGCTTCGTTTGGCGTGGACACCATGATCGGTCGGTTCGTGGCATTGATGGCGTTGGTGTGTACGGTGATCGGGTGCAGCTCGACGCCGGTGGTCAAGCAGCCGGAGCCTCCGAGGCTTGTCAAGGCCGTCTGGTCGGGCGAGGCCGGCGGGCTGTGCGTTCAACTGAACCGGAGCCTGACCACCGAGGGGACCAACGAGCTGCTCGGCGGTGTGGAGCTTCGACTGACGGGTCCGACGCTGCCGAGGCCCATCTTCGCGATCCCGAGTGATCGGGGCGGGCTGTGCTTTCGCATCGCCGACACCCCGGCACAGTTCCAGCGGATCAGGCCCGGACAGGTCAAGATCGATGCGTTGATCGGAGGAACGCTCTACGAGTTGGACTCTCGGCTGATGGATCAGGCGACCCTCGATCAACTTTTCGAGTGGTCGCTGGCTCGGAGCCGGGGTCGCATCGGCACGGGCGGCCCCGGCGGTTCGGCGACGATCGAGTTCTCCACCGAGGCCGGGCCTGTTCGTGCGGGCGGGCGGACGGTGCTCCGCGCCAGGGCGACTTCGACGGGGACAAGGCCTTTGTATCGGCTTCGCGCGAGGGTCGAGCCGCCGAAGAATTCGGGGATCGATCCGGTCGTGTTTGATTTCGGGATGCTCGACCCGGGCGAGACGCTCGAGCTCGACGAGAAGCTCTCGGTGCCGAGGCGGACCCGTCTCGACACGGCCGAACTTGCGGTCAAGCCGACCGAACGCTTTGGCGCGACGATCGACGCGCCGGAATCGGTGTACGTGGCGATCGACCCGCTGGAGTTGCCCGCGCTCGAGGCGACGCTGCGGGCCCTGCCCGACCGCCATGGTCGGGTTGTCAGCGACCCGAAGAGCGAGCTCTATCGGCCGGGCGATGATGTCCACCTGATCTGTGATGTGCGCAACTTCGGGCAGACGACGCTTCGCGGCGGGATCGCCCGGCTTCGGCTTCCCGTGGAAAACACCGCCAGCGTGCGCATCGGGCGAGCGATCGTCGGCGACCTGCCGCCGGCAGCCTCGGGCCGGGCGCACATCTGGCTCGTCGTCACCGCGCCGCTCGGGTCCGGCCCGATCCCCGTGATCGTGGAGATCGTGGACAGCGATCTGGGTGTGGTCGCCGAGGCGACGACGCTGCTGCGCATGGAACCAGAGGACACGGAAAACGTCGCCTCGGATGGCAGCGCTGTCACGCCGAGCGACTGACACGCCCATCTCATCAGCACAGAAAAAACCGGGCCCCGTGGTGGGACCCGGTGTGGGTTCACTGAATTTCAGTGTTTGGATTGACTACTTGTTGTTCGGCGTGGAGTTTGGCGTGTCCTTGCCGAAGTAGATGATGGTGTTGCCGCCGCCACCGCCCATGTCGTTGGTGTTGTAGATGTAGTCGGCGTCGAGCGCCTTGTCGATGCGGACCGCGAGCTCGGCGAGGTGGGCGAGCGTGTAGGCATCGAGCTTGCCCTCGTCTTCGAGCACCGAGTTGACCTGATCCTTGATCTGTCGGAGATACTGCGAGGAGAGGACACGGACCGGGGCAGCGGCGGCCCCGGACATCGCATCGGGCTTGGTCAGGTCGATCAGCCGATCGACCAGCCCGATCTGGAGATTCCGGCGGAAGCTTGAGATCATGGGCTGGCGGTCGGTAAAGGTCTGCCTCGGGGCCTCGGCGATCTCGCTGAAGACCTCATCCACAACGCTGGACATGACCTCGGGGACGGTGATGGCATCCTCGTCGGACGCCACGCGGAACTCGTTGTCGTAGACATTCTTGAGCGTGGTCGGATTCATGATCATGGTCAGCGATGACGACATGATGCCGTTGATCCGGTCATTGATCGGGAAGGCCGGGTCGTCGAAGAAGTTGCCCCACCGGTCCATCCAGAGATCGGCGGTGAGGTGGGTGAGCAGTTCGGGCGTGATGCCGAAGGCCTCATCGCGCATGCCGGTTTCGAGGACATACTTGAGGGCGGCCCGTTGCTTGTCGGCATCAACGACCACCAGCGGCGGCCGGCCGTTGGGATCACCCTTCTTGTCGCGGTAAACGTGCGCACCGCCGATCCAGTTGGCCATCATGGAGATGGTGGACATCTGCTGGCCGAGCGTGATGTTGTAGCCCCGTCTGGCGCGAGACCAGCTCTGGCCTTCTTCGACGAAACTGTCCATCAGGCGATCGCGGTAGTAGTCGATCAGCCTCATCTGGTTCTCGGCGTATTCGAGCGGCCAGGCGGAGAAGTCGTAGCGCCGAGCGAGCGGGTCGATGCCCCAGGTGTCCTCGTCGGTGGCGTACGGGATGTTCTTTTCGGCGGTGAGTTTGGCGGTTTCTTCCGGGTCGTCGCCGTAGCCGTAGCGGATGACCCAGTAGTCGTAGTCACCGATGCCGACCATGGTGTAGTCACCCTGGACGTCGCCGGCCTCCATGTTGATATTGATGGGGTTGTAGTCCATCACCGAAGCGGCGAAAGGCTTGCCCTTGACTTCTTCGGAGTTGATCTCGGCTTCCGTGTAGATGCTCGAGGCCTTGAAATTGTGCCGCAGGCCGAGCGTGTGGCCGACCTCGTGTGCGACCAGGTCGGCGAGCATGGGTCCGATGAACCAGTCGGGCATACCGTCGAGCATGTCACCCTTGTCTTCTTCGGCGTCCTCGTCGTCGTCGATCATGCTCTTGGCGATGTCGAGCTGCATGCGCATGAGGGCGACATCCATGGCCTTTCCGGTCGAGGCGAGGCACATGCCGTTGAACTGGCTCTGAACGCCGAACTGTCCGTCGTATTCATCGTCGCCGTAGAGCGCGTTGTCGGTGTGGGCCGCGGGATGTCCGCCGTACTGCTGGACGCCGAGCGCCTCGCGCTGAGAAAGGATGAAATCCTGCTGCGCCGGATCGGCGAGGAGGATTCTCGGATCGTATTTCGGATGTTTGTTGAGCCATGCGAGCGTTTCAGGGCTCATGCCCTCCATGGCCATCTTCGGGAGCAGGTCGTTGAACTGGTAGTTGAAGTACCGGATCCAGCCGTCGGTGAGCACGACGTCGGCATCGAGGATCTCGCCCGTTTCGGGGTGCGCCCGGCTCGGGCCGATGGCGGTGCCGATGTCGTTGG
>DRKT01000192.1 GCA_011053195.1 Phycisphaerales bacterium | reverse complement strand
GCGGTATTTCTTGGCGATCGAAACCACGAGCCGAAGGTTTCCGCCGGAAAGATCCCGTTTGGCTTGCTCATACTCCCAGAAAACGGTGTCGATCGTGCGGATACGCCGGGCGAGTTCCTCCGGCGTTTCCAAAACCAGCGACTTGAGCCCGGCCAACTCCTCGCGCATCACGTCGATATCTTCGGGATCGAAGCGATCCGGACGGGCCTCGGCCTCGGCGATGCGCTCCTGCAGCCGGTTGCACTTGGTGCTGATGCTCTTGAGCTTGCGCACAAACGGAACGATCTTGGCTGTGCGCAGGCAGAGCTCCTCGGTCAACGCAGCCATGCGCCGTCGGCGGATCGCCATGCGCGATTCAAGCTCGCGCGCGATACGCGTGTGTCTGGCGGCTACGGCGTGCTCGCGGGCGGCAAAGTCTCGTCGGTTCAGTTCCAGCAGTCGTTCAATCGTGCGCAGATTCGTCGGGATCCTCGCGGCGATCTTGGCCTTGGCATTGTTCTCGGCGGTCGAGATGCGCATCGTGCGATCAAAGGGCATCTGGCCATCATGCACCGCCCGGAGCGTGTCCACCGCGAGCCGGAGCACATAGTCGCTCTCGAGCGCCCGCCGGCGAAAGATCATCCGCGTGGTTTCGATCTTTCGGGCAAGCCGGATTTCTTCAGCCCTGGTCAGCAGAGGAATCGACCCCATCTGCGAAAGGTACATGCGGACCGGATCATCCATCCTGCGGACCGCGAGCCCTTGATGGGCCTGTTCCGGGTTGGTGTCGATCGGTGAGTCCACCGCGCCCTGCCCGTTCTCGTGCTCATCGCCGGCGATTTCCGGTGCGGTCCCCGGCTTGACGGACGAGTTCATGTAGATCTGAAGCCAACGATGGGCACCGAGATCCTGCCCTCCACTGACGCTCATTGCGCGAAAGGCCCGAGGCCCGTTTTCTTTGGGTGCCTTGACCACGGGCCGACCACGTTTGTTCGAGAGCCGATACACGCGAGCGCGGAATTCCAATTCATCGACCAATTCGATGTTGTTGCGGTCGAAGACCACCAGAAGCTCGTCGAGCGCTTCAGGCTCGATCATCTCGTCGGGCAGGGTGTTGTTGACCTCCTCATAGCTCAGCCAGCCTCGCTGCTTGCCGAGTTTGATCAGATCATCCAGAGCTGGGTGGTACTGCTGCAGCACAATCCGTCCCTTTCACAAGCCCGGGTGCCGACCTTGACTCCCGGGAACCGTATGCCGACGAATGTTCGCCGGGCTTTTCCGAGTCAGACGGACGATTCATCGTCCGTCTTGAGTACACCCGGCGGCCTCGGATAGAGCCGGGTGTTGGTACCGCCTGATACTTTGGAGGCCCGGATCTGCTCGATCCGTTCTGCTGCCGACGCCTTGGGCTTTGATTCGATCGTCTGGACGCTCCGGCCAAGTTCTGCAAGACACTGCTTCAGGGTCGGGCCGATCTGCTCGGGATCATCCCCAAGACGCCGGGTGATATCCCGTTCGAGCTCAACCGCGAGCCGGTGATCCGAACCACGCCGTCGGAGTTCGTCGATCACGGTTTGAAGCTCGGTCCGCCCGGTAGCCTGCTCGGCCGCGTGCATGGCCTCGAACACCGGGTGGAGCGGTGATCCTGTGCAGGCCTGTTCCAAAACCGCCCGCTGATGATCTTCAAGCCCGAGCCAGAGTGTCGGAGCTGCAAGCAGGCAGCCAAGAACCTCCGCCGGCCCAGCAGGACAATCTGCCGGCTTCGGTCGTGGTTGATCGTCTGCCCGGGGATTGAATCGTGCCCTGCCGGCACCCTCTCGCACAAGGTCGGCGATCGAAGCCGCGTTCAACCCGCTGAGCTCCGAGAGTCTGCGGATGACGAACTGCCACCGGATCTTGTCCGCCGAGGCCAGTCCGAGCGATCCCAGCGTGCGGAACTCGTCGCGCAGCGCCCGCTCCATTTCCGCCGCGCCCGCCGAGGCCAGCCGGTCTCTGAGTCTCGCGATGCGATACTCGAGCAGCTCCGTCGCGCCGTCGATCGCCGACTTCAGCGTTTCGGAGCCGCCGGGGCGTTTGAGCAGTTCGTCCGGGTCCTTGGCATCGGTGAAGCCCGCCAGTGTTGCGATTTTGGCGTCAATGGGAAGTGTCAGAAAGACCTCGGCTGCACGGTCCGCGGCCCGTTGGCCCGCCTGATCGCCATCGAACAGCAGCACAACCGTGTGACACAGACGGCGCAGCAGCGTCGCGTGCTTGGGTGTCAGGGCCGTCCCCAGCGTCGCGACCACATTCGTGATTCCGGCCTGATGGCATGCAATCACATCGGTGTATCCCTCAGCGATAATGGCCACACCCTCACGCTGGATCGATCGGCTTGCCAGATCAAGACCGAAAAGCGTTGCGGACTTGTCAAACACGGGAGATTCCGGGCTGTTGAGGTACTTCGGCTCATCCTCGTCATTGATCCGGCGTCCGCCGAAGGCGATGACCCGGCCGATCTGATCTCGGATCGGGAAGACGAGCCTGTGCCGCAACGCATCGAAGAATCCACCCTCGGTCGAGTGATCGCGGGCCTTGATGAGCCCGGCTTGAAGATATGGCTCCAGCGTTCTCTGCTTGCTCGACAGGAAGACCACGAGCCCATCCCACCGCTGCGGGGCAGCCCCGATGCCGAACGCCTCGACCATCTCGGGCGAGATGCCGCGTTGTTCGACAAGTTCACGAGCGGCCTTGCCGTGCTCCGCGTGGCGATAGATCGACCGATAGAACTTCTGAGCGACCTCGTTGGCTTCAAGCAGGACGGATCGTGACACGCTGAGCGCACTGTCGCTGGCGGTCCGGCGTCGGCCCCTGGACTGCAGCGAGATCCCCGCCCGCTCGGCAAGATACTTGAGCGCCTCGCGGAAGGTCATGGAGTGGTAATCCTGGACGAACGTGAAAATATCCCCGCCGGCGCCGCATGAGAAGCAGTGGTACATCTGCTTCGCGGGCACAACATACATCGAGGGCTTGGTGTCGTCGTGGAATGGGCACAGCCCGACATATTCGCGGCCGCGGGCCTTGAGCTCGATGTGCTCGCCGACCACACGGACAATGTCCGAGGCTTCGCGCACACGCTGGACATCATCCTGGGCTGATTCGTCGGACATCACAGGCCAATCCGTGCCATGGAGCTTCCATCCGTGCCGAGGTTCCGCACACACACCATCTCGCCCACAGCGCCGCCCCGACGCACCTGCACCGCGACAATCCGGGCCAACGCCCACGAGATACCGAAGGATCGAGCCTTGCCTGCCAGTTGGGGATTGTTCGATTCGCCGATGCGCGGCCCGAGAGCCTCGGCAACGAACCTGGTCAGGGCGACAAGGCGTCATCTGCCCAAACCGTAGCACAGGATCGGACCCGATCAACGAAAGAGGGAAGCGACCCGTGAAATCCGCTTTCATGGCCCTCTACGCCGGGGTCAGCGGCGATACTATCGGCTCATGGAGCGTCGATCTGTCCGGTTCGTGGGGCGTGTTCAGGGGGTCGGGTTCCGCATGACGGCTCGCGAGGTGGCCGGCGAATGTGCCCTGACGGGCTGGGTCCGCAACGAGCCGGATGGCTCGGTCACCATGGAAATCCAGGGTGAACCGGGAAAGATCGAGGCCTGTCTGGATTCCATTGAGAGCCGAACCGCAGGCCGGGTCGACCATAGGCACGAGGACAAGATCCCACCCGTTCCCTCCGAGCGGGGCTTCGAGATCCGATTCTGAGTCTGTTCCGGTGGCCGGGATCTGGATCTTTTGTGGATTGGGTTCTGAGATGCCATCTCTTGCCGTACGCTGTCGGTCCAGATGGCACGATGCATGGAGGACTGATTCGATGACCGGAGCCACTTCGTTTGATTCGCTTTCCAGCCTCCGGGCCCTGGTTTCGGATGCGTATGTCAACCTCAAGGTGAACCTGAAGCTCGAGCTGACCAAGAGCCGGGAGACCGTGTTGGAGCTGTTTGATCGGGTCCGCAGACAGTATCCAACCATGAGCGAGTTTGACCGCAACGGCGAGGAGCTCGCTCTGGATACCCACCCGGGAGACTTTCCCTACCGCTGGTTGGCGATCCGGTCGCGCAACATCCGATCGGGCATCGTCAACCCGGACGCCCTGACTTCTGCACATGAACTGCACCGTCTGGTCCTCGAAGTGATCCCGTACTACCTCAGCATCAGTCCGCTCGATGTCGAGTCGATCGAGCTACTCTTCGGCGCAGACATCTCGGCCAAGGGCAACCATGATGAGATCGTGTTCTCGGCGCTCGTGGCGGATTCGCCGCTGGCCAATCTCCTGTCTGATGGCTGCACGATCACCGACTGCCAGCCCGTGCTGACCAGCACCATTCCGGGCTCGCCGGGGCTCGAAGCGCAGTTCGAGGTCAAGACGCGCTGCCATGGTTCTGCTCAGATCAAAGAGTCTCAGCACAATGCCATCAGTGTCTATCTCACCATTCGGCGGCCCGGGCCGATCACCAACATCGAGCAATTGGATGAAACGTACCTTGAATTGGCCAGACAGGGCGAGCGGCTTGTTGAGGACACGATGATCCCGTCGCTCGTCGTGCCCATCCGCCACGCCTCGGCTTCGTTCTCCTAGGATGCACCGGATGGTGGAGGGCTCGTTGGGCGATGGTCGAGTGTTTCGGTTTCCAATCCATGCTGGCGCAGGGTGACACGAGCGAAGTCATCATCTGGGTCTGCGTGCTGATTGCGATCGTGATGACGCTCGGCGTGGGGTTGATGTTTTTGCGCAAGCACCTGATCGAGTCAAAGGATGCCGAGAAAAACGAGGGATTGCTCTTGGATGATCTGCGTCGGCTCCGCGATCAGGGGCAACTCGGCGAGGAGGAGTTCAGGCGAGCGGTGGACATCATGGCCGGCCGAAAGCCCCCCGGAAGCAACGCACCACAACGTCTCGATTAGGTTATTTTCCGCGGGGACCACCTGTGCGGGCTGTGAGGCGGGGTCTTGAGCCGGAAGTGTTGATTCAGGCCGGTCTGTCGCCGATACAATCGGGCAGGGCACGGCTGGGTGGCACCGCACCGCGCGGGCCGATCGGGCTTCATCCGAACACGAAAGAGGACGCACATGGCCAAAGGTCGGGACAACGATGGATCGGATGACACTCAAGGCGGCACCTCGGGCGAGGGATTTCGAGGCCGACGGGTGACCACCTGTTCGTTCTGTGGAAAGACAAGCCGCGATGTCGGGCCCATGGTCGAGGGGCCGAACGACGTCTACATCTGTTCCAATTGTGTTGACCTCTGCCAGAATATTTTCAAGCAGGAACGCCGCCGGGTTTCGAGCGATGCGCCGCTGTTCACCGAAGTGCCGACGCCCTCGGAGATCAAGGCCTTTCTTGACGAGTATGTCATTGGGCAGGACGAGGCCAAGCGTCCGCTCGCGGTCGCGGTTCGCAGCCACTACAAGCGGCTGCTCCAGATGAAGGAAGATTCGGGCGACGATGATGGGGTCGAGCTGGACAAGTCCAACATCCTGCTCATCGGGCCCACCGGCTGCGGCAAGACCCTGCTCGCCAAGAGTCTCGCCCGCGTGCTCAAGGTCCCGTTCGCCATCGGCGATGCCACCACGCTGACCGAGGCCGGCTACGTCGGTGAGGATGTCGAGAACCTCATGCTCAAGCTGCTCCAGTCCGCCGATTTTGATGTCGAGCAGGCGCAGCGCGGCGTGATCTATATCGACGAAGTCGACAAGATCGGCAAGACCTCCAACAATGTCTCGATCACCCGCGATGTCTCCGGCGAAGGTGTCCAGCAGAGCCTGCTCAAGCTGCTCGAGGGCACGGTCGCCAACGTTCCACCTCAGGGCGGGCGAAAGCATCCGGAGCAGCAGTACATCCAGATCGACACGAGCCAGGTGTTGTTCATCTGTGCCGGCACGTTTGTCGGATTGGATGACATCATCCGCCGGCGCATCGGCAAGAGCCGGATCGGGTTTGTCGATTCTTCGATCGACAAGACCGAGGATCAGGAGAAGGGCGACCTGCTGCAACTCGTCACCGCGGACGACCTGATCGAGTTCGGGATGATCCCCGAGTTCATCGGTCGGCTGCCCGTGATCGCGGCACTCCGTCCGCTCTCGGTTGAAGCGCTCGTCCGTGTGCTCACCGAGCCTCGCAATGCGATTGTGCGTCAGTACCAGCGCCAGTTCGAGCTCGAGGGGGCCAAGCTCACCTTTACCGATTGTGCGCTCACCGCACTGGCCAAGAAGGCAGCCAAACGCGACACCGGTGCTCGCGCTCTGCGGGCCGTCATGGAGGAGACGATGCTCAACCTCATGTACGACCTGCCGGATGTGGATGCCAAGGGCGTCGAGTTCGTCGTTGACGAGGCGACCGTGCTCGAAAAGAAGACGCTGGATCAGATCAGGGTCAAACGCGCCGAAACCGCCTGAACCGTTCGGATGTTAGTTGAGCGCGATGCACATCGACTCGTGGTTTCCCTGCGCCAGGACGCTGACTTTGATTCCCGAATCCAGAAGTCTTCGGGCGGCCGGGGCGTGGTCCACGATCAGGTGTCGCATCGGTTCCAGCGGCGGGCTGGTGCGCACCGCCCCCTGTGTGGCTGCCCCGAGTAGCGTCAGGTGCGCCCCGATCCATGTCTCGGCGATCTGAAGCGATTCCACCGCCCGAGAAATATCCTGCTGCTCGGCGTGGGCAATCAGATGTGCCCGGCCCTCGGTGTCGGTCGCCAATTCAACATCATCCGCATACGGGCATCGAGGCTCGATCGGAGCCAACCCGAGCATCGAAGCCAGGGAGGCCTGGTTTGATGTCATCGGTCCGACTCGAGAGGCCGAGGCTTTGGATTTCATGGGTTCAACGTGTGTGTCTCCGGGCGGCGATGGAGGTGTTTGCGGCTCCGGCTGGGGACGCACGACGATTTCAGGCACCGCGAGCCTGAGCGGAGAATGGTCGCCATCGGAGTGTCGAGGTTGCGGCGACGGCGTGAGAGGGATGCGGTCGAGAAGCTCGGCAATGCCGGAGTCGGATGTCCCGTCAAAGATCCGTTGCGGCGGGGTGGTCGGTGTCACCTTGCTGCTGATCGCGACGTGCGAGAGCCCGGTGTCGAGGAACGATTGGATCGCACGCCTGATTTTCTCCGCAGCGGTCCGTCCCTTGGCATGATCCGAACCCATCACCGCAAGACCAATCGGAAGCCCGGGGTCATCGAGCTCACCATGACCGATCATCAGCCCCTTGAGCGCCCGGTACGAGCCGACCACGGCTGCCTCATCCGCGCCGGTCAGCAGCGTCAAGCCGTCGACACGAGACAACTCCGTCAACGAAACTTCCGTCACCGGGTCGGTGCGCACGAGCCAGATCATGATGCCTGCTGCTGCCGCGGCATCGATGGCGTCCTCGATCGTGGACACTTCTGCGATAGGAGGACTTTGGTACAGATCGAGCGTTGCCCGATCACCGGAACGTGAAAGAACCGCCACCGGGGCATTCGTCTCAGCAACCAGATCGCGGGCATGCTGTGAGACCCAGGGCCCAGCAAGCGCGGGAAGATGCCCGACGATCAGCGCCTGGACCGAGATCCGGTTTGCCGGGGTGTGGGGTGTTGGGGCATCGTCGCCGAGGAACAGATCGGCCAGTTCATCAAAGGCGGTTTCGCCGGCACCGGCGGGGGATCCGCTTGGGGTATTCGGGCTCATCGAGATCTCCTTCTCTCGTTCGTACTCCGGGCTCCGCCGGAAAGCCGTGGTCTATGAGAGGCTTGTCGGAGCCTCGACGACAACCACGCTGTTGGTTTCACCATACTCATTGGGCTCGATCACCGGATTGTGCGGGTCGGCGATCCATCGCCCATCGACAACCACGCGGTAGCGGTGTCGGCCGGGCGGCAGGTGGACGCAGGTCTGGTGGACGCCGAGGTTCTGGTCGACCTTCATGCGGTTGGCCCGGACGGACCAGCCGTTGAAATCGCCCGCGATGGCGAGTTGCCGGCCTGCCGACAGAGGCTGGACAAACAGCACGCCCTGCGGCGTCTGACGCACACCCAATAGCATCTCGCCAAGGGTTTCTTTCAGGCGGGAATTCTGCTTGGTCGGGACGCCTTGTGTTTCGGCGACAGGTTTGGCTTCCTCCAGCCGAACGGGCGAACCCGTTGGTGCAGGCTTGGGCTTGGCCAGTGTCGCTTCGCGCAGTCGTTTGGCCAGTGCTGCGATCTCGGCGACACGGGTATCACCAGACTTTGGTTTGGTGATTTCGGCGAGCTTGGTTTCGCTGATGGGGGCGGTCGCCACCGCGGTGCTGCCCTGGCCCGCTGGCAAGGGGTCGTAGCGTTCATTCGGGTCCTGATTCGAGGGGACCTCCCTGATCTGCGGTGCGGGTGAGACGCAGAGTTCGATGTCGATCTCAGGCCGGCCTGCAGGGAATGAATCCGCCGGTTGGGCTGTGATTGTCACCGGCTGGTCCGGCCGATCCATCGGACGCCATTTCGATTCAAGCCAGGATGCAAGGTCCGCGTGATCGCGAGCTCCCGTTGATTCCGGGGCATACTCGACGGCCGGCTGGCCGAACGAGACGGCTTCCTTGAGCTTGAGGTCCCGCCGGATCGGGGTCGGAATCACCTGCTGCCCGAAGCGTCGCCGAAGCTCCTGCAGTAGATCCGAGGCGAGGACGGACTCCGGCTCGTGGAGCGTGGCGAGAAGGTAGTACGGGGCGGTCGCGGCCAGCCGACGCTGGAGCGATTCGATCGTCTTGGCCTGCTTGAGAGCGCCCTGAAGACTGAAGAACCCGGTCTCGACGGGGACAAGCACATCGGTCGCCGCGGAGAGTGCGTTGTATGTCAGGAGCCCGATCGAGGGGGAGCAATCCACGAGGCAAACGTCGTAGTCGTTCTCGAACTGTTTGAGCACGCGGGCCAGCCGGCGTTCCTTGTCCGGCTTGGTTGCCAAGCCACCCCGGGCGGCTTCGAGACCGGCGAGTTTGGTCCGGCTCGGGATCAGGTCCAGATTTCGACCGGCCGACCACACGAGCCGGGCCGGGTCGATCGGTGCATCGGACAGCATCGCATCGCCCACATCGAGGTCGATCCGCTGCTCGGGGATCGCCAATCCCGCAGCGCAATGGGATTGTGGATCGAGATCGACAAGCAGCGTCCGCTTGCCCTTGCTCGCCCAGACACCGGACAAGTTGATGGCGGTGGTGGTCTTCCCGCATCCACCCTTTTGATTGACGATGACGACAATGCGCACGGCTCGGCTCCCGCTGGAATGTCCATTGGAGACGGTCAGACCCGCGTCGCTCGTCGCGGAGCCCTGCCGTCCCCGCACGGTTATCGTCCTGCCGCGAGAATCCCCTGCAAGTTTGCCCGAATTGACACAAGATTTTGATCGACTCAGGCCCGGATCGACTCGATCGCGGCCACGACTGCCTGCACCGGCGGGTCCAGAACAACCCGTGATGACCCGTCGCCGATCGGGATGACAAATCGGCTCCGGCCGGTGTCGGCCTTCTTGTCGTGCGCCATCCGGGCAAGGATCTCACCTGATTCGGGCAGTCCTCGCACGGCGGTCGGCAGACCGAACTTGACCAACCGATTGCGCAGCGGCTCGACCATCCCCGAAGCACGCCCGAGTTGCTCCGCCAGGGTCGCCGAGGCGATCAGGCCGAGGGAGACCGCCTCGCCGTGCATCAACGGCGCGAGGTTGGGGTCGTTCGTGGGCGAGAGTGAGTCGATGGTTTCGATCGCGTGGGCGAAGGTGTGGCCGAGATTCAGCAGGGCCCGGCCTTGATCCCCGGACGAGCGTTCGCGTTCATCCGTGCGCACGACCGCGGCCTTGACGGCGACGTTACGCGTGACCAACTCGGTCAGCGTTGCCGGATTTCTGGCCAGGATGTTGGTTGTTGAGCGGGCCATCCAGTCGGCCAGGTCTGGATCGCCATAGTCCGCGCTGAGCATCGCGTGTTTGACGCATTCGGCAAGGCCCGCACGGAACACACGCTCATCCAGACTCGCCAGAGCATCAACATCCGCGAGAACCGCTGCGGGCTGGTGGAACGCGCCGACCATGTTTTTGAGCAGACCATGCGAAGTTTCGATGTTGAATCCGGTCTTGCCGCCGACCGAGGCATCGACCATCGCCAGCAGCGTGGTTGGACACTGAATGATGGGGATTCCTCGTCGGTACGAGGCTGCGGCGAAGCCCGCGAGATCGCCGACGATGCCTCCGCCGAGGGCGATGATGACATCGCTGCGTTCGAGCGAGGCCTCGGCGATATCGAGCAGCAGCCGCTGCCACGTCGGGGTCGATTTGATTGGTTCGCTTGGTGTCAGGCGGGATTCGTTCCCAATCAGTCCCGATTCAGAAAACGCGCTGCGAACGCGATTGACGAGCGATTCGGGCACCCCGGCATCAATGACGAGGTGGGCGCGGATCGCTGTGGGTGCTGTTGTTCTCAGGACAGAACCGAGGCCGGCCAGACAGTCGGCGCCGATGGTGACGTCATAGCACGCATGGCCCGCCTCGACGCGAACGATGCTGGGCGAACCGGCGTTCATGACTCGGCCGGGCTCGGTGCGGTGTCTCGCTTCCACGGGATCTTGTCGGCATCGCCCCAGAGCAGTTCGAGGTCGTAGAACGCGCGGGTCTCCGGCTCAAAGACATGCACCACCACGTCGCCGAAGTCGGAGACGATCCAAGTGTGCCGGTCATCCGCGGCTCGGCGGATCAACTCATGGCCACTCTGCGGTGCGATATCTTCCACATCGTCGGCGGCACTTTTCATCTGCCGGTCCGACGTGCCGGAGGCGATGACCAAGAGATCGGCGACCGGGCTCCGACCCCGCAGGTCCAGCACGATCGTGTCGGTGCACTGGTTGTCATCGAGCGAGCGGGCGGCTTCGACGGCGAAGGCCCTTGCCTTGGCGAGCTGCTCGGCCCGCCCCTGATCGGATGCGTTTGAGGTCTGGTCTGGTGTCATCATGCGTGCGGAAGCCTAGTCGGCCGATGGGCGATGGCGAGGGTGATTCCACGAAGAGTGGTGATATTGATGGTCGCCGAGTCCTCGATGACGGAGCTGACCGCCCTGGCCAGTCCGGGGACGAGTGGGGAGTCATTGTGCAGGCTGATCGCAAATGAGCCGCCCGGGCTGACGAGCCTCCAAAGGGCTTCCAGATCCGGCGGCTTGGCCCTGGGGTCCGGATCGCGTGGCATGAGGACAAACTCGAAGGCCTGATCGGGTTCGCCGACGAGTTGATCCATGTGCCCGATTTCGTGTGCGACGCCTTCGAGTCGGTGGCGTGTGCGAGCAAACTGAACGGAGGGTTCATCGCGTTCGAGGGCCACGACCGAGCCCGTTGGGCCGACCTTGGCGGCGAGCCATCGCGTGGTGTCGCCGGTGCCGGCGTTGAGGATCAGGGCGCGAGAACCGGGGCGAATCTGACCTTCGAGGAGGTGCTGTTCGACCGCCAGCCTTGGGCCGGTGAGATCGGCGAAAATCCGGTGCGGCGTGACGCGGATCCTGCATGACTGCCCATCCTGGAAATCCACGGCATAGTCTTTGTATCCGGGACCTCGTTTGGACATGGCGCGTGAGAGTGAGTGGTGGCCGATGGGTGTGTATCGCACGCCGTCGTCGGTCGTGATGGTGCCGGAGCGGAAGGTACGTGCAATCAGCCGGCGCATGGAAAGCGAAGCTGCGTGCAAGCGGGTGTTGAGATCCGGGCCTGACTGCTCGGGCCAGATTCGGCGATCGTCGATGTGCGAAGGCGGGGCTGTCACGCTCGATCTCCGTCGATGGCAAAGAGCGTTGGCTGTGCCGGTACCGCCTCGGGCAGCGGATCGGCAAACCTCGGGGCGATGCGAATCCAGTCCGTGGGCTGGAAAGCGTCGGTTGTGATGATCTGGCATTGGGAGCCGGTGTGCGCTTCTCGGGCGAGTTCGGGTGTGTTGCACTGTCGGCTCAGGTGCAGCAGCACGACCGGGCCGGCGGGGGATATGGCGCGGACGGCCTCGGCGGATTGCTGGTTGGACAGGTGGCCCGAGCCGCCCATGATTCGGCGTTTGAGAAACTCGGGTCTGTTTGATTCGATCTGGAGTTTCGGGCAGTAGTTGCTTTCGATGGCCAGGGTGCCGACGCCGTGGAGCGCGTTGGTCAGTTCGTCGGTCGCCCGGCCGAGATCGGTGGCGAATCCGATGGATGAGCACCGGGTTTCGATTCGGAACGCCGTGACGCCGAGGTTGTCGTGGGCGAGTCTGGCGAATGTGACCTCGGCCCGATCCCAGAGCGAAAATGGACGGTCAAAGAGGTTGAGCCGATCGGGCCTGATTCCGGCCCGGGCCGCGGCGTGGGTGTGCTCGGCATGGGCGTGGATGGTGATGCGGTCGAGCTTGGCGTTCTGCCAGCCGGTGGAGAAGTGATCGCGGTCGAAGTGGGTCACGAGGATGTGATCGACCTGATCGAATCGGATGCCGAGGTCGGCGAGGGTTCGGCGGGTGTG
>DRKT01000191.1 GCA_011053195.1 Phycisphaerales bacterium | reverse complement strand
GGTGCTCTCGCGCTTGGGGTGGTCATCGACCGGTTTGGTGTCCGCCTTGGGTGCCGATTCATGGTTCTCGTCGCCGTGAAGCCGTTTTTCTCGGGCCTTGTCGATGGATCGGTCGAGTCGGCCGAGGATCGATCGGACCTGGTCGAATGCGTGTTGGGAAGTGCTCATCATTGGCTCCATGCGCTGTTTGGCGTATCGGCCCGGATGGAGTGAGTCTTGCTGGGGGGATGTGATGGATTGGGTTCTTGGTTGAAAGCGTGCGGATCGTGCGGTCTGGGGGGGTTTCAGGTCGTCGGGGGTCTTAGAATCGGACATGGAAACACCAGCGGACGACGTCATGCCTCAGCCTCAGGAGCCGAGGCGAGAGGTTGAGACGATCCCGATCGAGCCACCGGCGCGTCAGTCGACGGTGGCGGTCCGGGAACTGTTCTGGCAGAATGTGATCCGTGAGATGCTGACGTCGCTCTCGATTCTGAGCCTTCAGCAGGCGGCGAAGGTGTCGGCCGGCCGGCTCTCGCCGACGCCGACGATCATCGACACACCGACGGGCCAGATCACACAGGACGGGCCCGATGAGGAGGAATCGGGGCTGGCGCTGTTTGACGGGCGACTGGCGGTGATCACGACGCAGGGGACACGGGTGCCGATTGCGGATGTGCATCCGATGTTTGCGTGCGGGATCGCCTCGGCCGGGCCGGGTCGGTCGCTCTCGACCTCGGTGGAGTGCTCGGTTTTTCAGATCCGGACGCCCCCGGGCGAGGTGTACACGCTGCCTTTGTCTGAGATCCGGGGGTTTCATTCGCTCTCGCCAGAACTTGTGGAGGAGCTTCAGCAGACGGCGGAACAGCAGATCCGCGAGGCCAATGGCGATGACTCCGAGACGGACCAGCCCTTCGGGTTCGCAGCCTTCACTTCGCTCTCGCGGGAGGACCGGGCACCCGACCAGGGGCCGATCGATCGGAGTTGAAAAGTTCGGGCCAGTGGAATCTGCGGGCGGGTTCGGCTGTTGAAGGACAGGGATATGGGCGGGGCCCGAGGCGCTGACCCGATCAGGATTGGAGATGGAGTCATGCGCACGCTGGTGGCAATCCCGGTCTACAACGAGCAGAAGTATGTGGCGACGGTGCTCGAGCGGGTGCGCGAGCATGCCGAGCATATTTTGGTGATCGACGACGGCTCGACCGATGCGACGCCTCAACTGCTGGCAAACTTTCCGGTCGAGGTGATCCGCCATTCGACGAACCGGGGCTACGGGCACTCGCTGCTGGATGCGTTTCGGTGGGCGGCGGTCGATGGGTTCGACTGGGTGATCACGATGGACTGCGATGAGCAGCACGAGCCGGCGTCGATTCCGGACTTTCTGGATGCTGCAGTTGCGAACCGGTCGGACATCATCAGCGGGTCGCGGTATCTGGTGCCTTTGGAGGAGCAGGAGACGGTCGGCTCGCCCCCGCCGGAGCGGCGCGCGGTGAACACGGTGATCACGGATGAGCTGAATCGTCGGCTCGGGCTGAGCCTGACGGATGCATTCTGCGGGTTCAAGGCGTACCGCGTCTCATCGCTTGGGAAGATGAGCCTCGATGAGCAGGGGTATGCGTTTCCGCTCCAGTTCTGGGTACAGGCGGTGGCGGCGGGGCTTCGGATCGAAGAGATCGCGGTGAACCTGATCTACAACGATCTGAACCGGAGTTTCGGTGGGCCGTTGGATGACCGCGAGATCAGGCTGGCGCACTATCGGCGGGTGCTGCACTGTGAGCTCAAGCGGTGTTCGGATCGGTTGCCGGCGTCGGCGGTCGAGGGCGTGCGCGTCGAGTGCTGTCGGTTGTGAAGTGCGGGCCGATGGTTTCGGAATCAGTCTTGAATTGTGATCCCGAAGCCTCGGCGTGGCGCGGGCTTGTGCGCGGAATGCCCGGCGATGGGCGGGTGCGCCGCTTTCGAGAGCAGCTCGGGCTGCCGGTGGATCGGCCGATCATCATGGCCGGGCACCAGGCGCAGCTCTGGCATCCGGGGATTCTGGTCAAGCACCTGGCGGGCGAGGCGTTGGCGGAGCGCCTCGGCGGCGTGTCGGTCTGGCTTGTGGTGGATCAGGATGCCAATGAGCCGTTTCAGTTCGCGGCCCCTGCCCGGAAGGGCGATGAACCGATGCGGCGAGTCGAGCTTGATTTGCTTCCTCCGGCGCAGCGGGGCGGCCCGAAACGGCCAACAGGCTTGAGGCCGGCGATCAGGCCCGAACACCCCGGGCGGACCGGAGTCTTTGATGACCGCCTTGATGCGTTGGTGGAGGCGGTGGCGGAGCGGGCCGGTGAATCCTCGGCTGCGGCCCAGGTGACGCAGGCACTGTTCGATTGGCTCGATGGGATCATCGCCCGCCCGAAGCTCGTCTTCGCGAGCCGGATCGCGGAGACGGATTTATTTCAGAGTTTGCTTGAATCCGCAAAACAAGATACAGAGGCTTGGTCCGCTGGGTTCAACCTGGCCGTTGATGCTGTGCCGGGCTCTGGTGCGGGTCGGCTCAGGGCCGGCGAGGACCCGGAACTGCCGATGTGGCGTCTCGACGGGCGTGGCCGGCGGGTGCGGGCGCGGGTTTCCGATCTCGGGTCCG
>DRKT01000190.1 GCA_011053195.1 Phycisphaerales bacterium | reverse complement strand
GGTGGCGTCTTCAGGCCAGCTTTCTTCGTCCGGGATGGGCTCGCCTTCGTTGGTCATTCTGGCGATGGTGTCACGGGCGTGCTGTTCGTCGATCTCGACCTGTCTGACCCAGCGTTCATTGAGCATCTCGGACTGGACGCGCATGGCAGCGAATGTCATGTCGGTGAAGTTGAGCAGCATGACGAGCAGCCAGAGAAGGACAGTTAGGAGCAGGGCGGTAATGGTCGATTTCGTGATCAATCCGATGAATGTGCAGAATGCGAAGAGGTAGCTAAAGAAGAGCAGGACGATCGGGATGGCCAGGAGGATGCGTGGCTCCCAGTCGCCGCCGCGGATGCCGATGATGGCGAAGGCCGCGAATGAGAAGATGCCGATCTGGAGGCCGACAAAGAGCATGCCGGAGACGAACTTGGTGAGGTAGATTCGTGTTCTGCTGATTGGTTTGGAGAGGTAGAGCTCGATAGAGCCGTCGGATATGAAGCTTGGGATGATGCCGGCGGTCGAGACAAGGGCGAGGGAGGTGACGACGAATGGGAGCCAGAATCGAACGCCGAGCGAAGCGAAGATGCTTTTGTAGAAGAGGTCTTTGGGGATGGCCTGGCCGCCGCCGGGCAGGGGGATGGTGAAGGAGAGGAAGGTGATGCCATCTTCGCTGATGCCGAGGGCCGCGAAGGCGATGATGGCGATCGAGGAAAGGATGATGGAGATCCAGAAGAGTTTTTTCGAGTTGAGCTCGCGGTAGGCATCGACGAGCATGGCTGCGGTCTGTCTCAGCATCACGCGCCCCTCTTTTTCTGTTTCGCAGCGCCGGGCTTCAAGGCTTGGCCGGTGGAGGGGTCGACGACGGCCTGCATGAAGAGGTCTTCGAGCGTAGGACGGGCCATGCGGATGCTCTGAATCACCATGTGCTGCTCTCGGAGGCGGTCGATGATGGGTTGGATCTGCTCAGCGTCATCGGTCGCGATATGAAGGGTGGAGTCTTTGAGTTCGAAGGCGCGACCCGAGGGGAGTTTGCCGGTATCGAGTTGAGCCATGGCCGCCATGATCTGATCTGGGCTGGCGCTGAGTTGGATTTCGTAGTGCGTTTCATCGTTGGTGAGGTCGTCTATGGTGCCCTGCCTTGCGACAAGGCCCTGAACGATGATGGCGACACGATGGCTGACCTGTTCGAGTTCGGAGAGGAGGTGGCTGTTGATGAAGATCGTTTTGCCCTGCTCGCCGAGGCGTTCGAGGATGTGGCGGATGTCGCGTCGTCCGACGGGGTCGACGCCGTCGGTTGGCTCATCGAGGAGGATAAGGTCCGGGTCGTTGATGAGGGTCTGGGCGATACCGACGCGTTGGCGCATGCCCTTCGAGTATGAGCCGATCTTTTTGTTTCCCCAGTCGCCCATGCCGACGAGTTCGAGCAGTTCCTGGGATCGGCGTTTGCGATCTCGGCGTGAGACGTTGGTCATGGCGCCGAAGAATTCGATGAGTTGGATGCTGGTGAGGTAGGGTGGGAAGGTGTGGTGTTCGGGGAGGTAGCCGACGCGGGCAAGAGTTGCTTTGTCACCGATGGGGGCGCCGAGCATGGTGCCCCTGCACTGCGAAGCGCGAATGACGGTCATGAGGATTTTGACGAGTGTGGACTTGCCGGCACCGTTTGGTCCGAGCAGGCCGAAGATCTCGCCTCGGTGGACCTTCATCTCGATGCCTCGGAGCGCGGGAACGCCTGCCCTGAAAAGGTTTGTGTAGGTCTTGGCGACGTGCTCGATGTCGATGGCGTAGTCGGTCGGCATGGTTCCCCAGAGGGTATTGGGTTTGGGCTAGGCTCGCTTGCGGGCAACGATGTGAAAGACATGCCAGCGTTTGGCCAAGCCCTGAAAGTCCTGTTTGTCTCGTTCCTCTTCGTCGAACATTTCCAGATCAAATCCTGTGAACAGGGCCTCGGCCTCGGGCCGGGTGTGGTGTGATCGGTCGGGGATGGCTGCCCAAGAATCTCGATCGCCGAAGAGCTGGCCGCTGAACCGTCCACCGGGCTCGATGGCGTCGGTGATTGTGTTCCAGAACCGATCAAAGTGTTCTGGGATGCAGAACGGGATGCAAAAGCTGGCGTTGAGCAGGCGGACCTTTGGCAGGTCTGTGAGTTCTTCAAAGCTGGAGACCCGGGTGGTCAGCCGCGGGTGATCCGCCAAACCCGGCCGCTGCCTGAGTTTGTCGATGCCCGTTTGCGAGCCGTCGATGGCCAGGACATTCCAGCCCCGATCGAGGAGTTCCTGTGTGTCCCGCCCCTCACCGCAACCGAGGTCGATGGCGTCGGCGGGCGATTCGTCATTGAAACGGTTGAGGGCCTCGAGAAGGGTTTCCCTTGGAGGTTTGCCGGCGACCGCATCGAAATAGCCGGGCCAGTCTCTCGTGGCGCCGTAGATGAAGGATGAGGGCTGGCTCGGCGTTTTGGGTTGGTCTGCCATATGGTGGATGGTATGTACCCGGACCTGCGCACGTTTCTTGGGGTTCTTGAGGAAGCGGGTGAGCTTGTGCGCGTGCGTGAGGACGTGTCGCCGGTGCTCGAGATCTCGGCGATCGCGGATCAGATCAGCAAGACCCGGGCCCCGGTCGGACCGAGCGCCTCGGCCAGGCGCACCGATCCGCAACACTGGGACCGGGGCGGGCCCGCGATCCTGTTCGAGCGCGTCACGGGATCGGATATTCCGGTGCTGATCAATGCATACGGGAGCTATCGGCGGATGGAAATGGCGCTCGGGTGCGACGAGCACGGGCACACGCCGGGCGGGTTCGAGGCGATCGGTGCGAGGATCGGCGCGCTGCTCAAGCCCGAGCCTCCGAGGTCCTGGCGCGAGGCATTGGGGTTGGCCCGCCGAATGGCGCCATTGGCGAGGATCGGTCCGAAGCGTCTGCGCGGAAAGGGGGCGTGTCAGGAGCGCGTGATGCGAGCCGAGGCCATTGATCTGACGAAACTTCCCCTGCTTCGCTGCTGGCCGGGTGATGGCGATTTCGGGTCGATGGGATACCCGGAGGATGTCAATTCTGGGGTGGAGGGGCTTGGTCATCCGGAGATTGATGATGAGCGGTGGGAGGCGTTGTATCGCGGGCGGTACATCACGTTTGCGGGCGTGCACACGATCCATGCGCGCGATGCCGGCGAGTCGAAACCGGCAAGCCACAATATCGGGATGTACCGGGTTCAGTTGATGGGCCGGGATCGTCTGGCGATGCACTGGCACATGCACCACGACGGGGCGGCGCACTGGCGATCGTGGAAAGAGTTGGGCAAGCCGATGCCGGTGGCGGTGGTGCTCGGTGGTCCGAGTGTGTTGCCGTACGCCGCGACGGCCCCGCTTCCGCCGGGAATGGGTGAGCTGTTGCTCGCGGGATTTTTGAATCGCAGGGGGATCAGGCTGTGCCGGGGCGAAAGTGTGCCGCTGTGGGTGCCGGCGGATGCGGAGATCGTGATCGAGGGCTTTGTGCGCCCGGATGCCGGCGGAGTCGGGTTTGATCCCCGGACGGATGAGCTCGGGCCCGGGGCGGTGTTCGAGGGGCCGTTCGGGGATCACACGGGGTTTTATTCATTGCCGGATCGGTATCCGATTCTTGAAGTGTCGGCAGTGACGATGCGGGAGAGGCCTGTGTTCCCGGCGACGGTGGTCGGTCCACCGCCTCAGGAGGACTACTTCCTCGGCAAGGCGACCGAGCGGGTTTTCTTCCCGATGCTCAAAACGCTGATCCATGATGTTGAGGATTATGACCTGCCGATGTTCGGCGCATTCCATAACTGCGCGTTTTTGCAGATCCGCAAGGCGTATCCGCTTCAGGCTCGGCGAGTGATGCACGCGGTCTGGGGGGCTGGGCAGATGGCGTGGACCAAGACGGTCTTTGTGGTGGGCGACGATGTGGATGTGCATGACTGGCGGGCGGTGGTGCGGGCCGCTGCGGAAATGTGCGATCCAACGTGTGATGTCGAGCGGGTGAGCGGACCCCTGGACATTCTGGACCACGCGGCTGTGCAGCTCGGTGCGGGTGGGAAGATGGGGTTCGATTGCACGCACACGATCGAAGGCGAACGATTGACGGCGACTGGTCAGCGGATACAGAACAGGCCGTTCGCCGGGCATGCCGAGATTGTCACGCAGGTTGTTGGCGTGGACGGTGTGCTCGGCGCGAGCATGCCCGAAGCCTTGGGCGGGTGGTTGTTCGTCTCGACAAATCAGCGAGGCCGGGATGAGATTGAGGCTCTGGCGGGTCGGGTGATCGAGGCGGCGGGTGGCGCCGGGTATGAGCCGCCGGCGTTTGTGGTGATTCTCGGGGAAGATGTGGATGTTTCGGATGATTCGAGCGCGATGTTTCATTGGGTCGCCAATGCGGACATGCTGCGTGATGCCGAGGTTGTGGGTCGGACGATGTGGTTTGATTCGACGCCGAAGTCGCCGGACGGATATCCGGAGATTCCAGCCCGGCGATGGCCGGCGTTTCTCGAGATGGATGAGGCGGTGCGTGAGCGCGTGTCCGGGATTGTCGCCGGTCTTCAGCCGCCGAGTGCCGGCTGAGCGGCGGGCATGGCGAACTGCCCGAGATTCTGGTCGATGGCTTCGACGATCTCGCGGTGGAGCCGTTTGGAGTTCGCGACCGCATCGCCCGAGGCAAGGCCATTGACGAGGACGCTGAAGGCGGCGCCTTGTCCAGTTTCGTGGTTGATGATGTAGCCGGAGAGGCACCGGACGCGGTTGATGGTGCCGGTCTTGGCGTAAAGATCGTTGTTCAGGGTGCTGAATCTGAATCGTTGGGCGAGCTTTGACTTTGCAGTCGGAAGGGAGTTGAGCAGGGCGGGCCGGGTTTCATCGTCGTGGTACATGGCTCGAAGCCACTGGGCGATGGTCGAGGCGCGGATTCTGTTTTCGCGGGAGAGGCCGGAGCCGTCACGGATGATGGTCGATGCAGCGTGCTCGGGTCCGAGTTTTTCGGCGATGAGCATACGGACGACGGATGAGCCGTTGGTCCACGAGCCTTGTTCGCCGGTGACTTCATAGCCCATTCTTTTGAGCAGGCACTCGGCGTAGAGGTTGTAGGAGTCGTAGTTGACGCGGTGGAGGATCTCCGGCAAATCGGTGAAGTTGACGGCCAGCGGGGTTTCGGTGAACTCGAATGATTCGTTCGGGGCAGCCAGACGGACGGCTTTGAAGGGCGAGGGCAGATCGCCCACGAGCACGCCGCTGCGGGCGAGGCGGTCGGCCAGAAGATTGCCCAGAAAGAGTGCGGGCTTGTGCAATGACACCTCGATGGGCGTCTGGCTCGGAACTCGGATTGAGCCCCGGAGGATGAAGCGGTTGTCGGACTCGGTGCGCTGGACCCAGACGGCGTTGCGTCCCTTGCTGATTTTCTTGGCCCTGTTTTCGAGTTCGACCCAGGGTGCGACAGGGTCCATGCCGGCGCCGGGGCCGGTGTCGGCGTCACCGGGACTCGGATAAAAGGCGATGACGTTGGCATGGACATTGACGCCCTGCACGGGGGCGCAGTACCAGCGTTCGAGCTGGTCTTTGGGCCAGTCGGGATGGATCAGTTCACGGTCGAAGATGCGGTCGTCGATGATGATTTCATTGATGCGTTTGGCCTTGACCGCATCGGCGAAGGAGTCGAGGAACTCATCGGCGGATTCCGGCGGGTCGCGGTCGCCCAGGACTTCGGGGTCGGCCAGCGCCGGGTCGCCCGAGCCGACGACGACGATGCGGCCGTCGGTGGTCATTCGGAGTTCGGTTCGGAAGGCGAAATCAGGTCCAAGGATTTTGACCGCGGCGGCACTGGTGAGCAGCTTCATGTTCGAAGCCGGGGCGAGCGGGCGGTCGGCGAGATGGGAGAAAATCGTGGTGCCCGTGTTGAGATCGACGACAGCGATCCCCGCGACGCCGGTGGAGCCGAGTGCCGATCGGCGAACGATGGATTCAAGCTCGGCGGCGAGTTGGGCGGCGGCCAAGGCGGGGATCAAACAGAACCCGATGGTCAATAGAAGGATGCATCGGCGTGCGAAAGTCATGGTCGCTCCTCCGGTGGACTGTATGTGTTGAATCGGATCATTCGAACCTTGGGGATGAGTTGCAGGCCGGAAGGTCTGGAATGGGGGGGCTTTAGGTTGATGCGTGGTTGGCGATGGTGGCTGCGAGTTTGAGCACGTCCTGAAGTTGGGCCTTGCTCTGGACCTGCCATTGGGCCCATCGGGTGGGGCCGACCTGCGAGGCGAGCATGAGGGTTTCTCGGAGGAATTTGCTCGTCCTGGGCTTGAGGATGGTCTGGGCGATGTCATCGGGGACGGGCATGGCGACGGTCGGCCATACCGGTGTGGGGACGAGGTAGCCCCAGGGCTCGGTCTGCTTGGGCTTGCGGAATGTGATCGACCACCGCCAGGAGGGGCCCTTCCATTCGATTTTGGGTGACTTGGTGGCGAGCGATTCCAGGGTGGTCAGGGCCTCATCGGCGAGAGATCGCGGCGACCCCTCATACTGCTGGAACAGGTCGGCGATGCTCGGCTTGTTGAAACGGTCGGTCCACGGGGTGAGGGCCGGCTTTGGGCCCGGAGTCGGTTTCTCTACAGGGGTTTCCGGGGCGGTCTGGGGCATCGTGACTATCCTCAGGGTTGGGCCAGAGAGATGGTATTCTCGGCCTTGCGGATGGTTGCGTCTATGGTGGGAATGATATGAGGGTTCTGTTGTGGATCGGGAAGGATCAGGGATGACGGAAGCACAGGGTGAGATGGACGCGATCGAGGTTCCGACTGACTCGATGGTACTTGTGGTCGATGACAACGCCCAGAATCTCGAGCTGCTTCAGGCGTATCTGGAGGACATCGGGTGCCGGATCGAGTGCGCGAGCGATGGCGAGCAGGCACTGGAACTGGCAGCAGCCAACACGCCGGATGTTGTGGTGCTGGATGTGATGATGCCTCGGATGAGCGGGTTTCAGGTGTGCGAGCGTCTGAAATCCGATCCGGCGACGTCTGGCGTTGCGGTGGTGATGGTGACGGCGTTGAACGAGGTCGCCGATGTCGAGCGGGCGATCGAGGCCGGCGCAGATGACTTTCTGACCAAGCCGGTGCAGAGGCTTGAGCTTCTGGCGCGCGTGAAGTCTCAGATCCGTGTGCGCGTGCTGCGGCGCCGGCTGGAGCGGGCCATGCAGCGCGTGCGTGAGCTCGAGCGCGAGGGCGATTAGGGGCAGCCCGCGTTGAACGCTGCGATCCATGCGGTGAAGTCGGCCGAGGTGACCATACCGTCCTGATTGACGTCTGCGATCGGGTCATTGGCGTTGAAGTTGGAGATCCATGCGGTGAAGTCGGTTGCGGTGACGACACCATCGTCGTTCTGATCGCCGTAGCCGATGGTGAGGAACGAGGCGACCGCCGGGGTTGAAACGGTGTCCCCGATGCCGTTGCTTGCGGTGACGGACCAGTAGTACTGGGTGCAGGTGTTCAGGCCGAAAACAATGGCCGACGGTGTCGGGAGCGGCGAAGCGCTGTAGACAACGTTGGTCAGGCCCGGATCGGTCGCGACGGTGATCGCGTATGAGTCGGCGTCGGTCGAGGTCTCCCACGAAGCGTTGAAGAGTGTGCCGACCTTGGTGGCATTGTCAGCGGGGGAGAGCAGGTTGAAATCGCCGGGCAATGGTGCTGAGCCGAGCGAGACGATGAAGTCGGCGATGACGGGGAAGTGATCCGAGGCAAAGCTGCTGGCGAGCGTGCCGTTGTTGGCGGGGGGGAACCCGAAATCGGCGATTTCCGGAGGCTGGCTCGATATCGGGGTTGCGGCGCTCTGGTAGATGAACGAGCGCCGGCGTTGTGTGACGGAATCCTGCCAGACGATGGTATCGAGCTTGCTTGAGCCCTGTGTGTCGAGATCGCCCGTGAAGAACTCGGCGGACATGTCGTAGAGCCCGTCGGTGCCGTCGGCATCGGTTCCCGTTGTGGAGTCGCCCTGGGTTGGGCCTTGGGCGAACCATGCAGCGGGCCCGCGTCGGCCGTTGGTTTCTTCGTCTTCGTTGAGGTCGCCGCCGAAGATGACGGGCGTGTCGGCATCAAGGACATTCTGGGCTGGTGGGATATCGCTGACGGCGGCCTCTGGATCGGGCGATCCTGTGCCGTTGCCGTTGTAGAAGTAGCGGACGTAGTACCAGATGTTCTGGGCGGCTTCGAGTCTTTGGCTGAAGTCGTTGCCGCTGCCTCCGGCTTTGAGGTGTCCGTTTCCGATGACGAGATCGCCGAGGTAGGTCTGGTCAGGAAGGTCGATCTCGGCGAACATGTAGCCGCGGATGCCCCCGTCGCCGCCGTTGATGGGTGTGGCGTTGGGTCCGATGAAGAAGTCGGATGTGTTGGACTTGCCATCACCGTTGAGGTCGGCAAAGGGCCATCGGCTGAGGATGACGTTTCTGTTGAAGCCGTCGGTGTTGGTGCTGACGAAGATGTATGGAAGGTCGTATCCGGGTCGGTAGAGCTGGACATAGTCGGAGACGGTTCCGCCCTCGAAGGGGTCGTTCCCGCCATGGAAGAAGAGGTCGAGCGTTGTGGCGAGTGTTGAGGGCGAATCGACGCCGGAGCCAGTGCCGTTGCCGGAGTTGTCGCCTGCTTCCTGAAGGATGAGGACATCCGGTGCGAACGCGGCGACGGTGCGCACGAGGGCAGCCCACGAGCTGACAGGATTTGATTTGTCGGCCGTGCTTGTGATGCCGTCCTGAACATTCCATGTCATGACGCGGATATCGGTGGGTGCGGTCTTGCCCCACTGTGCGTTGGCCGGGTCCCATTGGGCATGGGCCGAAGTGGGCAAGAGCAGAGCGGTCAGTGAAGCAGCGAGAATATGGCGCGACATGGTGCAAACTCCGGTGGATGGCTGATTGAAAGCCCGCCCGCTCCTTTCGGAGCGGGCGGGTGAGGTTCGGGTGCAGGTATGGCCTGCGTGAGCGCCTGTTAGTTCAGGCAGGTCGGCCCGCCGGCGCCGAGGTTGAAGTTGGCGATCCATGCGGTGAAGTCGGCAGCCGTGACGGCCCCGAGCCCGCCGCCGTTCTGATCGGCGCGATAGTTGAGTGTGTTGAAGGCGGCGATCCACGCGGAGAAGTCGGATGCTTCGACAACGCCGTTGTTGTTGACATCGGCGCAGAGCCTCGTGGACTGGCCCGGGCACTCGTCGGGGATGCCGTCGCCGTTGAGGTCCGTCGAGGTGCCGTTGGCGATGTCGATTGCATCATCGATGCCGTTGTTGTTGCAGTCGGTGATGTTGCTTCCGCCGAGTGGCTGGACGTAGAAGAGGTAGCTGTAGTTTTCGTCGCCGGTGAGTGTGTCGAAGAGGCCGTCGGCGTTGCTGTCATAGATCATGCTGGCCGCGAAGGTGAGGCCGCCGAGGTTGAAGTGGTTGGCCGGGTCCGCGGGATCGGCAAGCCCCGGGAATCCGTCATAGGTTGTGTTGTGACCAAAGAAGGTGCCCGATGATGACGAGTTGGCGTCGGCGATGTCGAGGAATGTGATGACATAGTCGAGGCCGGTGTTGGCACTGGTGAAGACCTGTCCGGTCTGGATCAGGAGGTCGAGGTCGTACCCGCCGAGGATCGGGTCATAGATGGCGCGGAAGATACCGGTATCGAAGTCATCGTCGGCCGTGCCGATCATGCCGTCGGGGCCATAGTCGAGGAATGGCGAGAGGAAGTAGATGTTGCCCGCGGCATCCATGGAGACACCACTGATCGAGGGCCCGGCAACGCCAAAGACCGCGATCGGGGTGAGTTCGCCGATGACGGTTCCGCTGCCGTCACGGATGGGCTTGCCGACGCCGGTGTCGCCGTCAACCCACGCCGCGAGCGTCCACGACTGGGTACCGGCCGGGTCGGCAGGGTCGAAACTGAGGACGGAGATGCCTTGGATCGGCGCGGTGCCGGCACCGCCGCCGTAGGTCAATCCGCCGCAGTTGACACAGGCGATGTCAAAGACCGCAGCAGCGAGGACATCGCCGTTGGCATTGGTGGACAGAGCGGCAGCACCGGACGGCCCGCGGAAGGCCATCTGGCTTCGGTAGAGCTGGAATTCGGCAAAGGGCGCGATGTACGGGTCGATGCCGTCGGGGATCATGGTCGGGGCCTGGAAGACGGCGACGGAGGTCGGCGTGCCGATGGCGTCGAGGCCGTAGATGCCGAGATCCACGGTATCGGTGCCGTTGATGCGTTCAAGGGCGATGGCCGTGCCGACGTCGGTGCCGCCAAAGGGCGTGATTGGTGCGTAGCCAAAGGTGCCACGGTGGTCGGTGGCGCTGGTGAGTCCTGCGAACGTCGAGGTGAGGTGCGCCGTAGTGGCGGACATGTAGTCATTGTGAACGTGCTGGCTCAGGAAGTTGGGTCCGAACGCGCTTGGGCCACCGTCGGCCTCGGGGATCTGCGTGGGTGGGCTGTGGTTGGTGGCGTTGTTGGTGAGGAGTCGTTCGGTCGCAGCAGCATCGGTGCCGCCGGAGTTGTTGATCTCGTTGAGTGTGCCGTTGGCGCGGAGCTCGGCGTTGACGCGGAAGATGTTGGTCGCGGTGAGCCTGTTGCCGCCGAGGGTACCGAAGCCGTCGGCTCGGAACGAGAGGTTGAGGTTGGCATCGATGACACCCATGCCGAACTGCGAGTTGTCTGTGTCGGGGGTGGACGTGGACTGGTTCGTGGCGGCGACGATTCGGTCGACATAGAGGGTCGCCGGGTTGGCCGGGTCGAATGTGACGAGGCCGGCGATGATGTTGTTGGCGCTGTTGCCGAACTCGGCGAAGCTGACCGCGGTGCTGAAGAGCGACCCGCCCGGGAGATTGACCGAGCCCGGAGCGCTGTTGTTTGTGGGATTGACGCCGGGGCCGCCGGTGCTCCAGTCGGCATACGTCCCGCTCGAGAGCGTGTTGGGCAGGATGTGGCGGCTCATGGCCTGACCCGAGATCAAGTGGTTGAAGAATGGGTCGATGGGCAGCGAGGCGCTGGCCTTGACAAGCGGGACGATGCCGTAGCTGTCGCCGACGGCCGATGTGAACGGTGTCATCTTGGCGGTGTACTTCACGACCTGTGTCGAAGCGGTGTAGGCATCAAGCGCATCACCGGCACCGGTTGACGAAACACTGTCCTGGGCGAGCGCGGGGGCCGCGAGGCCGGCGCAACTGATAAGGGTCATCAGACGGGCAAATTTCATTTCTTCATTCTCCGTAATGGCGGCTTACCGCCGCGATCTCTCTCAGTCTTCAACACGTTCTACGACTGTGCGAATGGGCTCGAACCAATTTCAACAAACTGGTTCCTCAGATCTGGGCTGAGC
>DRKT01000189.1 GCA_011053195.1 Phycisphaerales bacterium | reverse complement strand
GTGGGTTCGAAGTTCGGACAGTCGCCCCGACATCGTGATGCTGCGGATGTCGTGAGTTATGAGTACAGCAACTCGTTCCTCGCTGCACCCCGAAACTGGTCCGGGCAGGGCGGGCAGGACCCGAATCTCATCGGCCCGACCCACCCGGACGAGGTGACGTTTTCGGCGAGCAAGGTCATGCTCTGGGAACGGCACTTGACCCATCGCCGTGAGCAGCCGGCGATCGTCGTCGGGCAGTGCGACGCTCCGATTCCGATGTTCTTTGCCGACCAGCACGGCTCGGTGAAAATCCAACCGGGGCCACCGAAGGCACGCCCAACCCCAACAACGACACGGACATTCGCAAGCTCCACAACACGCACGATGGCGTCCGGGCTCGGGACTACTGATCGCAGAACGGCCTCCTTTCGGATACGCTCCGGTACCGACGCCTGCGTGAGCCCGGCGATCGGCACAGGAGAATCTCGACCATGGCCGACGCCAATGTCTTTACCGATGCCATCAAACGTCTCGACACCGCTGCTGCTTATTCCAAGGCCCACGCCGAAACGATTGAACGCCTCAGGCAACCCAAGCAGCACCTCCAAGTGACGTTTCCTGTGCGCATGGATGACGGCAGCGAACGCATGTTCACCGGGTTCCGCTGTCGATACGACGACACTCGAGGGCCCGGCAAGGGCGGCATCCGGTTCCATCCCGGCGTCACCGGAGATGAGGTCAAGGCCCTGGCCTTCTGGATGACCATCAAGTGCGCGGTTGCCAACATCCCATTCGGCGGCGGCAAGGGCGGCGTGATCGTCAATCCCAAGGAACTCAGCCAGTGCGAACTCGAGCGGCTCAGCCGAGGGTTCATGCGCGCCATCGCGGATGTCGTCGCGCCGGATATTGATGTGCCAGCGCCGGATGTGTACACCAATCCAACCGTCATGGCGTGGATGATGGAGGAGTACTCGACCATCGTCGGTAAGAGCAGCCCGGGCGTGATCACCGGCAAGCCCATCGCCCTCGGCGGCTCGCTCGGACGCGGCGACGCCACCGCCCGTGGCGGGTTCTACCAGATCAAGGAACTCGAACGCATCCAGGGGTGGGACCGAAGCAGAACCACAGTCGCGGTCCACGGCTTCGGAAACGCGGGCCAGTTCTTCGCCCAGCTCGCGGCGGACGACGGCTACAAGGTCGTGGCAGTCTGCGACTCGCGCGGCGGCGTGTACGACCCGAACGGGCTTGATGTCGCCACACTCATCGAAACCAAGAACTCGACACGAAGGGTGGCCGGTCAGGGCATTGAGATTTCGGGCGACGACCTCCTCGGGCTGGATGTGGACTTGCTCGTACCCGCGGCTCTTGAGAACACGATTTCCTCGGAGAACCAAGCGGATGTCAAGGCCAAGGTCATCCTCGAACTGGCCAACGGACCCCTCACCAACGAGGCCGATGCCGAGCTGAACACACGCGGTGTCGTCACGATCCCGGATATCCTGGCCAACTCCGGGGGCGTCACGGTCAGCTACTTCGAATGGACCCAGAACAAGGCCGGGTATTCATGGACCCTCGAGGAGGTCCACCAGCGGCTCAAGGACAAAATGTCCTCCGAATTCTGCACCATCTGGGACTTCGCCCAAACCAAATCCATCGACATGCGGACCGCGGCCTACGCCATCGGGCTTGACCGCCTCGCCGAGGCCCACGAGGCGACCGGGACAGCCAAAATCTTTGCGAACACCTGACCCCACGGGCTGTGTCCGCAGGTCGCCGGGGCCGGTCATACCGGCTCTTGGGACCAATCCGATGGAGTTGTTGGAAATTTGCGGCCGGGAGCCCGTTTCAGCGGTACCGTAGTGGGTGTCGGCCCGAAGTTGGGCTCGGATGTGGTTTCGGTATGATTGAGGCCGGTCGGTGAGAGGGCCGATCGGAAGGAAGGACAGAAGCAATGCGTACAAGTTCGATGGCGTTGGTTGTCGCAGCAATTGCACTTTCGGGCACGCTCAGCGCAGCCGCCCAGGATACCAAGCCCGCACCCACCACAGAACAGCAGCAGCCGGTCAAAGCGCCCAAGATGGTTCTCAGCCATGATGTGATCGACTTCGGCGAGATCGATGACAGCCGCATCGTATCGGAGACCATTACCATCACCAATGCGGGCGATGCGCCGCTGAAAATCGGTGAGATGGTCCCGACGTGTGGCTGCACTGCCGGGAAGCTTGAGAAGGATGTTCTCCAACCCGGTGAATCGACCGAGCTGCAACTGAACTTCGATCCGAAACGCCGAAGCGGAGCCCAGAAGGGCAAGCACCTGACGATTAACAGCAACGACCCGGCTGGGCCGCAGCAGGTGACGCTCAAAATCTGGGTGCTTCCTCGCGTCGTGGCGGACCCGGCGGTCGTCAGCTTCGGGCTCGTCCAGCAGGGCGACACCAAGACGGTGCAGGTCCGCGTTAAGGGCATGACCGAGGATTTCGAGGTGCTCGATGCCTCGATCGACCGCGAGGATGCCTTCTCCGTCAAGATCGTCGGGCATGATGTTGTTGAACGCGAACAGCCCCGTACCGGCGAAACCATCAAGGTCGGCGAGTCATTGCTCGAGGTGACGCTCCACGGCGGCACGCGGATCGGACGGATCGACGCCAATCTCAACGTGACTACCAACGATGAGAGTTCATCGGACTTGTCCTACCGCGTCACCGCGGGCATCGCCGGCGACATCGTCTTCGCCCCGACGCGCGTCTCGCTCGGCGCCCTCGTTCCCGGGCAGTCATTTTCCCACACGTTCCAGGTCTTCAGCCAGAAGGGCCGACCCTTCCAGATCAAGAAGGCCATCCTTGTCACCTCGACGCTGGGCAAGGAGGACCGCGACCGCATCAAGGTCACCTATGAGCCCGCGCCGGAGGACGATGACAAGGGCGGCTACATGGTGACGATCTCCGGGGCCGCGACGGACTCCATGCGGATTATTCAGGGCAACATCGTGCTTCTGACCGATGCCAAGGGGCAGAAGGTGGTCCGGGCCCCGGTGACGGGCGTGGTCCGCGTCAGCAACCCGTCGGCCGGAAAGTGAGCGCATGATCAGGTCCTATCTCATCAAGCTCGTGGGTATCGTGGTGGTCGCCTCGGCAGCCGGGGTCACGCACATGCTGCTCGGGCCCCAGATCAAGCTGCATCCGAACGATCCGGAGGTGCAGACCATCGACCTCGGCGCGCCGGACGCGGCACCCGCATCGGCCGATCCGGCCGAGGATCCGACCACCGATCAGCCGACAGATGCCGAGGCTGGTTCCGATCCCGTCCCCGCGGGTGATGGCACGCTCGTGCTCGATTCACTCGAGATCTCGCTCGAACAGGCCAAGGCCCTCTACGACAACGGCTTGGCCGACTTCATCGACGCCCGTCCCGCAGCCGAGTATGCCAAGGGCCACATCTACGGCTCGTGGAACGTCCCGCCCTCGGCATTCGACCGTTCCACCCCGACCGTCGTCGATCTGATTGATCCAGACAGAATCGTGGTGGTCTACTGCACCGGCGGCGACTGCCACGACTCGCACATCGTCATCCGGGAGATCCAGGAGATCAGGCCCGAACTCACCAAGCTGCACGTCTTCACCGATGGCTATCCGGGATGGGCCGGTGCGGGCTACGAGACGGACATCGGGGCCGACCCATTCGCGGAGACCGGGGGATGAGCGATATGCGCCGACGCGGGCCTCAATACACCGGGCGGTTTGCCAGTTGGCTCTCGCTGATCGGTCGGCTTGTCGCGGGACAGATTTTCATCTTCGCCGGCCTGAACAAGGTCGTCGATCCGCAGGGTGTCGCCGATGCGATCAACGGCTTCGGCCTGATCAACAACGACACGCTCATCACCGTCGCCGCGTATGTGATGCCCTGGACCGAGATTCTCGCCGGCGTGCTGCTGGTGGCCGGGCTTTTTTCGAGAGCGGCCGCGACGATCATCATCCTCCTGCTGGCCGCCTTTGTCGGTGCGATCCTCAACGCAATCGATCAGGGCAAGGTGCTCGACTGCGGCTGTTTCGGCGACCTCAAACTCTTCTGCACGGGTCAGCTCGGCAACTGCAACGTGGTTCAGAACGGGATTCTGGCCGCCTTTGCCCTGCTGCCGCTGGTCATCGGGGGAGGCCGGGCCAGCGCCGACGCCCTGCTCCAGTCGGATGATTCCGGCTTCGAGGGTCCCGAAATCGAGGAAGAGGCGTTCGACTGATCGAGGCCCTCGGCCTAGCATCCGGGCCGAAAGAACCCGTTGCCGGGGCGTGGTCCCGGCCGACACAGTCCACGACGGAGAGCCGCACGATGAGCCGATTTTCAAGATTTGGTCAGGGTCCGAAGCCGAAGGTGACGCGCACCTCGGCCAAAAACGTCATGTATGTCGACTACAAGGATGTCGACACGCTTCGGCGGATGATGAGCCCGAACGGCAAGATCTACAGCCGGAAGCGTCTGAGCACCTCCGCCCGTGAGCAGGCCATGATCGCCCAGGCCATCAAACGTGCCCGCTACATGGGCCTGCTGCCCTACACCTCAGCAACCCTCTGAGATGCCGGGTCCGTCGGTCCGCAACTATGCGGCCCTGCGCACTGAGCTTGTCAACCAAACCGATCCGGAGATGTCGCGCGAGGCGGTGATGGATCTCGCGGTTGATCGGCTGTGGTCGCACCTGCACACGACCGGCATCAGTTGGCTCGGGTTCTATGCGCGAACTGGCGAGGACATGGTGCTTCTGGCCAGGCGCGACAAACCCGCCTGCTCGCCGATCGGTCTGCACGGCGCCTGCGGACGGGCCTGTCTCGAGCGAACCTCGATCGTTGTCACCGATGTCGCCAACCTCGGCGACGCCTACGTCGCCTGCGACCCGCGCGACCTGAGCGAACTGGTCATCCCGATGTTCGACCGGGACGGCACCTGCTGGGGTGTGTTCGACGCCGACAGCTTCCAGCGGGACTCGTTCACCACACACGATGCGCACGAACTGCACAGCCTGTTCTGTGCGATCGGCCTGACCGCCGGCGATGCACCCGATGTGCTGGTGGTATAGACACCCGAGCCGAACTATGGCGTGATGGATTGGGGCGTGATGGACTGGGCAGAGCCCGCCAGCGCGTTCATCATCAGTCCGTGCAGATCGGTGTTGTCGATCATCGCCGGCATGGTTTCCGCGCCCGGACCGATCGCGGTCACTTCAACAAAGTCCGGCGTGTGGTTCGGGCTCAGGAACGCAACTCCGGTGTGATTGGCCAGCAGCGAGCCCAGCACCATGAGCGTGCCGTTGGCCGGGTCGAACGGATCGACCGGCTCATGCCGGATCGCCGAGCGTTCGAGGATGAGCCGTTCCTCATCGGTCAGCACGATCCCCGTGGCGCGCGAGACGGTTTCGACCAGCGACTCGATCGTGCGATCACTCGAACGAAACTGCTGCACGATCCAGTCGAAGCTGTGCGAGGCCGAGGCGAGCAGCTCAAACGAGCGCCGACCGGCCTGGCCATAGAACGTCAGCCCTGGGTTCGCATTGGCATGGTCGGTGGAGATGATCAGCAGCGTGTCGTCGCGGTCGCCGATCCAATCCACCACGGCTCCAACCGTGTTGTCGAACTCGATCTGGTCGAAGATCATGCCCACAGCATCGTTCGCGTGGGCGCCGTGGTCCACCCGTCCACCTTCGATGAGCAGCACAAAGCCGTCGCTGTGCGCCCCGAGCACATCGAGTGCAGCCAGACTCATGCTCCGGAGCGAAGGTACGGACGCCGGGCGTTCGATCTCATACGGACAGTGGTCCTCGCTGAACAGCCCGAGCAGGCGTCCCGGTTTCGTGCGAGCCGAGAGCAATTCGTCGGCCGTTCGGACCACGCGGACATCGGAGTGTTTGGCGAGCAGGTCATCCGGAACGTACTTCGAGCCGCCGCCGAGCGCGACCGAGACACCCCGGGCGAGGATCTGCTCAGCGATGTCGGGCTCGAACTCCCGCTTAGGGACATTGGCGACAAAGGCGGCCGGTGTGGCGTGGGTGATTCTCGTGGTGCTGACCAGCCCGAGAGTCTTACCAAGTTTCATGGCCGAGCGTCCGATCGGCTCGGGAGCCTTGCCGTCCGGTGTGAAGTTGATGGCACCGTTGTCGACCTTCCGGCCGATGCCCCACGCTGAGGCCGCTGCCGCGGAATCCGTCACCCAACCATCGGCCGGGTAGGTCGTGCACATGGCGCG
>DRKT01000188.1 GCA_011053195.1 Phycisphaerales bacterium | reverse complement strand
TACGCCTCGACCAACCGGCCGACCTGCCCATGCGCGGAAGTCCCCTGAGCCTGAACCGATGTCGGTAGACCAGCAGCGACCGAAACCGCGACAGCCGACAACGCGACCGGTGCCATCTTTCCGCACAGACTCAATACGTGCATCGATGCCCTCAGATCATCTGCCCGCACCACGCGGGACGAGCCCCACCATAGCCGACCGGCGACATCCCTGGCGTCCAACCTCACCCGGCCAGACCAAACCACGCTCCGGGCACCGACTGCATCCTGATCAAGTGGCGAGGGGGGGACTTGAACCCCCGACCTCCGGGTTATGAATCCAGCGCTCTAAACCAGCTGAGCTACCTCGCCAATGTGTCAATTTCCCCTCAACCCGCGGGCTCGGATCGGCTCACCGTTGATTCCGCTGCTGCCTCACCCACCGGCTTGGATGCCGGCGACTGATCCTCCGGAAGGGCCGAAACCTCCTTGGACACTGTGTCGATCTCGTCAGTGACATCCCGGAGCCCTTTTTTAAACTCAACGATGCTCTTGCCGAGCCCTCGACCAACCTCGGGCAAACGCCTGCCGAACAAAATCAGCCCAACCAAGAGGATGACCAGGATCTCAACATTCCCGAAGTTCCCGAACAAGCCGAGCGTGGTCATATCAGCATCCTCTCGGGGCCAACAGGCACCCGCATGATTCAAGCAGTCCGCGGTCTGACAGTCAACAGACGCGCCCAAACACATTGGACGCCCAACACGCCTACACCCTGGCGCAGGGCCCACCCCCGGCCGCCTCGACCGCATTGCTGAGCAGGGCCGCAACGGTCATCGGACCGACCCCCCCCGGCACCGGGGAAATCCAGCCCGCAACCTCGCGCACCGCCTCGAAGTTCACATCGCCGACCGTGATCCGCTTGCCGTGCTCGTCTGAGATCCGGTTCACGCCCACATCCACCACCACCGCGCCCGGCTTGACCATCTCCGGCTGAATAAGTCCGGGAACGCCCGCAGCCGCCACGAGGATGTCGCCCCGCCTGGTCAGTTCAACGAGATCGCTTGTGTACTTATTGCACGAGATCACCGTGGCCGCGGATCGCATCAGCAGTGCAGCCAAGGGTTTCCCGACAACATCCCCCGCACCGACCACCACCGCCGTGTGCCCGCGAAGTTCGATCCCGGTCGATTCGATCATCCGCAGGGCCGCCAGCGCGGTGCAGGGCACAAGGCTCGATCGCCCGTACACCACATTGCCGATGTTGGCCGGGTTTACACCCTCGACATCCTTCTCCGGAGCGATCAGTCTCTGGATGCTGTACGCCTCGACCCCCTCGGGCAGCGGCAAATGCACCATGATGCCGCGCACACACGGGTTCTCGTTCAACAGCAAGACGCGCCCCGCGATGTCATCAAAGCCCGCCCCGGAGCGGATCTCATGCAATCGGTATTCCAGCCCGAGCTCGGCACACTGACGCGCCTGGTTCTCCGCGTACTGCCGGGCAGCATCATCCGTCTGGCCGACGATCACTGCATCCAACCCCGGCTCGATTCCGCGGTCACGCAGTGCCGCCGCTCGCCGACGGACATCCTCCCGAAGCCGGGTCGCCAGCACACGTCCATCGAGCAGTACCGCCGTCATGGCCTAATGGTACCCGATCGTGGACCGGTCCAAGACGCCGTACCATGGTGCCGTGACCAAGCGCCGGAATCCAGCGAAACGCATCGCCGAGCTGCGCGAGCTGCTCAACGAGGCTTCACGCGCGTACTACGTCGATGCCGACCCGATCATGGCCGATGCCGAGTTCGATCGGCTCCTCGATGAGCTGGACACGCTCGAACACGAGCACCCGGAGCTGGACGACCCCAACAGCCCGACCCACCGCATCGGGGGCGAGCCCATCACCGGCTTCCAGACCCTCCCCCACGCGGTTCCCATGCTCTCGATCGACAACACCTACTCCGCCGAGGAAATCGCCGCCTGGATGCAGAGCATCTACCCCGAACTCGACCCGGAGAGCCGGAGGCTCCACCACGAACTGGATCGGCTCAACTCGGGACAGGCGGGTCCCGAAGAAGCCGGGCTCTTCGGCCACTCGACCAAACCCGTATCCAAAACCAAGGCCATCGAACGCATCCGTGCCAAACTCCGGGACCGGCTCACCGAGGCGGCCAAACTCGGCTACCCGCTCGATCTTGTCTGCGATCCGAAAATCGACGGCGTCGCGCTCTCGATCCGCTATGAAAAGGGCTCATTTGTGCGAGCCCTGACGCGAGGCGACGGCCGGCGGGGCGACGATGTTTCACACGCAGCTCGCACCATTCGCGCCATCCCGCTCGAACTCGGAGGCCATTTCCCCGATGTTCTCGAAGTTCGGGGCGAGGTGTTTATCCCGAATGATGAATTTGCACGGATCAACCACGAGCGAGAGGCCGCTGGGGATGACCTGTTCATGAACCCCCGCAACGCCTGCGCGGGGACCCTGAAGAACCTCGATCCGAAAGTAGCTGCCGATCGGAATCTCCAATTCCGCGCGCACGGCCGGGGCGTCATCTCGGACGATGCCTTCGCAGCCTCACACACCGAGTTTCTTGATCGGCTCAGGGATCTGGACATCCCCACGCCCGACCACCTCTGGCCGAGCCGGACCGTTGAGGACGTCGATCGCGCCATCGACGAACTTGCAACACTCCGGCAAAGTCTCGGCTACGCGATCGACGGGCTTGTGATCCGCGTCAATCGCTTCGATCAGCAGGATCTGCTCGGCACCACGGCGAAAAGCCCCCGCTGGATCATCGCGTACAAATACCCGGCCGAGCGCAAAACCACCACACTGCTCGGCGTCGATTTCCAGGTCGGTAAAACCGGCAAGATCACCCCGCGTGCTGTGATGGAGCCTGTTCTTCTCGCGGGTACAACCGTTCAACACGCCACGCTCCACAACTTCGGCATGATCCGCCGAAAGGACATCCGCATCGGTGACATTGTCGAGATCGAAAAAGCCGGCGAGATCATCCCCTACGTCATCGGTCCCGTGCTGGAAAAGCGAACCAAGGGTGTGAAGAAGATTGTGCCGCCAAAGAAGTGTCCGGTGTGTCGAGGCACCATCGAGATCGAGCCGCCCGAGGCGGTGCATGATCCCGATCTTGAAACCGCCCGGCGGTGCGTCAACCCGGAATGCCCAGCCCAGCTCCGCGAGAAACTCATCTGGTTTGCCAAACGCAAACAGATGGACATCGACGGCCTCGGCGAATCGACCATCGACATCATTCGCGCCGATCCGCAGATCCCGCTCAACTCCTTCGGCGACATCTACCGACTCGCCAAGCACAAAGAACGCCTCATTGAGCTCGAGCGAATGGGCAAGAAAAAGGTGGAGAACCTTCTCGAAGCGATCGAACGATCCAAAGACCGAGGCCTGGCGCGCGTGCTTTCGGGTATGGGCATCCGGCATGTCGGCGATTCAACCGCCCGCGCCCTTGTGCGCGCCTTTCCCGACATTCAATCACTCCAAGCGGCCTCGGTCGATCAGATCGAAGCCATCGAAGGTCTTGGGCCGATCATCGCCGAGGTCCTGCACACCTATCTCAACTCTCCGGAGGCCAAGCGAACATTCGACGATCTGCGTTCGGTGGGCGTCAAACTCACCAGCACCGAGGTCACGCCATCGAAACACTCGATCGTCTCCGGGAAAACCGTCGTCCTCACCGGCACACTCGAACATTTCACCCGCGACGAGGCCAAAGAGAAACTGATCGCCCTCGGCGCCAGGGTTTCGGGCTCGGTCTCGCCGAAGACGGATCTGGTCATTGCCGGCCCCAAGGCGGGCTCCAAGCTCACCAAGGCGCAGCAGCTCGGGATCGAGGTCTGGGATGAGGCTCGGCTGATCAAGCTCCTGCGAGAAGCCGGGATCGGGTAAGCTGGGGAGCACCATGCACAACGTCGAACTCAAAGCCGAGCTGCGGGACATCGAGCTGGCGCGGACGATCTGCAGCGTGGTCGGTGCGACCCACGCCGAGACGCTGGATCAGACCGATACGTATTACAAGGTGCCTTCGGGAAGATTGAAACGTCGGGAGTGCACCGGACACGACACGGAGTACATCTACTACGATCGTGCGGACCGGGCCGAACCAAGGTTGAGTCATTACGTGATCTACAGCGAGAACGCCGCCCGTGAGCGGTTCGGGGCCGAGCGCCTGCCCGTCGTCGCGATCGTGAAAAAAAAACGCGAGGTCTACCTTGTCGGACCGGTTCGGATTCACCTTGACGTGGTGGATCACCTCGGGACCTTCCTTGAGTTCGAGGCGGTCGTCTCGCGGGCGCACAACGTCCGCAAGTGTCACGAGCTGGTGGCAGCGTTGCGGGAACACTTTGCCTCGGTCATGGGTGAACCGATCTCGGCCGGCTACGCGGACCTGATCCAGACCGAGGCCAACCTGAATGCGCAGGACGCCGACCCGATCGAGGACCCATCCGGCTCGTCCGATCCCTGATTGCTCAGGCTCATTTCGAGGGAAAGTGGGCGGAGAGGGATTCGAACCCCCGAAGGCTTTCGCCGACAGATTTACAGTCTGTTCCATTTGTCCACTCTGGCATCCGCCCAGCGATGGACCGGGCCGACGGGCGACCCGAGCGGAAATGTAGGTACTCGGTCCATGGGCGGCAAGAGCCCGGACCTATTCGGGCTTCGAATCCTCCGTCGGCTTGGACCAGTCCCAGTCGGGGTCGGTGTGCAGCTTCGTCGCCGATTGTCGGATGCACCGACGACAGATCACCGCCTCCGGACGAACCGGGCTCTGCCAGCATGGATCGGCCCGCTCCTCGAGGCACATCGTGCAGGTGTACCCGGGCTCCAGCGAGCTCTGGCTGGCGAGCACGACAAAGCGGTAGGCCACCGCGAGGCAGTCGCCCGAGATCAGGCTCCCGCGATGCCCCTCGACCATGGGGAAAGAGCCGTCCCAGGCCTTGAGCGAGAAATCACAGATGAAGTCGCTCGGCTGCATGTTCGCCAGATCGGCGCCGGGGCGTTGCATGGATCAAGCGTAGGAGACGGATTGCGGGGAGTTATTTGTCGTCGGCACGCACGTTATCGATGACGATATCCATGTCGGCCTGATCGGCGACACCATCGCAGTTCAGATCGACCGGGTTCTGCGTCCACTCATACAGGTCTTCGACATCGGCAACGCCGTCACGATTGATGTCGCCCCGAGGTTCGAGGAAGACGTACATATGATCGGCGAATCGTTGGCCGAGGGTGATCTGCCCCGGGGCGTCGTAGTGGATGCCATCGGGGAGGAAGTTCAGGTCATCGGTGTCGAACCAGCACGCCCAGGGATCGGCATCGGCAACGACCTGTTGCGCCAGCCTGACCTTGGCGATGTGCGGCTCGCCTGCATCACGAACCCGACCAAGAATAAACGGGAGCTGGGGCTCGCCGAGCTCGGAACGCACACCCGCAATGAAGTTGGTCAGCTTCGTCTCGTAGGCATTGGCGCGGAAACGCTTGTCACCATCGGACTCGCCCTGCATCCAGATGAACGCCTCGATCGTGTAGGGATACCCGGCAGCATTCAGCGCATTGAACATGTCATCGAAGGTGACCAGCAACTGCTGCCACATCGGGCCGCCATCGGGGAACTCATTGGTCGGTGTGGTCCAATCGGCGTACAGGTTCGTTCCGCCGACCGCATACTTGACAATGAGCACCTGATCGTTCGGATACAGGTCGATCAACTCTTGACCAAAGCTGAGTTCAGGACCGAAGAAATACTGGGGTTCCGCGGCGGCACATGATGCGGTCGATGTGCCCGGCGTCAGAGGCAAAAACCCGGGATTCGGTACCTGAAGATCCCAGTACAGCAGCGGCTCATACCTCGGCGTCTGCCATGACGGATCAACGTTGCGCACATCCGAACAGCCGGACATGTTGGACTGCCCTGCGAGAAAGAAGACCTTGACCGTTGCCGGGTCGAGGCGGACCTCATCGAGACCGAAGTATTCATCCGGTGTCGCATCGACATCGCCGATGATCTTGAGCTCGTTCAATGATGACAGCAGTTCACGGAATTCCTGCGCCGTCGGGGCTCGCCCCTCGCCGACCACCTGCCAAGGCTGGTTTTCATTGAGCTTGACCGTGTAGTCATAGAACGTATCGGCCCGGAACGGTGTGGTGAGAAGAATCTGGAGCGTCATCGGAGCACCCGAAACGGTACCGGTCAGTTCAACCGCGGGTCGACTCGGCATATACGGAAAAGATGAATTGAGAAGCTTGAAACTGAGCGTCCCGCGGTAGGCTGAAGATTGGTTCCCGAGATAGGCTGCCGGTGCGACAAACGCCATCGACTCCGGTGCGATGTCCTGCTGAACGATGTAGTCACCGAACAGCATCGGGACCGCACCACCGTTGCCGGAAGTGGTCCAGCCTTCGGTTGTTGAATCGAAGTGGCTCACAGCAATCTGCGCTGCGGTCGATGCGGCAAAGAACGACCCAATCAGGGCACCTGTGATACCGAACGTTTTATCCATTCGTGAAATCCCTCGCGGAATACGCACTCTGCTTTACAGATCTCAACAACCATCGCTGATCAGCGACGTGCCGATCAGAGCGAAGATGAACTCTCTATCGGCCTGTTCCCCACAGAACGAAACCCCGGCCGACAGAGGATCCTCGTTCGCCATACCGGGCACAAACGGCCCCTCCCTCTCACCGCCGAGGATACCATACCCAACCTGAAAAAGTGCCCGAGTGCTGACGATATTTCTACAAATACCGCCCTACAAGGTTGTGACGCCGGGGAATATCGGACCGGTCCGCGGCTGGCACTTTGATGACATGCTCGAGGTATGGCCTGACCAAATCCCGAAACTGGGCCGACTGATCGGCGATGGGAAGGGTGCGTCGATCACCGTGAGGTTCCGCTCGTGGACGATGGCCTCGCATTCCTCGTAGATCCGGCCCTGGAAGATCCGGAAACTTTCGTGCGGGGTCCGCACTACTGAAGCCCATGTCCATGCCGGCCTCATGATACTTCAACCCGTGCCGGCCGAGCAGAATCCGTGAGAGTGCCTCATCCAGCGAGAGGCGGAAATAGATGGCCACGGTTGGCTTGGGCGCGAACCGATATGGCCGACGGATGCACTCTCGATCCATGCCTCGGGCGACATCACGCGCAAAGGCCGTGTAGACGTAGCGATCTGCAAAGACGGGGCCGTCGGCCTGAAGCGAGGGCAATATCTCACCTTCGAGACGATCCGCAAAATCGGTCGCATGAATCAGCGAGAACCTCAGCGGGCTCAGCAGCCTTCTGACCTTGCCTCGGACCGTTGTTTGACGAATGAGTTCGGTTGAGCCACCACCGATGCCGACAGTGGCCGATGTTGTCTCGGCAAGATCCACCTCAACGCAAACCGACCGGAACGCAAGGGCAGCCTCGGCTTCTGCGGAAATGACCTCGACGGGACACCCGGTGCGCTGCTCGAGTTGTTCGATAAACTCGGCACGGTTCTCGGCCTCCCTGACCGCGGCCGTCGCCACGATCCGCAGACGATCCACGCGGAACCCGCGGGCGATAGCGACCATGTGGGCCACGGCCTCGGTCGTCTCTTGCACCGCCTTCGGGTCCAGTTTCCCCTCCTGTGATGATGTTCTGCCGAGACGTGCGACGGCTTTCATCGTCGATCACCCGATAGCCGCCGGCAAGCGAAACATCCGCGATCACCAGACGGACGCTGTTGGAGCCGAGGTCGATTGCAGCCAGGCGTGCCGAGCGGCCGGGAACCGATTTTGGGATGGTTGTATTCGTACCTCGGTGCATACTGCTTCAACCCTTACCGGTCTCGGATTGGTAGACCCGCGGAGGGAGGAACGCTCCAATACAGCCTGAACCTCGGATTTCAACTTCGGCCATGTCACGGTTGGCATCGATCTTGACGAGGTTGAATCGCTCGGCCAAGTGGTCGAAGACCTGAAGCAGCCGATGCTGATACCGCACAATCGACCTTGCGATACTCGCATAGACGTAGCGATCGGTCAGCACGACAAAGCCGGCGAGCAGGGCCGGGATGATCTCGGTTTCAAGCCGATCGGCGAAATCAGTGGCGTAGAACAGATCCATCGTGAGCGGACCAAGGGTATGACCGGCCTTGGCTTGCCTGAGTCCCTCGCCCGCGAGAACCGATCGGGTGAGCGCGGAATGGACGACGCCATAGCCCTCGTTTTCCAGCCATTCGCGGAGCAGTGCGGTGTGGCTCGTCCGCCCGACGCTGTCGGTCCCCTCGATGCAGATCAGCGTGCCGGGATACGACGAGGTATCGACGGGCTTGGAGCCATCGAAGAGATAGCCTTCGAGGACCGAGGCGCCGCGGTAGCCCGGCTCAACTTCCATCGGCTCGTCGTCATGTCTGCGGTTGGGCATAGGACCTCCATGTACGCGACCATGATAGTCTGGGCGACTCTGAACCAAGGATCGGCCATACAATCATTTCTATGTCCTTGAGCACCCTATTCCGTCGCCTGACCAAGGTCGTTCTGCCGACGATTGCTGCGTGTGTGGCGTTCAACACGCCGGCACAGGTTCCCATGCCCGGGACGCCGGCGGCGCAGCCGACCGAGGCGGCGCCAGTCCGGACCGAGCCGGATCCCCGATTCAACAGCCCGCGGGCCTCGCTGACAACCTTTTTCAATGCTGCCAATGCGCTGGTCAATGGTCAAAACGATCCCGGCATCGACGACACACTCGCCGACCTGTTCGGTCTCGAAACCATCGAACGGGTCAGCGCTCCGGACCTGGCACGCAAACTCCTCGGGATCTTCAACAGGATCGGCGAATACCCCGTCGATCGGCTGCCCAATGCGGATCAGGTCGCCCGATCCGGCATCGGCCGATACACGATCCTCCCTGATTCGACCTTCCGCAGCCCCAGCTACAAGGCGGTCATGGAGGCCTATCCAGAGGGCGTCATTGAACTCGAACGACGGACCGATGGCACGTGGATCTTCTCAAAGGCGACCAAGGACAACATCGTCGATTTCTACACCGCGGTGGTCGCTCTCGATCATGTGGTCGATGTCGACGAAACCAAAGGCAACCTGGCGCTCCAGCTCGAAAGCAAGCTCCCCGAGTGGATCCGCGAGGGCGAAATGCTCGGCATCGCCAACTGGCGATGGGCGGGGCTGGCACTGACGATTCTGATCGGGCT
>DRKT01000187.1 GCA_011053195.1 Phycisphaerales bacterium | reverse complement strand
CCCGGCGCGATGCGCTCGTGCTCGACGGGCACCACGCCGATGCTGGCCTGGAACTGAAAACCGCCCCGCGACATCTCGACGATCTGCCTTGCCGCGTCGCCTGCACCGGAAAGCACACCCTCGACGAGCAGCTTCCCGTCACGGACTTGGGCGTTGCCATGCCCGACAACGCCCGACACCCGTGCATCGTGGTCGGCCAGCAGGGCGATCTGCCCCGAAGCATCGAGACCATCGAGGTCGATGGCGACGGGTCCCCACGAGCCGACTGCCATGATCCCGCCGGAGTAGGCGACGACGGAGATCGTCGGCCGCTGGCGGTCGGCGGCCGCAGCCTCGATCTCGACACCCGAGGCGGTGAAAAGCAGGTCATCCTTGACCAAGGTTGTATTCATCTCTTTCCTCCACACGACGCCGGATCGAACCCGGCCGCCAGCATCTTCGGCCCGAGCACCTGCAGCCGGTAGCGGATCGCGCCTTCGGTCGGCGGCTTCTTGAACCCACAGCGGTTTGCCGCTTCGGGAGAGTCCAATCGCCTCGCCGCTTCGCTGATATTGCCATCGCATTCGATGAACAATCGGCACAGGGCACGGCTCTCCTCGTTGTCGATGAACTCGAGCATCTCATCGAAGAGTTCCGGGCTGCCCCGGTGCCGTTGGATACCTCTATCGCATTTGCGCTGCGCCACTCGGCGATCACCCACATCGAGATGATCCTGCGGGCGAACCGTGACAGCTGCATCCTTCTCGATGCTCCTGATGCACTCGTCGTCCTGATCACACTCCAAGACCTCTTGGCGTTCACCGCCGTCCGTCACGCCGCGATGCGGCCGATAGCGGGCCAGTTGCTTCCCCTCTCTGCCCGCAGCCTTGAGCACGGCGTAATACACAGCCGTGTAGATCAGTGTTGTTTCAGAAGCCCCCTTGGTGGGATCAAACTTCGGCGGCTTGCTCATCAGATGCAGCAACGCCTCCTGGACGACATCTTCATAATCGATCCCGGGATGACGAAGCCCAGGGTGGAGGATCTTCTTGGCCACATCGCGGGCAACAGCCGTTGCGAATTCCAGCAGATCGGGTGTCAGTTCGATTTCTCGTTTGTGCGGTGAGGAGTCGGGCATTCAAACCTCCTCGCCGCGCTCGAGCCGCTCCTTGATGTCATCGCACAGCGTGAACGAGATCTTCGCCGGCTCGATCCCGATCAGGTTCCCCTCGTCGTCGGTCACGCCGCGAGACGGCTCCCGGTGCATGACGAAGTACTGGTCGTCCGCGGGTACATGCCGCCCGTACTCCATCGACGCCTGCTCGGCGGCCTCACGCAGCGGACGCAGGAAGTCCGCGTACCGGCACCCGAAGGCCTGGCACATCGCGGCGTAGGGCACGAAGATCTGGGCGTCCTCGAAGTGCTCGGCAGCGGCATCCACATCGGCCTGCATCCACGCATCCCGATCGGCAGGCGACACGACGCCATTCTGGATCAGCAGGTCCAGCATTGGCGGCCTGCAGTCGTAGCCGCGAGACCGCAGGTGGTTCGCCGCCGACGCCAGGCTCATCGGGAACATCTGTTCCCGCTCCTGCTCCGCAGCCGTCTGGAACACCGGGCCGCTGCCCGCCGGTGGGTTCAGCCGAAGCTCGACATACTCGTCAAAGGACATTCCGATCCGCATATGATGGCCTCCTTGTCAGGGGTTTGTGATGGGAAGCCCGCCGAATGGCCTCCCTATCCCCTTGTTTCCCGGCGAGGGAGCGATTCGTAGAGCGGGGGGAAATTTTTTTGGGTCGTTCTGCCGGATGAAGTCTCGGGGTATATATTTACCCACCGCGACAAATACCAGACGCCACAAGTCATCTGGCAATGTTCTGAATAGTTATGTATTCGTACTCCCACAAGGTCAATACTGACCTGCTATCTCCTAATCCAGTCGCGGTGAATATCCCTGCCATCGATTCTTTGGAAGGGAGATCGGAATGTAGAAGGAGATGATAGATAGGGATATTTATACAGATTTGACTGTACACACTTAGAATTTATGAATTAATGCCAAGATGATACTGATTGGCATTCCACACCATAAACATCCGTACTTTCTCACGCACTGTGGAATGAGAATCAAGAATCTTTGTGAGGTTCGGAAGAACCCAAAATCAATATGGCTCGTCCATCTTGCAGCCGCCGGAATGGGTGAGGATTATAGTGACCGGGCTTGTACGAAACCGCCTCAAAGAACAGGCTGTTTATTTTTTGATCAGGAATAAAAATTTACGATTTCTGGCTTGGGCATCCCGAACCCAGTCTCCTGCCCATGTCATCTCCGCCATGACATTTCGCTTATGGTCAATCTCGACGACCCTACAGAGGCTGTAGCGAGAACGAATCATATCATCAAGGTCTGTAGCAGTTGCTCTTTCCCCTGAACTGTACGACAGTATTACCCATTTCGCTTGAACCATATCGAGAACATTCTCGATAGCTTCGACTGCAATGTACCGACCAGATGGAGCTTTCCGAAATTCTTCGAAAACCGATGAGGCAATACAATCTGACGAATCTTTTCGTCGCCGTGCTTTGCCAAAGAGCTCGGGCTTGTCATTTAGTATTATGCTATTCCATACATGGTAGTACGATGCATATCGAACCCGGGAGGGAGGCATCTTCTCGTTGTTTGATCCGTAGGGTGGATCTAGATATGCCAGACCAGACTCCACATTTAAATACATCCGTTTGTGTGGTACGGTGCCCACCACAATGTGAGAAGATCTTTGGCACCTTCAACAACATGTCATTGTACGATCGGGGTGCCCACTCCCGCAAATAAGACACATAATGACCTAATGTGCTATCTACGCGATCGAGCGCCAATATGAGGCTCGTTAGCGCTACTGCACGCTCTGGGCCAGCCAGATTCAGGCGATCTATTTCTTCTCGAATTGCATCTGCCCGTCGAGTATTATGTATCTG
>DRKT01000186.1 GCA_011053195.1 Phycisphaerales bacterium | reverse complement strand
CCTGAGCGATCCGATCTACCTTGCCGGGGCGCGGGAGATGGTGCTCGGGATCTCGCGCCGTCTTGGATTCAAGGAAGCCCCCGCGACACAGATTGCCCTGGCCGTGGATGAGGCCTTGGCCAATGTCATCAATCATGGCTACGACCGGCAGAACGACAAACCCATCTGGATTCGCATTTGGCCGAAAACCGATGGCCACACTCCGGGCCTGCGCCTGATGATCGAGGATGAAGCCAGGCAGATCGATCCTGATTCGATCTGTGGCCGGGATCTTGATGATGTCAAGCCCGGTGGCCTCGGTGTTCATATCATCCGCGAGGTGATGGACACCGTCACCTATGAGCGTCGAGACAAGGTCGGGATGCGTCTCACGCTTATCAAGAAACTCGATTCCGAGTGCACACACCAAACGGAGACTTCCAATGGCTGAATCCGAAGAGCTCGAAATCGATGTCGAAACCCATGAGGGGGCAACAGTCATGAAACCGGTCGGCGATGTCGATCTCAGCCGATCGCCGGTGCTCCGCAATGCGATTCGAAGTGCGCTGAATGACAAACCCGACAAACTCATCGTCGAACTCTCCGGTGTGTCCTATATGGACAGCTCCGGCGTCGCCACGCTGGTCGAGGCCATGCAGATTACGCGGAAGATTCAGGCCAAACTCGTCCTGTGCAATCTGACGGACCGGGTCCAGTCCATCTTTGAGATTGCCAGACTCGATCAGGTATTCACCATCACCGATGATCTCGACTCAGCAAAGGCGGTATGACCAACGTGCCCGGGGAAGATGCATCTCGATCGCTGCCGAACCCGCTCGATCTGATCGACAGCCTCGGCAACCGTGCGCTTCAGATCGTGAGCCACACCGGCGTCGTGGTGCTGCTGGTCATTGCGGCGGCTCGATGGGTCTATTCCGGTTGTGTCGGCAGCAAACGCATCGGCCGTGCTGCCATAGTCTCTCAGATCGTGCGCATCGGTGTGCGTTCGATTTTCATTGTGTCGCTTGTCTCGGCCAGCGTGGGCATCATTCTGGCACTGAACATGGCGCCGCCACTGGATCAGTTCGGCTCGAAAGAGTTGGTTGCCAACATCATCGGTGTGTCGGTGCTGCGCGAGCTCGGCCCCCTGATGGCCGCGATTGTGCTGACGGGATTCGCCGGGGCCGCGATCGCAGCCGAGATCGGGACCATGGTTGTGCGCGAAGAGATCGAGGCGCTCGAGGTCATGGCCTTGGATCCGGTCCACTTCCTGGTCGTACCAAGGCTGGTGGCGTCGATCCTGAGCATGATCTCGCTCGCGGTGATCTCAAACATCGTCGCGGTCGGCGGCGCCATGATTGTCTCCAGGCTTGTGCTCGGCATCCCGATTGACACCTTCTGGATGAACATGCTCTCCCAACTCAAGTCAGTCGATTTCTGGACCGGGATGACCAAGGCGGCCATCTTCGGCATGCTGATTGGTGCGATTGCCTGCGCCAACGGCCTACGCACCAGCGGCGGGGCTGCCGGCGTGGGCAAGGCCACCACCTCCACCGTGGTCCAGTGCATCGTTTCGATCATTATCGCCGATACGATTTTCACCGCGATATTCTTTATCTTTGATCTCAACTGAATCCGGGTATCACCGCCGGAACTCGATCGGTTCCTCGACAAAGGCATACGCCTCTCGCAGGGCGGTCATACCGAGCACACCCAGGACTGTCAGTGCCAGCAGCGGCCAGGCATTGTGCAGCTTGCCCGCACCGACCAGCCACGCGCACGCATAGATCGCGGGCCACAGGGTGCCATAGCGTCGGACTTTTTCGCCCGAGCGATCGCCGATGCCGAGGCGCATGATCCGACGCAGGCACATCACGACGAACAACAGCACCGCAGCGGCGACCCAGATCAACGATCGCATTGGAACCCAGTCCGGCCAGAGCAGGCTTTCAGTATTCCGGAGCGGGCCGCTGGCAAACAGCAGTGCCGAGCTCAGCGCCCAGCCGGCGATCGCAAAGACGATGGCGCGCGGGCTGATCCTGGGCACGCGGTGCTCCATCGCATGCGCTGCCACGCTGACGATCATCGCGTGGGTCATCACGAGCCAGATCGGCCACACAAAGACGAGATGCATGTTCGGCGCGAGCATGTGGCCCGCATAGACCAACGCCAGGATTGGAAAGCCGAACGCAGGCACAAACTTGCCGGCGACGTTGTACATCATGACCCCGAGAGCGACGACTGCCGTGATCGCCACCGCCTCCGGCCCAAGCACCAGGGCGCCCAAGACCGACGCCATCATCGTCCCCACGACCAGACCCATCGCCAGTTCTTCGGAGATCTGCTCGGAAGCCAGAGGTCGATTCGGGCGCAGGGTTCGGTCGCGCTTGGCATCGAGGATGTCATTCATGGCGGCTCCGAAGGCGTAGAGCCCGAGCGCCATCACCGCTCCGGCAACCAGCAATACCCAAAGGGAGCCTTCGGCGATCTGGATGGTTCCCGGTTCGGCCGGGAAGGCCCGAGTCCAGACGATGACGAACCACACATTGGCCACCGCGGCAAAGGCGCCGGTCACGCGCGTCAGTTGGAGCACCGGGGCCAATCGTTGGATCAGGGTCCGCATCGTCGGATCGTACCGTCTCCCCGGGCGTACCATCTCGGGCTGTGAATACACCCGTGAAGCCCATTGCCCTGATTGTCAGCCGATACAACCCCTCGGTGACCGATCGGCTCCTGCAGGCCGCCCGTGATGTGGTTCGGGATCGCGGCTTCTCCGAGGATCGCATCGCGGTGATCGACGCGCCGGGGGCATTCGAGCTGACCGCCCTGGCCAATGCTGCGGCCCGAACCGGGAAGTACGCCGGCATTGTGGTGCTCGGGTGTTTGATTCATGGCGAGACTCAGCACGATCGGTACATTGCCGACGCCGTGGCTCAGGGCATCACCCGGATCACGATTCAGACCGGGGTGCCGATCGCATTTGGGCTCGTGACGGCCGAGACACCCGCACAGGCGGAGGCCCGTTCGGGTGGCGTCAAGGGGAACAAGGGCGCCGAGGCCGCTGCTGCTCTGTGCGATGCGCTCATGTCCATCTCGGCAATCAATCGGGCCATCGAGCGCGGCGAGCCGGGCAAAGTTGAACGCGTGATCGGCCGGACCCTGACGGATAAGGCCGGGTTGGGAAATCGAGACGCTGATCCGGACAGTCAGGCTGAATAGCATCCGCTCCATGGCCACTCCACGCACCATCCGCCGGCTCGCATTTCAAGCGCTGTATCAGCTCGATGCGGTTCAAGACCCCGAACCCGAGTGCATCCGAGCCTCGATCGACATCGAACCGGACCTGAAGAAGACGGATATCGACAAAGCCTTGCAGTTGGCGCGGTTGGCGTATGAGTTTCGTGCCGAGGCCGATCGTGCGGTTGCCGAGTTGGCGCCCGAATGGCCGACCCATCGCCAACCGGCGGTGGACCGGGCCTTGCTCCGGCTGGCGTACTTCGAGATGACGCGGACCTCAACGCCGCCCAAGGCCGCGGTTGCCGAGGCCGTCAAACTCGCCAAAGAGTTCAGCACCGAGAAATCGCCATCGTTCATGAACGCCATTCTCGACAAACTCCTGAAGAAAGTCCTCGCCAGCCGGCCGACAGGCCAGCCCCTGGGCGAGGCGGAGAGCTAAGCCATGGCGATTTTCAAGTCCGTCCTCGGCAAACTGAAGAAGGGCCTTGCCAAGACACGCGAAGGTGTGGTCGGCGGTTTGGTTTCCCTGCTCCGAGGGCGCAAACTCGACGAGCAACTCATCGAAGAGATCGAGGCCCGGCTGATCCGCGCCGATGTCGGTGTCCAGGCGGCACGCCGGCTCGCGCAGGGCATCCGCGAAGATTTCACACAGGGAAAGATGACCAAGGGCGAGGATGCGCTTGAGTATCTCAAACGTGAGATCAAGGCGATGTGGCCTCAGGAAGACCGGGAGATCCGCCTCGCCGAGTCAGGGCCGACCGTCATACTCGTCACCGGCGTCAACGGGGCGGGCAAGACAACCAGCATTGCCAAGCTTTGTCAGAAGTTCACCGCCGAGGGCAAATCGGTCCTGCTCGGGGCGTGCGATACGTTTCGAGCCGGAGCGGTGCGTCAGCTTGAAATCTGGGCCGATCGGCTCGGAGTCGAGATCGTCAAGGGGCAGGAGGGCGGCGACCCGGCGGCCGTTGCGTTCGATGCCTGCGCTGCGGGTCTCAAACGCGGCGTCGATGTCATCATCCTCGACACCGCCGGCCGCCTTCAGACCCAGGCCGGCTTGATGGAGCAGCTCGGCAAGATCCGACGCGTGGCGCACAAACGAATCCCCGAAGCCCCGCACGAGGTTCTGCTTGTGCTTGATGCGACCGCTGGGCAGAATGCACTCCGACAGGCCGAGGGCTTCGCCGAGACCGCCGGCGTCACGGGGATCTTCCTGGCCAAGCTCGACGGCACCGCCCGCGGCGGCATGGTCGTCGCCATCCGCGAACAGACCGATATTCCCGTCAAACTCATCGGTGTCGGCGAAACACCCGACGATATCGAGCCCTTCGATCCAGAGCGATTCGTCGAAGCCATGTTTGAAAGCGAGTCGGATGAAGGCTGAGCCTAGCTCCCGGCCTCATCGTCGCCGGTGTCGAGTTCATCGGCGCGCTGGTGCACATCCGCCGGGAACACCACCGGCGCGGGCTTGATGTCCTGCCAGAGAGCATTGACAACCAGCGCCTTGGCCGCGCGAACGCCCTGCTTGCGGGCCTTTCGTTCGGTGTCGGGCTCGACATCGCCGAAGGGCGGATGATCCGGCGTTGGTCCGTCATTGTGGATGTGCAGTGTTTGTGTCGGGAACGCAAACTCGACCCCGAGTTTATCGGCGAGCCGGATCACATCGAGCATGAACCGCTGGCGCTCGCGCAGTTCCGTCGCCCAGTCCGGGCAGATGTGGAACATGTAAATCAGGATATCCAGGCTGTGCGCACCGAACTGGTTGAGCCAGACGTGGTAATAGTCCTTGCGCGTGTACGGATGTTCGCGGATAATCTCGCGGATGCCCTCGCAGAAGGCTTCGATCGTGTCCGGCGGGGTGCTGTAGGTGACATTCAGCATCGTCTTGAACCGCCGATACTGACGTCGGCCATAGTTGTCAACCTGAGCGCGGACCAATGACGCATTCGGGACGGTCACCTGCGAGTTGTAGAATGTACGGATGCGTGTCGAACGCAGCCCGAGTTCTTCGACGGTGCCCTCGACATCGCCGATGACCACCCAGTCGCCGACCTCGAACGGGCGGTCCAGAATCACCGCGACCGAGCCGAAGAGGTTTTCGACGGTGTCCCGGGCCGCGAGCGCGATGGCAATGCCGCCGACACCAAAGCCGGCCAGCAACGGGCCAATCGGGATACTCAATGAATCAGCGATGTAGACCGCACCGAAAACGACGATGAATATTTTCAGCGTTTTCCGCACCAATGGCACCAGTAAGTCGTCGATCTTGCTTTCGGAGCGTTTGGCGTGTCGCAGAGCGGCACCGCTGAGCACATCGACGAGCCTCCAGGCCGACCAGATGACCGCGGTCGTGAGCACAAGCCTGGCTGCGAGCACCAGAAACCCGTGCGCCATCGGAGGGAAACCGAGGATTTCGATTCCGAGCAACCAGAGCGCCGAGGCCGCTGCGAGCCCGAACGGGCGCATCGCCTTGCGCAGCGTCGGACGATCGACCATCCGCTTCTTCCGGCGCAGATACCTGAGCCAGAATCCAAAGAGCAGCGCTCGAACCAGCAGATCAACAACTAGCCCGATCAGAATCGTCAGTGCCAGCCCCGCCCATCGCCAGTTGGCGATGCCGAGCATTTCGCCCTCGCGGATCCACTCGGGGAGCTTGCTTTCGAGCTGGAGCGCCAGGTTGCCCCTGGTTTCGTCGACATCGACCACATGATCGAGAGCGACCACCGCGGTGTAGAAGTCAACGATGTTGTCCTTGGTCGCCTTTGAGAAGATCCACGTGCCATCGGTCCGTCGTTCGAGTTCAATGACGCCCTCTGGATAGGCCTCCATGACCGCCTTGTAGCTGG
>DRKT01000185.1 GCA_011053195.1 Phycisphaerales bacterium | reverse complement strand
TCGGTCGACTTCGCCTACGACTACTCGGAGAAAAACCGGTTCCGCGTCAACCTCTTTATGGCCCGGGGCAAGATCTCCGTCGCCGCCCGAAACATCTCATCCAACATCCTCCCCTTCGAGGGCCTGCACCTTCCCCCGATCATGGCCGACATCGCCCTCCAGCCTCAGGGCATCGTGCTGCTCTGCGGCGTGACGGGCTCGGGCAAGTCCACAACCATCGCCTCGATGCTTGATTACGTCAACGCGCGCAAGGCGGTGCACATCCTGACCCTCGAAGACCCGATCGAATACATCTTCGAGGACCGCAAGGCAACCATCAACCAGCGCGAGATCGGGCTGGACTGTTTGGACTTCAAGACCGGCCTGCGGGCACTGGTGCGTGAGAATCCGGACATCGTGCTGATCGGTGAGATGCGGGACAAGGAGACCTTCGAGGCCGCCCTGCACGCCGCCGAGACGGGCCACCTTGTGTACGGAACGATCCACGCCAGTTCGACGACCCAGACCTTCAGCCGAATCTATGGCCTGTTCGAGCAGGAAGAGGTCGAGCAGGTTCGCCGGATTCTGGGCTACCAGATGCGGGCGTTCGTCTACCAGAAGCTTCTGCCCACGCTGCACGAGAACATCGCCCGGATCCCGGCGATCGAGATTCTGATCAACAACGCGGTCGTGCGCACGCACATCCTCGAAGCCCGCGAGGGCGAGCTCCGCGAGTATCTCAAGAGCATCGAGGCCGAGCAGACGGGCATGATCGACTTCAACGGCACGCTCGTCCGGCTTGTCGAAGAAGAATACATCCACATGCGCGTCGCCCAGGAGGCGTCGCCCAACCTCGATGAACTTATGATGCGTCTGAAGAAGCTCGGCTAACCTGTTCCGATTCGGCGTCCGTAGCGCGACCAAAGGAAGACCAAACCATGCCAACCGTGGCCGATCCGTTGCAATCACTTGCCATGTTCACACTCGCCGACGCGCTCTTTCTCGTGTCGTTCTGGAAGCCGGTGGTTCTGCTGATCCCGCTGGTCGCCTGGGCGTGGTTTGTCTCGACCGTGTTCGACAAGCACGCCGCGAGATTTCACCTGCCCCGCGAGAGGTGGAACATGGTCCACCTGATCCTCGGGACGCTCGCCACAGCCGCTGCCTTTCTCATGCCGCTGGAGGGCGTGGTCGGCTTCATCGCCGGTCTGGGCGCGATGCTCGTGATCCTCGGCGCCGATCTTGCCATCTTCATCAATCTGCACAACCGGGACGAGCGTGTGCCGGAGTCGCACAAGATCAGGCTCGATCTCTCCAGCTTCGCCGAGCAACGAGCCGCCAAGAAGGCATCCAAGGAAGCCGGCACGGTCGAGCTCAAGATCGTCAGCAAGACCGGCAAGACCATGCCGGTCCCCGAAAAAGAAACCCCGGAGTTCGAGGTCCGCGTCGCCTCGGAGCACGCGATGACCAAGGCCATCGACGCCCGCGCCAGGCTCTTCGAGATCGCCCCGCTCGGGGGCGACAGCGGCTACGCCATCACCGCCATGGTCGATGGCGTCCGTCAGGGCATCGAGAAACTCCCGGCTCCCAATGCCGTCAAAATGATCGATTTCTGGAAAGAGTCCGCCGGGCTTGACGTGCAGGACCGACGCAAAAAGCAGCGAGGCACCATCACCGTCTCGCATGGCGACATCTGGCATCGCGAGGTGCTCCTCCAGACCGTCGGCGGACCACACGGGCCCAAACTCACACTGACCTTTGACCCGACCGTCGCGGTGACGCGCGACTTTGACGATCTCGGTCTCTTTCCCCAGCAGGTCAAGGCGCTCGAAGAGATCAGAGAACAACCCGGTGGCCTGATTCTCGTCGCAGCGGCCGGGGGCAACGGGCTCACCACCACCATGTACGCCCTGCTCGGCAAGCACGATCCCTACACCTCGATCGTTCAGACCATTGAATACGACATCCAGGCACCGCTCGAAGGCGTCAACCAGAACAAGTTCGACTCGACCGGCGATGCCGAGTATGCCACGGTTGTGCGCTCGATCCTCCGCCGAGATCCCGACGTCGTCGCGGTCACCGACTTCCGGGATGCAGAAACGGCACACGAGGTCGTCCGCGCCGATCTGAAACGCTCGAAAGTCTACATGGCCATCCGCGCGGAGAATGCAATTCTCGCCATCCAGACACTCGTCAAGTATCACGGCAACTCCGGCGAGGTTGCCGAGGCCCTGACCGGGGTCGTCGCCGAGAAACTCGCCCGCCGGTTGTGCGTCAATTGCCGCGTTGCGTACAAACCGGATGCAACCCTGCTCAAAAAGCTGGGCCTGCCCGCCGACCGCGTGAAGCAGCTCTACAAAAAGGGCGGCCAGGTGCTCGTCAAAAACAAACCCGAAGTCTGCCCGATGTGTTCGGGTGTGGGCTACCTCGGACAGATCGGCCTGTTCGAGGTCTTCCCCGTCGGAGATGAGGCCAAGAAGGCGATCCGCGACAAGAACTGGACCGCGCTTCAGGCCGAGTTCCGCAAGACCCAGCTCTTCACGATCCAGCAGGCGGGCCTGCGCCGGGCTGTGGAAGGCGTCACCAGCCTCGAAGAGTTCACCCGCGTCACGGCCCGCGCCAAGCCCAAGCCCGCGGCACAGTCCAAGTCCCCATCCAAACCGGCCCAGCCGGCCAAGTCGTAACTTCCAGGTATGGAACCGTTCGAGATGCATCCCGCCTCGCACAGCACGTCCCAAAGCACATCCCGCAGCCAACGACCGACCCCGGCTGCCGATGATCGGAGCCCGATCCCATGTTCATGAGCCTCGTCAGCATTGCCATCGTTCTGGGCCTTGCGTACCTGTGGAGCACGCGGGGGTTCTTCTCCTCGCTGATTCACATGGCATGCGTGGTAGCCGCCGGTGCCATCGCGTTCGGTGTGTGGGAACCGCTCTCAATGCTCATCCTGACCAAGGCTCCATCGAGCGGTTTCCTCTCGTTCATCAGCGATGGGGCCTGGGGACTTGGGCTGGCGCTGCCTTTTGTCATCTCGCTGGTCATCCTCCGGGTCATCACCGACAAGCTTGTCAAGGGCAATGTCGCCATCGACGACACCTACAACTTCATCGGTGCCGGTCTTTGCGGCGTCGTCACCGGTGTCATCACCTCCGGCATGTTCGTCCTCAGCACGGGGTTCCTCCGCGTCCCGGCCAATTTCATGGGCTACCAGCCTGTCCAGATGGTCAATCAGGGCAATCTCGAAATCCAGCAGAAGCTCTGGCTCCCCGTCGATCGGCTGACCGCCTCCTTTTACAACGCCCTCTCGACCCGGACGCTCTCGACCGATACGCCCCTGGTCAAGTACTACCCCGATCTGGCCAGTGCTGCCGGCACGCAGCGCATGAGCGAGGGCAACGGCAACAACAAGAACGTCATCAAACCGGACGCCTTTACCATCGGCACGCACTTCACCGTGGGCAAGGACAAAAACCTCCCCGCGGATCAGATCTTCACCGACTTCCTCAACCCCGGCGTGCAGGACATCACACTGCTCGACGGCTCACCCATCGGGCCCGGCGCCTACATCGACGGCTACCTCATCAAGTTCAACTCCGGCGCCAAAGAAAAATTCGGACAGATCGTCTTCGGCAAGGGTCAGATCCGGCTCGTTGTCCAGAATGCACAGGGCGATCGAAAGACCCTCTTCCCGATCGCCGTCACTTCACAGGCCAAATCCGGTGACGATCGGTTCGGCCGATTCCGTTTCGATGGCGAGTTCTACGTCGCCTCGGTCGGCGGCGCCTCCGAAGCGCCGATGGCCTTCGAGTTCGCGGTTCCCGCAGGCTATACGCCGCAGTCGTTGTATGTGCGCAACCTGCGAATCGACGTCGAGGGCAAGGAGCCTGACCGCGAGTTTCCCGATGCCGCCGCCCGTGATGCCGCAATCCAGACCGGCGCCCTGCTCGCGGGCAATCGCACTGAGAATCTGAATCTCTCGCACGCACAAACGGTCCCGGTCTCCGGCGGCCGGGGCCCGGGCGTCTCGCTCCAGACAAGGCTCGAGAACCGTATCGTCCTGCAGAAGGGCCAGACCCACTCGCTGGAGATCGACGAGCACAACTTCATCCTCAACGGCGAGCAGGCATTCGCCCCCAACGAGTTCGCTGCCCGAGGGTTGGACCGCGCCCTGCGTGTCGATCAGTTCTTCGTGACCCCCGACACCAACATCATCCAGATCAAGGTCACGGGCGATCCGGCGCAGGTGCCGACGAGCTACTTCTCGACCTCGGCGGCCCCGGATCTGCGCACCGATGTTCCACCCATGCTCATCGACACCAAGGGCCAGTCCTACGAGGCGATCGGATTCATCTATTCAGACAACAACATCAGCAAGATCCGCTACACCCCGGGCCGACCGATGCGCGGGCTCAACGAGGCCGATTCGCTTGTTCGAAGCCGGGACGATCAGGAGATGTACCTGATCTTCCGCCCGAGTGTGGGCGTGGACATCAAATACTTCGCCATCGGCGATGTGGTGCTGGCAACCTTTGACCCACCGCTGCACGTCGACCCGCCTCGCAAGCGGTAAAGCCGTCAGGGCTTGTGCTTCACCACCATAGAACCACCACAAAAGAAACACCATGAAAAAAGACCGGCCCGTTTGGGTCGGTCTCTCTTTTTCTATACATGAAGCTGGGTTGTCAGGAGGCAGCCGGCTCGGCTGCGGGCTCGGCCTTGGGCTTTGGAGCTTCTTTCTCGATGAGGTTGCCCTCGTTGTCGAACTCCATCTCCTCGCGCTCGTCGCCTTCCATCTGGCGATCCGCGACGACGTAGATCGTGATGTGCTGTTCGAGATCCGAGGCCAGTTTGATATTGACCTCGAACTGTCCGAGCCGCTTGATGACCTGTGGCAGGCGAACCTCGCGTGGCTTGACGTCGAACTCGAGTGTCCGCAGGGCGCCCGAGATGTCCTGCTGTGTCACCGAGCCGTAGAGCAACCCGAGATCATTGCAGGCCCGCTCCATCGTGACCTCGACGCCTTCGAGCCGTTGGATCAGCTTCTCACGCTCGATGCGGAGCTTGCCCTGCTCGATCTCGGCCTGCTTGCGCTTCTCGGCGAGCGAGGCGATCAAGGCCTCGTCGGGGGTTGTCGCCAATCCGCGTGGCAGCAGGTAGTTCCGTGCATACCCGGCGCGAACCGTGACCACATCGCCGACAATCCCGAGATTGTCGACATTTTCTAAAAGCAGAAGTTGAATATTCTTCACCATCGTGGTGTCCTCGCTGTCTTCCCCGGCTTTGGGCCGGGGAGTTCAGGAGCCCGATCCAAGACCAGACCCCAACGGCACCCCGGCCGACCATCGACCGGAGCGAATTCAGATTGTCAGGCCAAGCCTAGGCCCGCCGGCGATGCCCCGGCTCAGAACGGGATGTCGTCCGCACTCACGGGCTCGCCATAGTTCTCGGGACCGCCCGCGGGCGAGCTCTGGCGGGATGGGCCTCGACCACCCCCACCGCCGCCGCCGCCGCCTTCGCCCCGCCCACCGATGAACTCAAAGTTCTCGATCACAACCTTGAGCTTTGAACGGTTCGAGCCATCGTTGCGATCCTGCCAAGTATCAAGTCGGAGCCGGCCCTCGACAAAGACGGGGCTGCCTTTGGAGAGGTATTGAGCCATGACTTCGGCCCGTCGGCCGAAGATCTCGCAGTCGATGAAATTGGCCCGCTCCACCCACTGCTCGTTCTTGTCCTTGTACCGTTCATTGACGGCAAGCCCGATCCGACCAACCGACATCCCGCTCGGGAGCTGTTTCAGCTCGACATCCCGCGTCAGGTTGCCCATCAGCAGCACTTTGTTATAACTGGCCATGTGATGCTCCTTTGCTGTTCGCGGTCATCCCGCCCGACCAGCATATCAGTTCGGGTTCGATTCGGACTGCTTTTCCTCAACCGGCTCACTCGGCGGTCTGCCCTGCCTCGGCCGGGGCGGGCTCGGCTGCCTCAGACTCGCCCGTCGGGGTCTCACCCTCTTCCGAAGGTACATCGTCGGTCTTGGGCTCCTCGGCGAGTTTCGGCGCGCCGAGCGAAACCGAGCTGCTCATGCCGGCCTGTTCGCGCTCGCGGGCACGCTCGGCACGCTCCTTGGCTTCGATGTGCAACTCCTCTCGCTTGTCCATCGCCTGGATCTCCTCGGCCGACAGGTGGTCCGCTCGAGTCACGAGCACACGCATCAGCCTCTCCGAGAGGTTGCAGTCCCGCTCGAACGACTGGAGTTTCTCGGCCGGCGCCTCGAAGTACGCCAGGATGTAGACGCCCCGCTTCTGCTTGTCGATCTCATAGGCGAGCCGACGCTCATCCCATTTCTGCATCGCCAGGAGTTTGGCCTCTGAACGATCGAACAGGTGCTGGATGTGCTCGATCACGCCGGCGAAGTCGGTCGCCTCGGCCTGACTGATCAGGAACATCCCCTCGTACACGTTGATCCGTTTTTCCTCTGCCATTGTGTTTGCCTTTCTCGCGGCACGCATCGCCGCGTTGGTTCATGGATTCCGTTTCTTTATCTCTTTTTCTGAATGCTCGCCTTCATCCTTCGGATCGGGCGGGCCCGCCGACGGTTGACGCGAATTGAATGTGTTCATGGCCTGGGTGATGCCCCTGGTGACAAAGGCCTCGGCTGCATCCGCCGCCGTCGTCAACGCCGGCTCAAGCTGTTCCCGCTGCTCCTCGGTGAATCGACCCAGGACATACTCGTCGAGTCTCATCATCGGGGGTTTCGAGTCAATCCCGACGCGCAGCCTCGGGAAGGCCTCACGCCCGAGCTTGCGGGCGATGTCGGCCAGGCCGTTGTGCCCGCCCGTGCCTCCCTCGGCACGGAGCCTGATCGTCCCGCATGGCAAGGCCACATCGTCAACGATCACCAGCACGTCCGACGGGATGTCAAGCTTGTAGAACCTGACCGCCTCGGCGACCGCCTGTCCTGACCTGTTCATGTAGGTCATCGGCTTCATCAGCAGACACTTCTCCCCGCCGATCGATGCATCGAGCACCATCGCGTGAAACTTGCTCCGGGCGATCTTCTGCGTCGCGTACCGCTCGGCGAGCCGAGCGAGCACCAGAAACCCCGCGTTGTGGCGCGTCCTGGTGTATTCCGATCCCGGGTTGCCGAGCCCGACCAAAAGCTTCATCGCCCACCCCGATCAATCAAGCATCACTCGCCCGACTTCTCCTCATCCTTCTTCTCGGCGATGACCTCGGGCTGCGCTTCGCCGCCCTCGATCTCGGCCTCTTCTCCGACCGCGACCTCGCCGGCCGAGTGCGTGATCTGCGCCAGCACATCATTCGGATCGCTCAGCAGCTTCACATTCGGGCCGAGGTCGATTTCGCTCGCGGTGACGGCCTTGCCCTCGTCAAGCTCTGAGATGTTCACCTCGATCACGCTCGGCAGATCGCGCAGCTTGCATTCGACGGTGATCTCCGTCGTCGGATGCATCATCAGCGTGCCCGATTTTTTCAGACCGACCGGATCGCCCTTGAGCACAATCCGAACGTGCGAGTGCGTCACCTCGTCCAGATCCACGCGCGACATGTCGCAGTGGATGATCCCATCGCCCAGGTAGTCGAACTGCACATCGCGCAGCAGAACGATCTCCTGCTGCCCATCGACATCGAGCCTGAAAATCCGCTCTCCTTCGTGGATGTGCTTGATGGTGGATTTCGCATCCACCGCGATCGCCGCGGGCTCCTTGCCGTGGCCGTACACCACCACCGGCAGCTTGCCCCCATCGCGAAGCCGCTTGGCGTACCTCGAACCGAGCCGCTCGCGCCGCTCGCCTGTCAAAATCGGTGAGTTCTCGTGCATGATTCGTTCCTTACTCCGGCATTCACATCCGCCGGGATTTCATGAATATCCTCAAATGGCCCCGGTTCAATCCAATGAACCTCGGCCGATTACCTCTTCAATCCTGCTGTTCCTCGGAACAGCTCACTGATCGACTTGTTGTGATGCACCCGATGGATCGCATCGCCCAGCAGCCCGCACACCTCGAGCGTCACCAGCTTGTCACCGAGCGCCTCGGCCGCGCTCTGCGTTGGCACGGTGTTCGTCACCACGATCTTGCTGATCGGGCTTGCATTGAGTCTCTCGGCCGCCTCACCCACGAACAGCCCGTGTGTCGCCGCCGCGATCACGCGCTTGGCGCCGTGGTCCATCACCACCTCGGCCGCCGCGCAGATCGTGCCCGCGGTCGAGATCATGTCATCCACCATCAGCACGGTCTTGTCCTTCACTTCGCCGATGATGTGGCCTGTCGTCACCTTGCTGCCCGAGAGCCTCCGCTTGTTGATGATCGCCAGGTCCCCGCCGAGCATGTTGGCGAACCCCTCGGCCACCTTCACGTTGCCCACATCCGGGCTCACCAGACACAGGTCTTCCAGCTCATCACGGTGCTGGGAGAAATACTCGGAAAACACCGGCGTCGCCGAGAGGTGGTCCACCGGGATATCGAAGAACCCCTGGATCTGCGCCGCGTGAAGATCCACCGCGATCACACGGTCCGCCTTGCCCGCGGTGATCAGGTTCGCCACGAGTTTGGCCGTGATGGGCACGCGCCCTTCGCTCTTGCGGTCCTGCCGGCCGTAGCCGAAGTAGGGCAGCACAACCGTCACCATCCCCGCCGATGCCCGGTGGATGCAGTCCAGGAAAATCAACAACTCCATCAGGTTGTCGTTCACCGGCATGCACGTCGAGATCACCACGAAGCAATCCCGCCCCCGCACATCTTCCTCGACCTTGAGCAGCATCTCTCCATCCGGAAACACGTGCGTCCGTGCTTCGCCGATCGGGATTTCCAGATGGTCACAGATACTCTGCGTCAAAGGCCTCGAATGACGCCCGGCAAAGATCTTCAGTTGGTCCGCATCCGCTCGCGCCATCATGCACCCCCGCCCGCGACACCCATCCGACGCCTGTAAATCGAATCCACAACAGCCAGTTGTTCCGGTGTGTTGATACTCAGCACATCCTCGGGCGGCACCGCATCAATCACCTCGACGCGACCACCACCCGCGAGCAAAATCTCCGGAATGTCCGTGATGTACTGCTCCCCGGTCACCGGATTGGTTTCAACCCGCTCCAGTCCCCGACGAAGATCACCCAGCCGGAAACAGTAATAACTCGGGTTCACCTCGTGGATCTCGAGCTCCGCCGGCGTGGCGTTGGCCTGCTCGACGATGCGAACAAATCGCCCGTCGGCATCGCGCACGATCCGCCCGTACCCCGTTGGATCCTCGATCACCGAACTCGCCAGCGTGGCACTCGCATCGGTTTGCCGATGCCGATCAAGCAGTGTGCGAAGTGTCTCCGAACGGATCAGCGGGCCATCACCACACAGCACAAAGACCGGAACATCATCGGGCTCATCGGCCAGCATGGGCATCGCGCACCGCACCGCGTGACCCGTGCCGAGCTGCTCGGCCTGCTCGGCGAATCCGACCCGATCACCAAACGGCGCCAGCGCCTCGCGCACCAGGTCCTGCCGATACCCGACCACCGCGATCACGCGCCCACACCCCGCATCCAGGCACGCATCGACCACCGCGGCCACCATCGGCCGACCTCCAACCGGATGACACACCTTGGGCAGGTCGGACGCCATCCGCGTGCCCTTGCCGGCCGCCAGAAGAATCGAGATGGGAGCGAGTTCGTCCACCACGTATGCCGGGGGAATCAGTATTCACGAACCGGAAATACACCGAAATAACCCGACCAGGATTCGAACCTGAACTAGCAGTACCAAAAACTGCGGTGCTACCATTACACTATCGGGTCGTTTCAGATGGTTCTGTTCCGGTGCATCGCACCATTCCTGCCGGGCTCTCCTCGAACTAGGCCCGTCCAGAAGCACTGCTCCTGAACAGGCGGACCAATCGGACTCGCGTACCGACAGGCCCATCATGAGCGCCGGCCACGGACTGGGACGCGATAACCTCGCGCCCGGAGCTGGACCCCTGCCTACCGCGGCGCGGCCCGTTCAGGCCAATCACCCGGCAAAGACCCATGACCACGCCTCGGCTCCATGCCTCATCGTGGTCGGCTCACCTACTGCACCCAAGTCTACGACCCCACGCCCCAGAGTCAAAGATCATCCGTCACAGAGCCCGCTTCCTCCTCCGGCTCCCCGTTCGCATCCGAGCTTGACACCTGCTCATCCTTGAGCACCTGCTCGCTCACAACGTCGTAGCACGTCGCCAGAAGCCCCACGAGCGGGAATCGGCTCCCCTCGAAGGGGCTCGGACCGAGCCGGCGCAGCAGTGGATGGCTGACCGCGGGCCGTTCCGGTGTCAGATGAAGCTCCGCCAGACCCGAGGCCGCGTCCCAGAAATGATCCAGACACTCCTCCAGCGGCTTGACCGGAAGCGATTCGATCGACTCGATGTGGGGCGAATACACCAACGCCGACCCGTCACCCGAGCCCGGCAGGAGCCGATGGTGTCGCAGCTGCTCGACCAGATCTTCGCGTTCGATCCCCCGCAGCGAGAAAATCGCCCATGGGTCGTGGGCCAGCCGATCCGCCACGAGCAACGCCGCGCAGGCCGAGTGTTTGCACCAGGACGAACCTTCCTCCCGCTTCTCGTCACAGCTGCACGTCGGCTTCAGATCAGTCGGCTCATTCGGAAACAGTCGCAATCCAAACGGGGCAAAGAGTTCCTCGATCGTCGAGGGCAGCTCACCCGCCAGCAGCTTGGCCGAATACCGAGCCTGCTCCGACATCGCCCGGATGATCCGCTCCCACCGCTGGGCGTCGAAATGATCGAGCTCGATCCGTACCCGGTACGCCCGTGGCAGCCGACCCTGCACGAGCGCCACAACCGCACCGGCCTCGAGCGTCAGGCTCCGCGTCTGGCCCAGTGTGGCATATTCAAGCCCATCGACCTGATCCTTCGGACTCGCACCGGCCTCGATCAATCGGAGCCAGCGCTGGCCGGCCCAACTCTCCGTGGCCAACGCCGTCGAGGCCATCTTCACGCCGGAACGAACCCGGCGGGGATTCTTCGTACGCTCCGGCTGCCGCTTCGGAAACTGAGATGAACCCATCGGTTTCACAAGCCCATCTCCCATCCGTCGCGCCGAGCCATGTCCATTCCCCGATTCAACCTATTCCAACCCGACCGCGTCGCCCCGGAGCGTCAACAGATCCCGCAGGGCATCCGTGTCCAACTCGGTCAGCCACTGCTCCCCGGCACCGACGATCTGCTCGGCCAACTGCGCCTTCTGTTCGAGCATCTCGTCGATCCGCTCCTCGAGTGTGCCTCGGCAGACAAACTTGTGCACCTGCACCGTCCGCGTCTGCCCGATGCGATACGCCCGGTCCGTCGCTTGATTCTCGACCGCCGGGTTCCACCAGCGATCGAAGTGGAATACGTGGTTCGCAGCGGTCAGGTTCAGGCCCACGCCGCCGGCACGCAGACTCACGAGCATGATCGGTGCCGACCCATCACCCTTCTGAAATGCATCGACGAGTTTTTCGCGCTGAAGCCGAGGTGTCCCGCCATGCAGGAACAGGATCTCTCGATCCAGCTTGTGCCGGAGCGTTGTCGCCAGAATATGTCCCATTTCGCGGAACTGGCTGAAGATGAGTGCCTGATCGCCGGCCGCCATGATCTCGTCGAGCATCTCGATCAGGCGGGTCGTCTTGCCCGAACGGATCGACGCCGGCGGCGTGGTCGACCCCTTCACATACTCCTTGAGCGCCTGGGCCGGATGATTGCAGATCTGTTTCAGCTTCACAAGCACCGAAAGCACGATCCCACGCCGACGGATTCCATCCGTGGCCTCGACATCCTTCAGCATCCGATTGACCGTCTGCTCGTACAGTTCCGCCTGCTCCGTCGTCAGGTGGCAGTACTCCCGGCTCTCGACCTTCGGCGGCAGATCGCCGACCACGTTCGGATCGGACTTGAGCCGACGAAGCACGAACGGACGAACCAGCGACCGCAATTGCGCACTCTTGGCCTCGTCGCGATACTTCTCGATCGGGACCGCGAACTTCTTGCGGAACGTGTGCGGCGTGCCCAGATAGCCGGGATTCAGGAAATCCATGATCGACCACAACTCACTCAGCCGATTCTCCACGGGCGTGCCCGTGAGCGCCACTCGCGTACCGGCGCGGATCTTCCGAACCGCCTGGGCCTGCTTGGCCGCCGGGTTCTTGATGAACTGCGCCTCATCCAGCACCAGCCGACCCCACCGCATCGAGCTCAGCAACTCCTGGTCGCGGTTGACCAGCGCGTAGGTCGTCACCACAACATCTTTGGTTTCTACCTCTTTGATGAACTCATCGCCCGAGAGCCGCAGCGGACCATGGTGGATGTGACTCTTGAGTGCCGGGCAGAACCGATCCATCTCGCGCACCCAGTTGCCGACCACCGACGTCGGAACGACCAACAGAGTCGGATGGATCCGATCACCCCGTGCCTCGGCCCGCTCGTGCGCCAGCATCGCCAGCAACTGGATCGTCTTGCCCAGACCCATGTCATCCGCTAGGCACGCACCAAAGCCGAACCGCTCCAGGAACGAAAGCCACGAAAACCCGCGAAGCTGGTACGGCCGGAGCGTGCCCTGAAAGCCCTTCGGCTGATCCAGCATCGGCAGCGCCTCGCTCTCGGACGAACCACCGAACACATCCGCAAGCCAGCCCGTTGTCTCAAGCCCCGAGACACGCAGCCCGCTCGTCCGCGCATCGGCACCGAACGCCATGCGGATCGCCTCGCCCACGCTCATCGTCCCGCCCGGATTCTCGCGGATGAACCGGACCGCCGACTCCACATCCTCAGGCCGAATCTCCACCCACTTGCCATTGATCTGGACCAATGGCGTCTTGCGCTCGGCGAGCTCCTCAAACTCCTTCAATGAAAGCGTCACATCGCCGAACGCGATCTGCCACTGATACCCCACCAACGCATCGAGCCCGAGCTGCGAAGTTCCAGCCACCGTCGGCCCGGCGCCGGGGTCCAGCGAATCATCCACCGCATCGCTGTCGAGCAGCAGTTTCGCCCCGAGACGCGAGCCGGCCGAGCCAAACCAACCCGGCTCAAACACACCAAAGCCCTGCTCTCGCAGCAAGGGCCTGACTTCCCGCAAAAACTCGTACGCCTCCTCCGTGTTCAGCTCGACATCCACCGGCTCGGATTCGTCCAACGCCCGTTCCAAAGGCTTGTACAACCGACTCGCCCGGCCCAACTCCGCAAGCAACAGCTCCTGAGGATTGTCGAGCCGACGACCCTCGATCGTCACCGATTCGCTTGACACCAGCCAGATGTCCGCCGCATCAACCAGCACATCCTCGGCTCCGATCGGCTGAAGATGAAAGCTCAGCGACCACACCGCATCCTTCGGCTCGACGATCTGTGGCGGCGAATCCGGCTCCACCTCCGGCGGCAACAAAATCGGCTCATTCAGCCTCAAACAAAGCCTCCACGCGGCGCTCGACCCCCGGTCCTCCAGACGACCGATCCACGATCGAACACCGCGAATCAAGCTGCGCTTGTCCGCCGTGGGCACCGTGCGCCGCTCGCCCAGCAACCCGTTCATCCACGCCACACCGGGGTCCGAGCAGTCGCGACCCTCAAGCACGTCGGGCAGATCGTCCGCGATCAACGCCCGTCGGCACGCCGCATCAACCATCCCGCCGGCCATGTCCTCGAAAATCCCGGCCGGATCGTGCTCACGATCATCCACCACCGCGCGCACGGCCGGGGGCATGGCCGAGATCAGCGTCGAAGCATCCTCGGCCGACAACTCGTCGGCATACCACACATACCACGACCCATCCAGCTCGCCTGTCGAACGCTGCCGCAGGCTCGGGACAAACCGCTGTTGGGCCATCAGTCGCCGCGTAAAACGACCTACCAACGACATGAAGTCCACCGCACGACCGATCAGCAGCGTGTCATCGGGCCCAGCGTTCGAGCCATGTTCTTCCAGCCGTTCCAGCACAAAGGGCGCCTCGGCCGGATCGACAACCACTGTTTCGATCACGACCTCAACCAGCCCATCGGCGCCATGCTCGGCCAGCGCCACGCCGCTCGCATGCGCCAGCCTGACGCTCGGCAACACCATCCCGCCTTGAGCGGGCAGTTTCATCCTGATCTGCCCTTGGCCCGCACCTTCAGGGAGAAAGCGGGCGATGCGTTCCAGAAGATCGTCGGATCCGAGCGCCAGCGGATGCACAACCGCCTGGTCCGACTTCGGCATCGCAGCCTTGACCGCCGTTGCCGCCGCATTCAAACCATCGGTGGACTCTGCGTTGTCGTCACTGTCGATCGCCGCGGTCGCGACGGCCTCAGCGCTCTCCGCCCACAGGTGAAGCCGATCTTCGGTCCAAACACTTTGCAGGACGATCATCCGTGCGTTCCCTCGCGCGATCCTTCACCCGGTGTCCACTTCGGCCGGTCTGGACTGTAGGCCTACACCCCGATGCAACGATGTCTCCGCCGCCCAAAGCACCATTCTTGACCGGATACCGCCAAGGCCAGCCAACCGTCACGGGAAATGGGGACGCGGGGACTCGAACCCCGGACCTGCGGATTAAAAGTCCGTTGCTCTACCAACTGAGCTACGTCCCCGGACCTGACCCGACCTGCGGGCAGCACGATGTTAGCCACCGTAGACCGGTCGGCGACGGGTCGAAAGCTTCGCAAGCCCCATCAACATTGCCGCATGACGTCCGCTCGCCCCCCGCTGCGACTGCACGCACGCCAGCCCACGTTCGGCCAGCAGCGATCGGGCCCGATCATCCCGGATCAGCCTCTCCAGATCGGAGCCGAGCGATCGCCTCGTCGACCTCGCCAGCCCCCCGGCCTGCTCCAATGTCGAAACGATCGAGGCAAAGTCGCCCACGCTCGGCCCGATCACCGTCGCCCGCCCGAGCGCCACCGGCTCGATCGGGTCCGACCCATACAAATCGCCGAACGACCGCCCGACCACGACCAGGTCCGCCAGTTCATACGCCGAACGAAGTTCCCCGATCGTGTCCAGCAGAAACCGAGTCGCTCCGGGCTGCCGCTCGCCCGACGATCGACGAACACAGGTGCCCATCGCCAGCGCCGCCCCGTCGAAGCGTTCCGGCCGACGCGGAGCGCACAACAGTTGCACACCCGCCGGGCACGCCTCGTGCAACAACTCTTCCTCACCGGGTCCCGTGCTTCCAGCGACAATCAATGGCTTGTCCCGGTCGATCCCCATCGCCTCAGCGAGTGAGGCCGCGGCAACGGGATCATGCGCCAGATTCGCTGCATCCCATTTCATCGAGCCCGTCACCACCACCGGGCCCGCACCGAGCGCCCGAAACCGCTCGGCGTACGCCTCATCCTGGGCCGCCACCAATGCCAGCGATGAAAACATCCCCCGCACCAGCGCCCGCCCACGCGAATACCCATCGAATGAGCGCGCACTGAGTCGGCCGTTGATGACCGCCACCGGAATGCCCCGCCGCTTGCACGCCGCGATCAGGTTCGGCCAGAGTTCAAGCTCGACCAGTGAAACCACATCGGGCCGAACCTCGTTCAAAAACCGCTCGACGCCCCACGAAAAATCCATCGGCATCCTCACAACCGAGGCCACCGAGTCAAACAGGCTGTGCGCCCGGGCAAGACCCGTATCCGTCGTTGCGCTCACCACCACATCGGCTCGCTCGGCCAGCATCGGGACGAGCGTCCGCAGCGCATTGACCTCGCCCAGCGACACGCCGTGCAGCATGATCCTCGGCTTGGCCGGCTTGGGCTTGATCTCGGCGAGCCGAACCCCGAGCCTCTCGGGCCAGTCCCCGCGAGCCTTACGCGCCCAGCCCGGCGCCGTCGCGGCAGCAACCACCATGTAGGCCGCATCAAGAGGGTTCACAATCCTCGGCTCCTCTGATCTTTCCAATGGGCGAGCGGGGACTCGAACCCCGGACCTTTCGCGTGTAAAGCGGATGCTCTAGCCAACTGAGCTACTCGCCCGACCCGAAAATAGTAGCCCATCCCAGCAACGCTCAGCACGCACCCTCACCGGCCTGTGCCAGTTTCAATGCGTTGAAAATCAAACCCGCGTGGGAGTAGGCCTGAGGATGGTTCCCCAGCCCGTGGCCGGACTGCACGTTGTATTCCTCCGGAATCAACCCCGTCGGTCCGGCAAGCGTGGTGTACCTGTTGAACAACGCCCACGCCTCGTCCACCCGGCCGACTGCAAGATACGCGTCGATCAGCCAGCACGTGCAGAAGTTGAACCCGCCCTCGCCCCCCGGCAGGCCGTCGTCGTATTTGTACCGAAACACCGCCGGCCCCAGGAGCAGCTCTTCCTCGATCCGCCGAACCGTCGAGACAAACCGCTCATCATTCGGATCGATCAGCCCCATTGTCCCAGCCAGGAGCACCGAGGCATCAAGCTCGTACGACCCGTACCACGCCGTGAACGCACGCGCCTCCTGGTTGTACCCCTGGCTGCACACATCATCGCGAATCGCGTTGGCCAGATCCTGCCAGTCCTGCCGGCACGTCCCGAGGTACCGCTCGGCAATCTTCATCGCCCGGTCGATCGTCACCCAGCACATCACCTTCGAATGCACCCAGTGCCGACGCTCGACGCGCACCTCCCAGATCCCGTGGTCCGGCTCACGCCACCGGCGTTCCACCGCCTGCACCATCTGCTCGACCAACTGCCAGTGCTCAAACGTCACCGGCGCCCCACGCTGCAAGAGCTGCCACACCAACTCCACCACCGGCCCGAACACATCAAGCTGCAACTGCGTGCTCGCGCCGTTGCCCACCCGCACCGGCTTGGACCCCATGTATCCGGGCAGCTCGGGAAGCTCCGCCTCGGCGCCGAGCTCCGAACCGATCACCGAATACACCGGCGCCAATCGCTCCGGCGCGCTCGTCCGGTCCAACACGCCCAGCACCCAATCCAGAAACCCGATCGCCTCGGCGTTGGACCCGAGCCGAACGAGCGCCTCGCACGAGATCGCCGCATCGCGCAGCCAGCAGTACCGGTAATCCCAGTTGCGCACGCCTCCGGGATCTTCGGGCAGGCTCGTCGTCGCGGCCGCGAGCATCCCGCCGGTCGGTCCATACACCAGGCCGCGCAGCGCCAGCGCACTGCGCCGAACCAACTCCGGCATCACCTCCGGAATCTCAAGCCCCGAAAGCCACTGCGACCAGAACTGGTCCGTCTCTGTCCGCCGATCGTGCTCGCTGCGAGGCGATGCCGAAAGATCACCCGTCCCATAGCGCAGCTCCAGCACGATCGGCTTGCCGATCACCTCGGCCTCACCGATGGCCGTGTCGTGCGGCCCATCGCGCTCGATCCGCCAGGTCACACCCGGTGCGCGCAGCACGATCGGGTCCGGCACACCCTCCACCACAAGCCCCTCATCGTGCACAATCAACTGCGTCGGCACGCGACCGAAGTCCAGCCTCGGCGCGAACTCGATCTTCACCTTCCCGGCGCCGCCGATGACGCGCACCAGATCACTCCGCCCGGCCCGCTGCGTCGGCCTCGTCCCCGCGCAGTCCAGATAGTCCGTCAGCGTCAGCGAGCCCCACCGCGTCTCGACGATGTTCGTCCCGCGCAGATACCGCTGACCAGCCTCGGCAACGCTCCTCGCCGGTCCGACCGCGAAGTAACCGGCCGTCGGCCCTCCGACCAACTCCGCAAAGATCGCCGATGAATCCGAACGTGGCGCGCACATCCACACCACCCGCGCCGCCCCGTCGACCAACGCCACCGTTCGCTGATCCGAGAGCATCGCGTGCTCCTCGATCGGGGTGGCCTCGGCGCCGGCTGCCCACGCCAGCCGAAGCTCCGTCAGCCTCGCCAAAAGCTTGGCAACATCGTGCGAATCACCGATCCGAAAGCTCGCCGACGAGGCCCCGGGCCCGACCTTCACCCCAAGGTCCGGCCCCTTGAGCGTTGCGAACGCATCCTCGTCCGTCACATCATCGCCCAGAAACACACACGCGGTCGCGCTGACGCGTTTGCGAATCGTCTCGAGCGCATCGCCCTTGTTCGTGCTCACCACCCCGAGCTCGACCACCTTCTTGCCGCGCTTGACGTACACCCCATCCCACGACGCCGGCCCGGCATCGATCGACTCGAGCGCCCTCGCTGCCCGCGACTCATCCGCATTGCGGTAGTGAAACGCCACACTCGCCGGCTTGATCTCGATCCCAAAGCCCGCATCACCCTCGGCAATCCCTTCCAGCGTCTCACGCAGACGCTCCATCAGCCGACGCGACGACTCGCCCAGACCATCGGCGAACCCCACATCGAACTCGCTCCCGTGCGAACCGACGAGCAGCACGCCATCCATATCGCCAAGCAGCGCCGCCAGGTCTTTGAGCGATCGGCCGGAAATCACCGCCACGTGCGTCGATGGGATCTGCGCCAGCGCCCGCAGCGCCACGATCGACTCCCGATCCGCCACCGCCTTGCTCGGATCCGACACGATCGGCGCCAGTGTGCCGTCGTAATCCGAAGCGACCAGCAGCACCGGCGTCCTGGCCACCATCTCCAAATGATCCGACAGATCCATCACGACGTGAGTGCTCCCAGAAACGAATCGGCCCAACCATACACATCGTTCTTGCGCACTGCCCGCTGAAGCAGGCCCATGCGACGCCGGGCCTCGGTCGGTTCCATCGAGAGCGCCACCTCCATCGTCGCCGCCAGACCGTCGATATCGTGGGGATTGACCAGAAGCGAGCCCGCCCCGAGCTCCTGCGCCGCCCCGGCAAACTCGCTCAGCACCAGCGTCCCGACATCATCCGTCTTGGCGATCACGTATTCCTTGGCGACCAGGTTCATGCCGTCACGCAAGGGCGTCACGAGCATCACATCCGCCGCCCGGTAGTACGCCACCAACTCCTCGAAATCCAGATTCCGCCGGAGGTAGTGCACCGCCGCCTTGCCGGCCTCACCATATTCCCCATTGATCCGACCCGTGAGCTGCTCGACATACGCCCGAAGCTCCGCATATTCCCCCACCGTCTCCCGGCTCGGCACCGCGATCTGCACCATCACGCAACTGTCAACCGTGTGCACACCACGCCGAAGCAACTCCTCGAACGCCCGCAGCCGGATCTCGATCCCCTTCGTGTAATCGAGTCGATCCACACCGAGCAGGATCTTCCGACGGCCGTTCAGATTCGGCGAAACCCCCCGCCGCAACTCCTCGGCGCGCTCCTGCACCGGAGCGGACATCGCCGTCGATTCTGTATGTTCAATATCAATCGAAATCGAAAATGGTCCAACGCGAACCTTCCGCCCACGAAACTCGAGCTCGCGATCGCTTCCCCTGGCACCGCCATACCGACGGCACGCCGCGGCAAAGTTCTTCGCCCCCTGCGGCGTCTGGAACCCAACCAGATCAGAACCCATCATCCCCGACAGAATCTCTCGACGCCAGGGCAACTGCGCAAACAACTCCAAAGGCGGAAACGGGATGTGCATGAAAAAACCAATCCGCACCTCCGGCATCAACTCCCGCAGCATCCCGGGCACCAACTGGAGCTGATAGTCATGCACCCACACCGTGTCGCCCGGCCGGGCCTCCTGAGCCGTCGCCTCGGCGAACTGACGGTTCACATCCACATAGGGCCACCACCACCGCCTGTGAAACTGGGGCGTGCGTACACAATCGTGGTACAACGGCCAGAGCGTGGCATTGCTGAACCCGCCGTAGTACTTCTCGACCTGTTCAGCCGTCACCGACACCGGGCGGATCTGGATCGTGTCGAACTCGAACGCCGCCGGCGCCCGCCCCGTCGTGCCGCTCCAGCCGACCCACGCCCCGCCCGCCTCGGTCACCAATGGCCTCAGCGCGCTGACCACGCCACCCGGGCTCGTCTCCCACACCGATCGGCCCTTGCGCTTGACCCGGTGTACCGGCAACCGATTGGCAACCACAATCAATCGGCCCCGTCCCGTCTTCACGCCGCTGCCCCCGATCCTCGAATCAGTCCCCCGACCGGCCTGCACCAGTTCCGCACCCATGTCGCCACCCTACCCTCTCCCCATGCCAAGATCATGCCGCGTCGACTCCATCCATATCGGCCAAGGACACCCGCTGGCCATCATCACCGGCCCGTGCGTCCTCGAATCGCTCGATCTCGGCCTGTCCATCGGCCGGCAGATGCTCAAGGCCTGTCAAAACGCCGGGCTGCCCATGATCTTCAAAGCAAGCTTTGACAAGGCCAACCGATCAAGCATCACCAGCTACCGCGGACCGGGCCTCGAACAGGGACTCCAATGGCTCGCCACCATCGGCCATGAGCTCAACATCCCCATCACCACCGACATCCACGAGCCTGCGCAAGCCGAGGCCATCGCGGAAGTTGTGGACCTGATCCAGATCCCCGCCTTCCTCTGCCGGCAAACCGACCTCCTCCTCGCCACCGGCAAGGCAGCCCGGACGCGAAACCGGGCCGTCAACATTAAAAAGGGCCAGTTCCTCTCACCCGAAGAAATGGTCGGCCCCATCCGAAAGTCCGAGCAAGCCGGATGCGACAACCTCATCCTCACCGAGCGGGGCACCTTCTTCGGCTACCACCGGCTCGTCAACGATTTCATCGGCGTCGGCGACCTGCTCCAACTCGGGCCGCCCGTCTGCTTCGATGTCACCCACTCCACGCAGCTCCCCGGATCAGGCACCCAGACCGGTGGCCGACCGGAACGCGCCCCCCTGCTCGCCCGGGCCGCGACGGCTGCCGGCGTCCACGCCCTGTTCATCGAGACACACCCCGATCCGAAAAACGCCAAATCCGACGGCTCAACCGTCCTCCCGCTCGACATCGCAACCGAGGTCATCACCCAGGCCGCCGCCATCCGTCGAGCGCTGGAGTCACCCGAAAACCAACAATAAAAAAACCGACCCGATCGGGCCGGTCAGAGATCCATGCTTCGCGACCGCCGGTTGAAGCTCGGCGATCGGGGTCAAGCCTTCTGCTTGCTCGCAATGTATTCGCGGAGCTGCTTGGGTCTGGCGATCTCGGCATCGTACGGATCGACGTGGACCGTGCCGCCCCAGTAGACCACCCGGCCGAGCCCGACCGAATACAGCGTGTCATCGTTGCCACGGCGGACGAGAAAGCCCGGTTTGATCTTCGTGCCGCACTGCCTGACGATGATCGAGCCCGGTTTGGCGGTCTCACCGCCGTAGAGCTTGATCCCGCGGTACTGCGGGTTGGATTCGCGGCCGTTGCGGGTTGACCCCTGACCCTTCTTGTGTGCCATAGCAAGGCCCCAATTCCTGAAAAACCACTCGATACCCACCCACACAACGGGCGGAGACGATACTAGACGCCCATTACCGCATGATCCAGCGCTGAGCCTTCGGCTTGATCGGCTTGGCCCCACGCCGCTCGAGCGAGCCCGGCACGTCATACCGCACCATGTACGTCTTGCGAAAGGTGATCGTCTTCTCCTCACCCGTGTCGGGGTTGGTGAAGGTCACCTTGGCCGTCTCGCCGCTGAATCCCGCCGCATACACCGCGATCTCATCAACGTCGGCATCGCCCACGGGCCAGATCACCAGTCCGTCCTTGGCGTTCTCCTTGCCCTGCAGGATCGGCCCCAGAATCGAAATCTGATCCTCAAGAAGCGGGTTGTCCAGACGACGCAGCAGCTCGAGCCGAACCGTGCGCGGCACATCGCGACCCGCACGGAAAAGCTCGCCCTCATCCGTCCCAAGCTCAAAGACCGGCGCAAACTGGAGATCCTGACCGGAGTTGTTCGTCACGCGATATGTCAGGTAATAAAACAGTCGGGGCCCAGCATCCCCAACATCAACCGAAGCCACGCGCAGCGGCCCGATGTCCAGATCAAGCTGCCAGCGCTGCGGCAACGGGTCCGGCTCGGGCGGCCGAATGGGCGCCATCGCCATCACACCAAGGGCAGCAACCACACTGACCGCAGCCGCAAGCCACCGCGTACGGGACATCTTCATCACCACATACTCCGATACGTCATCCGCCGCCAGGGCCTCGATCCAACGAAACCCGGCTCGATCCAGCATAGTCTACAACCACAACCATGGCCAGACACCCCAAATCCATCGCCGACTCGATCAGGCCCGAACGCATCCCCGAGCATCTTCGGCTGGATGCCGCGAAAAAACTCGTCCCGGCCCCGCTCGGCGAGCAGGATGCCGCCGCCAGACGCTTCCTCGCCGGAGCTCAGGCCGCCGGGTTCGGCTTGGACAACCTCTGGGGCACCATCGACAGAACCGGACACGAACCGAGCGTCCGAGAAGTCGCCCTGGCTCTAATTGGGCCGGGGCGGACCGCGATGGTTTTCGTTTCCACGCCGGCCGATACCAGCCGCCTCTCCGAACAATCCAGAACTGAACGAGCCGCCTGTGCCGAAGCCGCCACGGAACACCTCGACCCCGATCTCGTCGCCCTGGCCCAGGGCCTGCCCGAACCATCCGATCGCTGGGCCATCGACGCCTTTCGTGACGCCGGGTTTCTTCACGTCGGCGAACTGGCCTATCTCAGACTCGACCTCCGCACCGGCCGGAAACCACCCAGCCGCCCCGTGCGCTGGCCCGAAGGCATCGTCGTGCGACCCGTGCAGGACCTCAGTCCGGCAAGCCCGGATCGCCATCGGCTGGCGCACGTCCTCGAACACTCCTACCGCGATACCCTCGACTGTCCGGAACTCTGCGGCCTGCGAGACACCGAGGACGTCATCGAAAGCCACCTGGCCACCGGCGAATTCGACCCGGCGCGCTGGATGCTTGCCTTTGACGGGGCTCAAGCTGTCGGGTGCATCCTCATCAGCCTGATCCCGGATACCGGCTCGGCGGAGCTTGTTTACATCGGACTGGCGCCCGAAGCGCGCGGTCGGGGCCTCGGAGCGGCACTGCTCACCGACTCGATCAACAGGCTCGCCGATTCCCCCGCGCAGAGTCTTGTGTGCGCTGTCGACCGCCGAAACGCCCCCGCGCTGCGTCTCTACAAGGGCCTCGGGTTCGCCGAGTTCTCCTCGCGCGATGCCTGGGTCAAACCAATCACCCATCATGGTCCACGGAATGTGCACG
>DRKT01000184.1 GCA_011053195.1 Phycisphaerales bacterium | reverse complement strand
GCCCGCCGTTCTTCGCCCGGTAGAGCGCCTTGTCCGTCTCTTCGAGCCAGTTCTCCGGTGTGATCTCGACACCCTCGGTTGCGCCGGCGATCCCGATCGAAACCGTAATGGTGCGTTCGGGATGCGAGGGCCACTGAACCTTGGAAATCTCATCGCGGATCCGATCGCATACCACCGCGGCTTCTTCCGGTGAGGTGCTCGGCATGATCAGCGCGAACTCCTCACCGCCATACCGACACGCAATATCGCATGCCCGGACTTCCCGTCGCACAATCTTGGCAAAGCCCTGGAGCGCCGCGTCGCCGGCCGGGTGGCCGTAGGTGTCGTTGATCGACTTGAAATGGTCCAGATCGAACAGCGCCACCGAAAGAGCTTTGCCGTGTCGATCGTTCTCGGAAACGTTGGCCGCCCAACGGTCATTGAAATGGGCCCGGTTCCACAGCCCGGTCAGGCCGTCGATGTGCGCCATCTGACCGAGCATGTTGATCAGGTCTTTCATCCGCAGCGCCGACCGAAGCCGAACGCGCAGCTCCATCAGATCAAACGGCTTGGTGACATAATCCACCGCACCGAGGTCGAAGGCGATCACCTTGTCCGCCGGGCTCTGGAGCCCAGAGAGCACAATGGCCGGAATATCGCGCGTCTTCGAGTTCTCCTTCAGGTGCCGGAGTACCTCGAAGCCGTCCATATCGGGCATGTCCAGATCGAGCAGGATCAGACTGGGCACATGCTCCTCAGCAAGATCGAGCCCGCTCTGTCCACCGAGCGCTTCGAGCAGTTCGATGTTCTCCTGTCGGAGCCTCGCCTGGAGCAGGCGATGCACATCCTCTGCATCGTCGATGACGAGTACGGTGTGTCTCTGTTCTTCTTGTGCTGGCTGCGAATCATCCATAGCAGTGTTGTTGCTTTCTTCTCGAACTCAACGTGAAACCCTGAAACAACTTTCACAGAGACTCAGGCCGCCATCCTCCGGCAGACATCGAGCACCGCTTCAAACTCAGTTTTAATGTTGTCAATACTGGCCGGAGCAGACTTCGCTTTCTGTTCCAGCTCGCCCGCAACCTCGGTCAGCAGCGGAAACCCATACCCCCCTCCGGAGCCTTTCAGTTGGTGGGCCAATCGCATGACCTGCTCAGTATCGCCCGCTTCGAAGGCGCTCTTGAGGGCGTTGATCCGTTCAGGCATGCGCCCGACGAAATCTCCGACAAGATCGCTCATATCGGGATCATCTGCGAATTCGCTGAGCACAGGCTCGCCGTGCTGACCTTCCATCATCACTGTCCCCAATCCGGTCGCTCTCACCCCGGCCCGATCACCCATCCGGGTCGTGCCCGAGGGCCCGCGTCGGAGGCATCTTCCGAAATACCATCCTCAACCTGCTCATCGGGTCACTGCCGACCTGGCTTCAGTACAACCCCTGAAATCAGAGTGGTCCATCGCGTATTCTGAGCACAGCCGACCACCCAAGGCCCGTTGTCCGTGGCCTAGGCACCCTTAACGGACTCGACAAACACAGAACAGTGCCTAGTAGCACCCCTCGTTATAATTCGCGATGAAAGCTGAGAAGTCCGATGGCTCAACCGTGTCCGAATCATTCTGATCGGCCTCGATACGGTCGTTGTTGTACGCGTCGAGCCAGGCCGCGAAGTCCGAGAAATCGACATTACCGCTCAGATTGACATCGGCCGGGCAAACCCGGATGCCGAGAACCAGCGCGACCGCGCGATTGGCATTGACCCGGCCGTAGCCGTATTGGACATCGAATCCGGGGGCGCCGAGATCCTGCGCCGAGTTCTTCAACACATCTCGAACCTCATCCGGCGACATGGTGGGGTCCGCCGAAAGCACCAGGGCCGCCACGCCCGCAACCACCGGCGCCGCTGCGGACGTTCCCGACTGATAGCGATAGCCGGGGCTCGATGCCGCATCGTCCCACGTTGAGAGGATGTTCACACCCGGAGCCGTCAGCGTCACCTGCGGTCCCGTCGTCGAGAACGGAGCAATGTTGTCCATGCTGTCGGTCGCGCCGACCGCGATGGTCTCGGAATAGAACGCCGGGTATTTGACGCCGGGCTGACCCGTGTTGCCCGACGATGCGCAGATGACAACGCCCTGTGCATGCGCATACTGGACCGCCGCCTGCAGGAATGAGCTGCCTGAGTCCAGACCGAAGCTGATCACCACGACGCTGGCGCCGTTGTCCGCAGCCCAGACCAAGCCATCGCCCATCCAGACATCGCTCGTGAATCCCAAGGGATTGGCGATTTTTACCGGCATGATCGGAGAGCCCCAACTCACGCCGGTCATCCCGACACCGTTGTTGGAATTGGCTGCCGCGATCCCGGCGACATGCGTGCCGTGCGAGTTATACGGATCGGACGCGTCGTCCACATCACCCGAACCCGTCGAGTTGAACCCATCTTCCAGTTTCTGGAGCAGATCCGGATGGTCGTAGCTCACGCCGGCATCAAGCACCGCGATCACGACCTGCCCGGCACCGGACGTCAACGCCCACGCCTCGACCGCATCGATGTCCGCATCTTGCGCCCCCACCACACCCTGCACATTCTGACCAACATTGTTCAGGCTGTACTGCATCGGAAAGTCCGGATCGTTCGGACCGGACGGATCTTCTCGCGTCAATGCCTGCCCGACTCGCACAGGCTCGGCCTCGAGCGCGCCTGCGGTCTGCATCATCAGGTACGCCGATGCCTCGACCGAATCAGAGTCCCCATCGAGATACACCAAGTACATGCGGTCCAGACCAAGCTCGGCCGCGAGCTCGGCATTCTCCGGCTCCACCGTGAGCACAGGCTTAGCTGCGATCACACCAACATGGTCCAGCGCAACGCCGATAATCTTCGGATCCGGAGGCATGTTCACCGAATTCGCCACAATCGCCTGGCCTGACCCATTGAGCACCACACCCTCGGGCATGGTCAAAATCATGGCATCATCAAGGAACCCCCGGTCCACATCGACCGAATCGATGTCGAAAGCATTCATCGGCTGGGAGGAAACGCACAGCGCCAGTGTGCAGGCGGCGATACCACCAAAAATCCCACGTGAGGTCATGTTCTCTCTCCTCCAACTCGAGCGGGTTGACCGATCGAGCCTCGATCAATCTACAGATAAATGTCGAGCTCTGCCATCCCCAATATCAGTATTTCTTACGATCGTCCGAAAATATATCGGCTCAAGATATGAAAATGGGGCACTGTGACCGGGTTCTGTTCGCAGGCCCTATCAATATCCGATCGATGAATCGCAGGATATTTCCCAAT
>DRKT01000183.1 GCA_011053195.1 Phycisphaerales bacterium | reverse complement strand
CTTGCGGGCCCATTCGAACTGTTCGCGGAAGAGGTCCTGGTCGCCCGCGAGCAGGCCGCTGACGAAAGCGCCCTGCAGGGCAGCGGTGACCTGATTGACATACAGCGTGGGCGATGTGTACCGCCCCTTCATTTCAAGGGTGACGTACTCATCCAGCGGCCGGGAAAGCTTCTCTGTTGCCTCCCAGTCGTTCGTATTCCGGCCGGGCCAGCTCTGCAGTCGCTTGCGGTATTCCTCGGCCTTGTCGAGTTGACCGCGCCGATAGAAATGAATGATCGCGTCGGCCATGAAGTTCTCGAAACCCGCAGCGAAGTTGGTGTACGTCCGCTTCATGGTCGTGTTGATCCCGCCTCGGTCGGCGACCTCCTGCAGAATGTCGGCGTAGGCGTCGATGAAGTGCGTGTTGGGCACGCCGATGTAGTAGGCATAGTGCCCCTGCACAAACTCGAGGAAGTCGAAGTAGATCTCGCTGGAGCGGAACAACTCCTGAATGGACTGCATGACGATGCGGTCGGTGTTGGTGAAGTCGTAATCTTTTTTGTTGCGTTCCTCGACTCGGCCAAGCCCTTTTTCAACACCCGCGCGTGACCAGTAGAGCGAGTGGGCGGCTGCATGACGCCAGTCGATCGGGCCGAACTTGCGCGTGTAGCGGATCATCCGGGCGGGGTCCATGTTGTAGTCGTCGATCAGCGTGCGCTTGCGCAGATGGCCGATGTAAACTCGCCACGCGTTTTCATACTTCGGATCATGCATGAGCTCGGCAAATGATGTGATACGTTCCAACTCGGATTCGTCGGTGATGCCGAGCACGACGCCGAGCTGATCTTCACCCATCCCCTTGCGGTGGATGGCCTCGTGTATGGCGTACCGGCGGAGCGTGTCCATGCGGTCCTCATCACCGAAGAGCGCGAGGATCTTGCCAACGAGTTCTTCAACCAAAGGCTCGGCCTGGATCGCGCCGGCGAGCGTCTCGGGCGCATCGGCAACCTCGCCGAGCCAGTTCGCATAAATCTCGATTGCCCGGTCCCGGTCGCGCATCTCGGGACCGGGCGGCGGCGGCGGGCCAAGCACAATCGTCCACTCCTCCGCGATCTTGCGCTTGTAATACTGGTTCGCATCATCCGTCACGCCCTGGATCTTGTGCACGAAAATCCACGCAAGCTCCTTATGAATGAGCATGTTGTTCGGATTCTGACGCAGCGCGTCATCTCGCAACAGCCGAATCCCCGCGTTGACCCACTGCCAACGCTCCTGCGGCGTCTGCGTCGCGACCGAGATGTTGTACGCCAGGTTCCATGCCTGAAAGACCCAGACTCGCGGGAATCGCGGCTGGAGCTTGGTGATCGTCTCGGCCAGATCGACCGCCTCGTAATACTTGCCCTCCTGCTGGAGTCGATTGGCGCGGATCCAGAGCATGTTCACGAAGACGCCCCGGAACGCGCCCATCGCGATGCCGAGCGCCACCTCGGGGCGGTCGTTCTCGGCAGCGGTGTCCGCATAGACCAACCGATGGCGCCCGGACGACTCCGTGATCGACACCCCGAGCACGCCGGACGCGACGAGACACACCACCAGCACGATCGCGGCAACGAGTTGAACAAGCCTGTCACGCGGCATGCGTCGGTGTCTCCTGTTTCACTTACTGACCCGAATAGATCGCCAGTTCGCGGCGACGGAAAATAACCACGGCTGCCGCGAAAAGCAGCGCACACCACGACCCGAGCATCGCCACCGCCTTGAGCAGCGACGTGAATCCGACGACCTCGCCGTTGACCAGACGTTCGACCGGGGAAAGCTCCGCGTAGATGCGGAAGATCCACGAGACGCTGTAGGTAATCGCCGAGACAGCCAGCTTGAAATACACGATCTGGTTGTCATCGTTGAGTGTGTGGTAGTTGTCTATGGCGACCCGCAGGTACCCCGAGCTCTCGGCCATGAGAAAGACGCCGAGCGTCACCATGCTGGCAACAGGGAAGCTGAGAAAGGTCGAGCAGAAAATACCGAGCATGGCCAGGAAGGCGAGCTTGAGCCAGAGGACGGTCATCGCGCGAATGTAGTTGGCGTGGTAGGTCCCGACGGTGTACGAGAGGTAGAGCCCGCCCTGCGGGATCTGCATGAAACTCGGGTTGGGGATGACGGTGACGCCGGTGATCCGGCCATCCTGCACGGTGTAGGCAAACTGCCCGTTGTAGAGCGTGATGGCGAACTTGCCATCCTCGTCGACAAGCTGCCCGACAGGAATATATTCGGCGCCCTTGATCTTGCCCGAACGGATCAACTTCAACAGCAGCGGAAAGTCTCCATCATCGGGCAGAACGATTCTGGCTGCGGGCTCGCTCGGGCTCGGCGGGAGGACAATCAGCGGAGCGATCGGAATCGTGGCGCTGTGGCCGAGCCCTGTTGCCCGCACCACCGGCGCCAGTCCGGGCAGCCCGATCGAGATTTTGTACTGTTCATCGGGCCGATTCGAGCCGGCGTCGACGCGGTATTTGAGCACGACCGGAACATCCTCATCCGGCCCGAGATCGATCCCGTCGAAGACAAAGGTCTGCGTGTCGCCGGGCTGGATGGAGAAGTACATCATCCGACCGCGCTTGACGAGCTCCTCGCGCATGTCGTCGTACATCTTGGGCGTGACCTGAAAGTTCGGGTCACTCAGTTGGAGCTGTTTGACGCTGTCCGCGATGATGCTGTTGATGGTTTCTTCATCGAGCTCAGGCTCGAGCGCCGGGACGTTTCGCCTGGCGCTGAGAACCTGCGTTTCGAGGACGAGCCGATCCTCGCTCACGCCGGCGCTGCTCATGGCGACGTAGGCCTCACGCTCGCCCAGCGCCGGCTGGTTGCGGAGGTATTCGACAAAGAGAAAGACGCCCGAGCTGCTGACCGCGAGCAGGACAGCTGCCAAGCCCGAGACGCCGAGCCACTTGCCGAAGATGTATTTCCATGCGGGCACGGGCTTGGTCATCGTCTGCCAGATGATCTTGTCGCGCTGCTCGGTGGCGACGGTGCTGACACTGAAGAACACGACGAGCAGGGCGATGATCCAGAACGAGCCGCCCGTGCCATACTGGAGAAACGATTGCACGCGGTACCGCAGCGGCTGCTCGGCATCGAGCATCCCGGGCAAAGCCGCCAGCCCGAAAATCAGCAGAACGATGAAAATGATCGAGAGCTTGAGCCGGACGGCCTCGGCCAAAACATTGCGCGCAATGGCGCGGACGGGTCCATTTCCGGAAAGCAGAAGCCTGAGCCCCTGCATCAATGCGGTGAATGAAGCCGACAACGCAACCAGCGCCATGATGAGTTTCGAGAGCCCGCGTGTGGAACCGAACATCCACATCGGCCCCGCGACCAACCCCACAACCACCGCAAGCCCGAGGTAGGTCAGCCCGAGACCGAGCCAGACAATCACAAGCGCCACGCCCGCGACAAGGCCGGCCGCCATCACAACGCCCCACGGCCCCCGTGCCCCGCTGAGCACGGTGCTGAACATCAACTCGGCAGCATCGGCGTTGCTGATCGTCAGCTCGGAATCGGCTGGCGCTTCGTCCTGCTGGGCCGAGGTTTGCAGCCCGGAATCGGGCGTATGCGCGGCAACCAGAGCGCCGACCATGACGATCAACGCCACGACCACGATCACGGCCGAGGCCGCGATCTTGAACCTCCGATGCTGCTGGAGGCGGTTCGCCCGTGCCATCGCCTCGCGCAGCTTCACCGGGTTGGCTCCGCATCCTCGTCGGCGTCATCGAGCAGCGAGTTGATCACATCGGTGTCGATGTCCTCATCGTCCGGCGTCTCGGCATTGCCCTGGTCTTCGACATCACGCTGAGTCCGGTCCTGTGACGAACGATCGGCGTGGACCGTCGGCTGTGATTCGGGCTCGGGTTCATCGTCCCGGAGCAGGTGTTCGACCACATCCTCCGCCTCATCGCGTTCCTGCTCGGCGTGAT
>DRKT01000182.1 GCA_011053195.1 Phycisphaerales bacterium | reverse complement strand
GGCGAGGATTGCTCGATTGATGGCGTGACGGACCTGACCGCCAATTTTTTGCGCGAGCACGCCGATGGCCCGGTGACGCTGGTGGGCAACTCCTTTGGGGGACATGTAGCGCTCCGGCTGGCGCTGGATTATCCCGAGCTGGTCGATTCGATGGTCTTGGCGGGGTCCAGCGGCCTGATCGAAAAAACGATGGTGCGCGGCGCCCAGATCCGCCCGAGCCGGGACTGGCTCGAGGAAAAGCTGGCGGAGTTGTACTACGACAAGTCCAAGGTCCGGGAAGAGGATCTGAATCGAGCCCACGCGGAGCTCTCGGTGCGGGGCGGTGCCCGGGCGATGGTTCGATTAAGCCGATCCGCCAGGCATGACCACCTCGGCAACCGGATTCAGGATATTTCCTGTCCGGTGCTTCTGGTCTGGGGTCGGCAGGATGTCGTGACCCCACCCGAGGCGGCCAAGCAGTTCGGCGAGAAGCTGCCCAATGCGCGCACGGTGTGGCTTGATCAGTGTGGACACGCCCCGATGATGGAAAAACCGGAGGAGTTCGCCGAGGCTCTGGCGGACTTTCTCGATGAACTCGATGCCCGGGAATCGGAATCGCAGTGAATCAGAGTGGATCTCCAATCTCATGGACCGGTGCGGTCGGCTGGGCTGTCGAGGCCAGGATGGCGCTGCGGGCGCCGAAGCTGGATGACCTTGAGTTCTGGCAGGCGCAGACCGCTCGGGTTCAGGTGCGTCAGCTTCGCCGACTCGTCCGCGCGGCGTCAATGACGGAGATCGGTCGCGAGGCGGGCTTCGGCTCGATCAAGGATCTGCCGGACCGGGAGCTGCTCTCGGCGTATCGGCGGTGCATGCCGATCCGGGATTATGAAGGCTTCCGGGAGCGGATCGTGCGCATGCGCGAGCACGCCGAGCCCGATGTGCTCTGGCCCGGTCTTGTTCGACATTTTGCGCAGACGAGCGGGACGACCTCCGGCGACAAGTACATGCCGGTGAGCAAAGCCTTGTTTCGCTCGAACTACCGCGCGAGCCTGGATATTTTCGCGACGCTGATGCGTTGGGGCGTGCCCTTGACCCGGATCATGTCGGGGCGGTGCCTCTTTCTGGGTGGATCGACGGATCTGGACACCAACGAGCATGGCATCCATACGGGCGACCTATCGGGGCTGGTGACACCGATGATCCGGTGGCCGATTTCGCAGGTGTACACGCCGGGGCCGGATATCGCGCTCATGAGCGATTGGCCGGCGAAAATCGAGGCGATGGCGCAGCGGACGATCGATCAGGATGTGCGCATGGTCAGCGGCATGCCGAGCTGGGCCGGGGTGCTGTTCAAGCGGATCATCGAGCTGTCCAACGAGCGGGGGCACTCCGCGACGTGCATGCGGGACATCTGGCCGAATCTGGAGTTGTTTGTCCACGGCGGCGTGAACTACGTGCCGTTTAAGCCCCAGCTTGCCGAGCTCGCGATGGGTGATGCCGACTCGGACTTCCCGGAGCGGGTCGAGCTGTACCCGGCGAGCGAGGCGTTCGTGGCGATTCAGGATGAGCGTGCCGAGCCGGGGCTTCGGCTGTGCGCCGACCACGGCATTTTCTTCGAGTTTGTGCCGCTGGAACAGATTCACAATGCCGATCCGGATTCGTTTGCATGCTGGGAGGTCGAGCCGGGGCAGCGGTATGTGGTTGTGCTTTCGACGTGCGCGGGATTGTTCCGGTACATCCTTGGTGATGTGGTCGAGTTTGATTCGGTTCCGGGCGATCTCGAAGGTGCGGGCGGCACCGGAGTGGCGCGGCTGCGGATCGTGGGTCGACATCGGCTGTTCATCAACGCGTTCGGCGAGAACCTGATCGTGGAGCAGATCGAGCGTGCGGTCGCCGAGGCTGCCGATGCGGTTGGTGTGCGAGTCGGCGAGTTCACCGCGGCTCCGGTGTATCCAAACAGCACGACGCGTGCCGGGCTCGAGCTTGCGATCGAGGCCGAGATGACCGACGATCAGCGTCAACTCTTTGGTCGAATCTTTGATGATGTGCTCAAGGAACAGAACGTGGATTATTCGATCAAGCGATCGGAGGGGCTCGGGATGGCCGAGCCGACGATATCGCTGCTGCCGGGCGGTGCGTTCCACCGATGGCTCGACAGCATGGGCAAACTCGGGGGCCAGCACAAGTGCCCGCGATGCGCCAACCATCGCGAGATTCTCGAATCTGTTCTGGCCAGTCGCGGGGATAGGATGCTTGGCCAGTCTTGCACGTCGGCTGGTGCGTGATGAAGGGATGGAAGATGAATTGCAAAGAGACTGAGCCGGTCGTACAGGCCGCGGTGGCAACACTGAAACAGTGCCGGGACCTGATTGCGGAGTTGAGCGATGAGGTGTATGCCTCAACGTCGTCGCGGATCACGGGTTCGTCGATCGGCCAGCACGTTCGGCACAATCTGGACCATTACGCGGCGATTGCGGATGGCCAAGGCAGTGAACCAATCGCGTATGACCACCGGGATCGCGGTGTAGATGTCGAGCATGATCGCAGCGCAGCGATTGCCAAGATCGATGATCTGGTGGACCGGATCGGCGCGATGGGCGATCGATGCAACTCGGAAGCGACCATCCGCGTGATGGTCAGTGGCGACGGTTTGGAAACCGACCTGCACACCACGATCGGGCGTGAGCTGGCCTTTGCCACGCACCACGCGATTCACCATCATGCGATGATCAAGTCGATCGCCGAGGAGTTCGGCGCGTGCTGCCCCGAATGCTTCGGGCGGGCGCCCTCAACGATCAACTTCGAGCAGCATGCATAGGGAACCGCTTTCGTGTGCACCGTCACAGTGATCAACACGGCCAAGGCCGGGGGCGACGTCGGCTATCGGCTGGTTGAGAACCGGGACGAGCAGCACGACCGGGCGAGGTCCGAGCCGCCGATCTGGCGCCCGCTGGAGACGGGTCGGGCGATCTGGCCGACGGATCCGGTTGGTGGCGGGACGTGGATCGCTGCTGCGGAAACGGGGCTGGCGCTGGCGATTTTGAATCGCAATCTTGAGCCGATGCCCGATCTACCGGGCGATCTCCTGTCGCGTGGGACGATCATCCCCACGCTGATCGGGTCGGCGGATGTCGAGTCGGTTGTGGATGGTGTTTCAGAGATGGATCTGGCGCGGTTCGCACCGTTTCGGCTGTTGGCGGTCGATATGGCGGGCGAGGATGCTTCGTTGCCCCGGATCGTGGTGCTGGAGTGGGATCTGCGGGATCTGATCATCGAGACGCATCTGGATGGTCCGGTGTGTCTGGCGAGTTCGGGGCTTGGTGATTCGGTGGTCGAGCCCCGGGTGCCGCTGTTCGAGTCGATGGTGGTCGAGCCCGGGTTGCGTGTTGAGCGTCAGGACGCCTTTCATGCGCACGAATGGGCGGATCGGCCCGAGGTGAGCGTGATGATGCGTCGGGCGGATGCGAGGACGGTTTCGGTGACGACGGTCGAGTATCACCCCGGCCGGGCCGAGCCTGTGGTGATGGAGTATCGAGAGATCGAATGATGGGCACGGGGATCGACGTGGATGGTTCTTCCGAGCAGAATCGCGATGTGGCGACCCTTTCGCGGATCTGCCGAGAGCAGGATGCGGAGCTCCGGCTGCTGCGGGCCCGGATCGAGCGGCTTCGGTCGAGCCGATGGCGGAAGCTCGGCCAGCGGCTGGGCCTGGTGCGGGTTCAGGACTGGGAGCAGCGGGATCAAATTCCACGCCATTGATCGGCGTCCGATGGCGGGCCGGGGCTCCAGCATCTACAGTGTGTCCCCATGAGCATTCTCCCACACGGCATCAGCGCAACGCAGCTCTTTGTGAGCCTGCCAGTCTTGGTCATCATGCTCCACGTGATCCTGATCACGGTGGCGTACCTGATCTATCTGGAGCGCAAGATCTGTTCATACATTCAGGATCGGATCGGGCCGAACCGGGTTGGGTTCGACTTCGGGCTCAAGTGGCTGAGTTTCCTGCGTGGTGCGGTCGGGCTTGGGCAGCCCTTGGCCGACGGCATGAAGTTCATGCTCAAAGAGGACTACATGCCCAAGAGTGCTGATCGCGTGCTCTTTACGCTGGCGCCGGCGACGATCGTGATTCCCGCGATCATCGGTTTTGTCATCATCCCGTGGGGCGGGTACATCGAAGTGCCGACGATGACGGTGCCCGTGCTGGGTGAGATCGGCGGGCGGGCGCTGCTGGCCGGGGCGAACATCAACGTGGGTGTGATCTACCTGTTGGCGGTTGCGTCGCTCGGTGTGTACGGCGTCGTGCTCGGTGGATGGGCCTCGAACAACAAATACTCGTTCCTGGGTGGGCTGCGGGCGAGCGCTCAGATGGTGTCGTACGAGATCCCGCTCGGGCTGAGCCTGATGAGCGCCCTGCTGATCTGCGGGACGGTTTTGCCGATGGGCGTCATCGAGTACCAGGTCCAGCACGGCTGGCTGATCTTTGCCAGCCCGGTGGCGGCGCTGCTGTTCTTCGCAGCGATTTTGGCTGAGGCGAACCGCGCTCCGTTTGACAATGCCGAGGCCGAGCAGGAACTGGTCGGCGGGTACCACACCGAGTATTCGTCGATGCGGTTTGCGTTGTTCTTTCTGGCGGAATACATGCACATGGTGACCAGCTGTGCGTTCTTTGCGCTGGTGTTTCTGGGCGGATTTCATTTGCCGGTGATCCCCGGTCTCGGGATCGAAGACACCACGCTGGCCGCCGGCTTGGTCAAGTTCGTGGTTTACTTCGGCAAGGTGCTCTTGCTGATCTCGTTCATGATGCTGATCCGGTGGACGCTGCCGAGGCTTCGGTACGACCAGGTGATGTTCCTTGGTTGGCAGACGATGATCCCGCTGTCGCTGATGGTGCTGGTGCTGACCTCGGTGATGGTGTTTTACGAGAAGACGGCGTGGTACGAGATGCTCGGCGCCAACATCGCACTCGTGGCGGTGTTGATGCTGATTCAGCCGATGCTGCCCAAGTACAAGGTGAACCATCGGGTGCCGATGTATGGGTCACGGTTCAATCCGATGCCGGGCGAGCGGGTGACGACCGCGGCCCCGTCGGGCATCGCGACGGAAGACCGCCCGGTCGAGGGCTCGCTGCCGGCGGGCGATACGCAGGTCACTGCCTCGGTGTGAGTTCGCCGGGTTTCTCGATGACCATGCTGGTGGGCAGGATGAACGATCGCCCCGCATAGGCGTAGGTTCGGCCGCTGACGATCAGGCTGAGCGCATCGCCATGGCGTTCGATGATGCCTTCCATACGTTCGAGCAGGTGGCCCGGAAGGACGATCAGTGGTGATTCGGCGGACTGGTCTGTGTCGTTGTCGAAGATGATGGCGATCTCACCCTGATCGAGATGGGTGAGCCTGGCCCGGCGTCGAGAGATGGTTCGGCCCTCGGGGATTGGTGATCGGCCGCTGGCGGAGTCGACGTTGATCGGCTGGAGGATGCCTCGGTCTGAGGTGCGGGTCTGCTCGAGTTCCCGGATCAACCGGTTGGCCGCTTCACTGAGTTGGGGCTGGGCATCGGGTTCAGGTTCGGGCTGAGGGTGAGATTGAGCCTCGGGCATATCGGGCTCGGGCACTGATATCGCCGAGACGAGCAGGTAGTTCCGGTTGCGGTACAGTTGGACCTCGCCGGTGAGTCGGATCTCGCTTTTGACCTGATCCTCTCCGACGAGTTGGGTCAGCCGGGTGAGCGTGAGCGATGGCAGGAGGACCATGGGGCTGATGGTTGAGCCTTGGTCTTGTTCGGTAGGTTCAAAGATCCAGCCGCCGGAGGGCGTCGGGTGGACGATCCCCGGGAGTTGGACGACGAACGAACCCTCCGGGAGCAGCATGGCCTTGCCATCGTGGTCGTCGCTCGGAAGATATGGACGAACAGGCTGCACGGGGGCGGATCTGACCGGGGCGATGCCCTCTGGTTTGATGTCCGCCCGGCGGAGCTGTTCGGTCAGGTTCTGGAGGCTTTCGATGCGGATGACCGGATCGAGGGTGGTCTGGGCAGCCGCGCCCGGCACGGATAGTGCGGCAACGAGACAGATCGAAAGATATGGGGTGTGCGGCATGGCCTTGGCGTGCTCCTGGGTCATGGTATCGGCTTTAGATGGCCGGAATCGCCAGTGGCTGGGGCCGGGGCTGGATGTTGATCCCGGTTTGGCAGTCGTCTACGTTTTCGTTCGGCGGAACGCCGGTTGGCCGTGTGCCCGAGTGGTCTAAGGGGACGGATTGCAAATCCGTTAGTCGTGGGTTCGAATCCCACCGCGGCCTCTTTCTTGGCTTTGGGATCATCGGTCCGTCGGGCTCGGCCCTGCCGGGCGGGGAGGCCCGATCGCCGCTACGCTTGCCACCAAACGAGCTCTGGGTATGGGATGACAGGAGCGATGGTGTGCATGCGATTCTGGTTTCACTGACAATCATCCTCGGGCTGGGTGTTCTGGCGCAGGTGATCGCCTCACGGGTGCATCTGCCCTCGATTCTGCTGCTGTTGCTTTCCGGGATCCTGGTCGGCCCGGTGTTTCGAGCGGTTTGGCCGGAATCGGATCTGGCGCTCGATCCGGAAGCGGTGTTTGGCGATCTGATCTCGCCGATCGTTTCGCTTGGTGTGGCGTTGATCCTGTATGAGGGCGGGCTCTCGCTCCGGTTTCGCGAGCTGCGCACAGGCGGAGCGGTGATCGGTAAGCTCGTGACGGTCGGGGCGGCCCTGACGTGGCTGCTCTCGGCAGTCGCGGCGAACTGGCTGCTCGGGCTGCCCTGGGGATTGGCGCTGGTGTTCGGCGCCATTTTGACGGTCAGCGGCCCGACGGTGATTCTGCCGCTTGTGCATCATGTCCGTCCGAAGGGCGCGGTCGGTCCGATCATGCGATGGGAGGGCATCGTCATCGACCCGATCGGTGCGTTGCTGGCGGTTCTTGTCTTCGAGGCGGTGGTTGGCGAGGGCGGTCACGAGGCGGTGGCCGGCATTTTTTACGGCGTTGTGTACACCATTGTCGTCGGGGGCGGACTGGGGCTTGTCGCCGGCTGGCTGCTTGTTCGTCTGATTCGGAACTACTTCGTGCCGGACTTTCTGCAGAATGCGGTTTCATTTGCGATGGTCGTCGTGACCTTTACAGTCTGCGACACGGTTCAGGAAGAATCCGGGCTGCTGGCTGCGACGGTGATGGGGATCTATCTGGCAAACCAGCGGACGGTTGACATCGAGCACATCATCGAGTTCAAAGAGAATCTGCGCGTCCTGCTGATCTCGTCGCTGTTCGTGCTTCTGGCGGCTCGGCTTGATCCCTCGGACTTGCACGCGATGGGGTTGGCAACCGGCGTTTTCGTGGCGGTGTTGATCGTGTTGATCCGGCCGATCTCGGTCTTTATTTCAACCCTCGGATCTCGGCTTCAGTTCCGGGAACGTGTGCTTCTGGCGTGTGTGGCGCCACGCGGGATCGTGGCGGCTGCGATCGCGCCGGCGCTGGCGTTCGAGCTTCTGCATGTCTATCCGGATCAGGCGGATCGGCTGGCGCCGCTGACATTTGCGGTGATCGTGGGAACGGTGCTTGTGTACGGTGTGTGCGCCCCGTTTGCGGCGCGTCGGCTCGGCTTGGCCGACACCAACCCACAGGGCGTGCTGCTGCTGGGTGGTCAGCCCTGGGCCCGGGCGATCGGGAAGACGCTGAAATCTTTGGGCATCCCGGTGATGATCGTTGATTCCAACTACGCCAACACCGCGGCCGCCTGGATGGACGGCGTGCCGGCGTATCATGGGAGCGTTCTTTCCGATGCGGCGATCAATGAACTCGAACTCACCGGCATCGGCCGATTCATCGCGCTCACGCCCAACGATCAGGTCAATACATTGGCGACGCAGCGGCTTTCGAGGCTGTTCGGTCGCGTGGGTGTGTATCAGCTCGCGACTCGACCCCGCGAAGATGAGGATGGGTCGATCGAGACACCGGGTCGGCAACTCGCCGGGGCGGATGCGACCTACCGCAAACTGACCACGATCTGGGGCCAGCGAGGAGGCGTTCTGGTGACGGAACTCACACCGGAATACACGATTGATGATCTGCTGGCCGAGCATGGCGACTCGATCGTGCCATTGTTCGTGCTCGGTGATTCAGGCCGGCTGACGATCCTGACCCCGTCGCAGGCGCACACATTCCAGCCCGGCCAACGGGTGATCAGCCTGGCCTCGAATGTTGAGCACGATGATGAGGATGATCGGGCGGGTGACGGGGGCTGAGACGACACCCCGATTCACGGACCGTACGATGCTGGCGGAGCAAGCCGCACAAGGAGCCGCCATGGCCGATGCTGGACCAGACACCGCGACGATGAGCCCCGATGAATTGCAGGCGCTCGGCGAGCGGTTCCGCAAGGATTATGCTGCGGTGCGATCGCAGATCGGGCGCGTCATCGTCGGGAACCAGTCGATCATCGATGGCGTGCTGGTGTGCCTGTTCACGGGTGGCCATGCTTTGCTCGAGGGAGTGCCCGGGATCGGCAAGACGCTGCTGATCCGATCGCTGTCGCAGGCGTTGAACCTTGAGTTCAGCCGAATCCAGTTCACGCCGGACCTGATGCCCGCGGACATCAGCGGCACGACGATCGTCACCGAGGTCGAGCGCGCCTCCGGCGGTGTCTCGCGAGAGTTTACGTTTCAGCCGGGGCCGATCTTTGCGCAGATCGTACTGGCCGACGAGATCAACCGCGCAACGCCCAAGACACAATCCGCGATGCTCGAAGCGATGCAGGAACGCCACGTCACGGTCGCGGGCGAGACGCACCACCTGCCAGAGCCATTCTTCGTGATGGCGACGCAGAACCCGATCGAGCAGGAAGGCACATACCCGCTGCCTGAGGCCCAGTTGGACCGGTTTTTCTTCAAGCTGATTGTTGGGTATTCATCACGGTCGGAAATGAAGGAGATTCTGGAGCGCACCACCCGGCAGGAGTCGCCGACGATCGAGCCGGTGCTGGATGGAGATTCGATCCGGCGGTATCAGGCGTTGGTTCGGATGGTGGCGATCGCGGACCATGTGCAGGATTATGCGGTTCGGCTTGTGCTTTCGACGCATCCGACGGGAGAGTTTGGGACGCCGATGGTGCGCAAGTATGTGGATGTGGGCGCTTCACCCCGGGCGGCGCAGGCCTTGGTGCTCGCGGCGAAGTGTCGGGCGTTGGTTTCGGGGAGGCCGACAGTTGGCGTTGAAGACATCCAGAAGGTTGCCAAGCCGGCGCTTCGGCACCGCATCCTGGTGAACTTCGAGGCCGATGCGGACGGGATCGAGCAGGATGCGATCATCGAGAACGCGGTGCAAACACTTCCCCGCGAGCAATCATGATTTGATCACCTCGGGGCAGCCGATACTTCGGCTCGTGTGGGTCCGTTCGGAGATGGCTTTGATGAAGTTGCCAACCTTACGCCGAGCGACACCGGTCGTGTGGTGCATGTTTGCGGTTCTCGGTGTTCTGTGGATCGGTGGGTGTGCCGAGGTTCCGGTCAAGGAAGATCAGCCCTGGGCCTCTCGGGCGTACGGGTCGATCTCCGACCCTCGATTCGGTGTGTATGTGACGGGTCGTGTCGATGCGGTGCTCGGGTTGCCTTTGGTTATTCCGGTTGAGCTCGCCGGGGGGTACCGCACGGAGGATGTCGGTGATGTGGTGCTGGATGATGGCCGACATCTTGAGACGCGTCTTTGGTGGGTTGGGATTGAGCTTGGGGATGGGAGCGGTTCGTGGTTGCCTCAGAGCGGGCGCTGGTCGGCGCTGACGCCCGAGCAGGTCGCCGAGGCCCCGGACGCCAAGCCCCCGATCGGGACATGGGTGCTTGCGGTTGATCCGCCGATTGATGCTGTGGGTCAGGGGCTTTGGATCGCGGGTCGGCGGGTGCGTGTGAACTGGCTGCCGGACCCGGCGGTGGTTGCTCGGCGTGTGTCGTCACGGGCATGGCAGAGCCCGCTCGATCCGGTGCTGCGTGAATCGCAGCGTCTTCGTTTCATCGTGGAATCTGAGCGAAAAAGTCCGCAGCGGCGGTGGCGGTATCGGCTGATGATCGGCGAACTCACGCCGCGGGCGGTGCAGCGGATCGTTGGGCTCGACGGGAGTGTTCGTCGCGAGAGCGATTCCGCGGTCGCTTGGGATTCCGGAACGTTCGCCGACGAGGTGCTGGAAACCATGGCGCGGCAGCAGGAGGCGCGATGGGCGATCGGGCTGGCCAGACTCGAACAGGCAAGCGATACACTCGCGGAGCAGGTTCGTCGTCGGCTGTGCGCGGTGGTTGATTTCGGAGCCGGCGAGGTGGCTCCGATCTGGCCGATCGATCAGGAGGGGCTCGATCGGCTGCTCTCGGATCTTCTGGACCAGAAGCTCTCGCCGAGAGAGCGGGTTCGACGGGCACGGGTCTGGCTGGAGGACCAGCCGACCTCGCTCGCGTGGAT
>DRKT01000181.1 GCA_011053195.1 Phycisphaerales bacterium | reverse complement strand
CCTGCTGGATGAGGCTGGTCGTTCGGAGATGCTGGACAAGGCCGAGGCGTTGTATCGATCGGTCGTCGAGAGCGACGAGGGCGGCGAGGGATGGGACATCCATCGTTTGGGTGGAGCGTTCGGTCTGGCAGCGGTCGCGGAGAGCCGGGGGGATGCGGAGGCGGCGGATGCGGCCTATGTCAGGGCCGAGGAATTGGCGCAGAAACTCGGGTACGAGTTATGGTCGGATGTGGCCAAGGCGCGTCAATCAAATGATGCCGACATGAGCCGGCCGGTCGAGTTGATTTCCAAGAGCGCGCTGCCCGAGGAGCCGGTGGAGGATGCAGCCGGGGCCACGGAGCCGGAAGTTGATGGCGAAGCACCGGCGGATGAGGCATCTCCCGAAGCGGACCCGGCCACGTCGGAACCACCGGTTGAAGAGGAATCGCCGGCCGATGGTGAACCGGCACCGGCGGAGCCGGATTCCGGGCAGGGCGGATGAGGTGCCGGCGGAGTCGGACTTTGGGGATGAGTCGCTGGCGCCGGTGATCAACGCCGAGGAGTTGGTCCGACCCGGGGGCAAGATCGACCCGGACGAGCTCCGTAGCCGGATCGAGTCGGTCCGTGAAGATTCGGAATTGATGCCTCGGATTCAGTTTGTTTTGTCCCGTGATCTGAACGAACCGAGGCTCGATCGGTATCTGACGAGCCGGGTGCGGTTTCTGAGCCGGAGTCAGTTGCAGCGGATCGTCGAGGCGGGGGGTGCGACGGTCAATGGCCGGATTGCGAAGAGTTCGACGAGGCTCAAGCGGGGCGACACGCTTCGTCTTGCGATCCCGCCGCCGGTGTCGAAGGATATCAAGCCCCAGGAGATCCCGATCAATGTTCTGTACGAGGACGCGTTTCTGATCGTGCTGAACAAGCAGCCGGGAATCATCGTGCACCCGGCCCGTTCGGAGCAGGAGGGGACGCTGATCAACGCGCTGGCGTGGCACTTTGCGCATGTTTCGGGTGGTGGGCTCTCGCCGGTGGGTGAGGATCTGGCCAGGCCGGGTGTGGTGCATCGGCTGGACCGGGACACGAGCGGATGTATTCTGTTTGCCAAGGATGAGGAAATACATTGGAAGCTCGGGTCGCAGTTCGAGCAGCGGACGGTGGACAAGCGATATCTTGCGGTGGTGCACGGGCGAGTGGAGCCGGAGGTGCAGGTGATCGATGCGCCGATCGGTCCTCATCCTTCGCGGGCCAAGGGGTACCGAGAGAAGATGGTGGTTCGTCACGACGACCTTGGCAAGCCTTCGGTGACGATCTGCCGGGTGCGAGAGCGGTACCGCGACCATCGTCGGGCGGTGGGGGATCAGGACTTCACGCTGGTCGAGCTTGAGCTCAAGACAGGCCGGACGCATCAGATCCGGGTCCATCTTTCGGACGAGGGCTGGCCGATCGTGGGTGATTCGATGTATGGCGGGCGGACGTTTGTGGATGAATCGGGCGAGATGTTGATCTCGCGTCAGGCGCTGCATGCGGGGTTGCTGGCGTTCGAGCACCCGAAGTCGGGCGAATCGGTGGTTTGCACAGCTCCGTCCGGGGATGATCTGTCGTCCCTGGTCGCGTCGCTGCGCGGGGCGCGTCTTGTTGAGCGGGTCGATGTTTCGGGGACAGTGCCTTTGGTACGCTTTGGGTTGTGAAGAGCCCGTCGGGGGGCGCCGGGTTTGATACGGGTGGTTTGGAGGACTGATGATGGGTGGCACGGTCGGGATGCGGGGCTTTCTTCGGTTCAGTCATGTGGTGATTCTGCTGGTGCTGATCGGTGGGTTGGTTGTGGGCGGTGTGTATTGGTTCGGGGCGAGTATGAAGGCGCCGAAGGAGATCACCGAGCCGGTGCTGAATCCGATGGCGCCGGAGCTTGAGCCGAGTCTCGGGTGGCTCAACACGGATCGGCCGCTGCTGCTCGGTGGCGATCTTAAGGGGCACGTCGTGCTCCTGGATTTCTGGACGCTTGGATGCATCAACTGCATCCATGTGTTGCCGGATCTTGAGTATCTGGAGGAGAAGTATTCGGATCAGCCGTTTGTGGTGATCGGCGTGCACTCGGCCAAGTTTACGAATGAGGCGGATCGGGAATCGATCCGAAACGCGGTACACCGGTACGGGATTCGTCATCCGGTGGTGATTGATGATGGGTCGCAGATTTGGAATCAATACGGGATCAGGAGCTGGCCCGGGTTTGTGCTGATCGGATCGGATGGGCGGGTCATCGGGTCTGCCGGCGGCGAGGGGCAGCGCAAGCTGCTGGACAACTCGATCGAGCGGGCCCTTGAGCGGGGTCAGGAGCGGGGCGATCTTGCAGCCGAGCGCGTGCAGTATGATCCCGATTCATGGGTTGAGCCGGCGACGGGGCTGACCTTTCCGGGCAAGGTGCTGGCGTCGAGTGCGCTCGATCGCGTGTTCATCGCGGACAGTTCGGGCAACCGGGTGATAGTGGCGACGTTTCCGGATCAGGATGGGCGAAGTTCGTTGGTGCAGGTCGTGGGCACGGGCGAACCGGGATTTGTGGATGGTTCTGCAACGGAGGCGCAGCTTCACATGCCGCAGGGGATGTCGCTGGATTTGCCGAGGAATGTGCTGTACATCGCGGACACGGAAAACCACGCGGTTCGGGCGTTGGATCTTTCGACGTTCGATCTGAAGACGATCGCGGGCACGGGTGAGCAGGGCTATGACCGGATCGGCGGGACGCCGGCGACGCAGCAGAAACTGAGTTCGCCCTGGGCGGTGGCGATCTCGCCGGCGGGTGATGAGCTCTACATCGCGATGGCCGGGACGCATCAGATCTGGTCAATCAAGATGAAGAATCAGTTTGCCCGTGCGGTGGCGGGCTCGGGATACGAGAATGTGCTGGATGGTCCGTTCCGCGAGGCGGCCCTGGCGCAGCCGTCGGGGCTTTCATTTTCGAGCGATGGGTCGAGGCTGTACTTTGCCGACAGCGAATCGAGCTCGATCCGGGCGATGGATTTCGAGAGTCGACGTGTGGAGACGGTGATCGGGCACACGGTTGAGAATCTTCAGGAGAATGGGCTCTTCGAGTTCGGCGATGTGGATGGCGAGTATCCGCAGGCGAGGCTGCAACACCCGCTCGGCGTGGCGGTGATGCCGACGGAGGATGGAGATCGGCTCCTTGTGGGGGATACGTACAACCACAAGATCAAGGAGATCGATCCTGAGACGAGGCGGGTCTTGACGCTGGCAGGGGGGCGTCGGGCCGGTCCGGGCGAGCTTTCGCTGGATGAGCCGGGCGGGATTTTTTTCGATGCGCCGACGGGCCTTGCGTTCGTGGCGGACACCAACAACAACCGGGTCGTGGTGTTCGATCCGCAGAGCGGGGCTTTCCACGAGTTGAAGATCGACGGGCTCGGGTCGGCGGGCGCGTTGGTTGTGCAGGCCGATGGAGCCGTCGAGACACCGTTGTCGCTGGATCCTGAATCTGACACCGAGCTGAAGCTGAACGTGGTGTTGCCGGCGGGCGGGCATCCGAACCCCGAGGCGCCGATGACCGTTCGCGTGTCGTCTCTTGATTCGGGTAAGGTGTTGAGTCAGCGGACGATGCGCACGGATTCGTTGCCGGTGTCAGTGACGATCCCGGCGGGATCGGTCAGGGCGGGTGAGCGTGTGCTTGTGGAACTGAGCTTTGCGTGGTGCGAGTCGGGCGATTTTGGAGTGTGTCGGCCGGCGAATGTGTCGTGGGCCGGGCAGGTGGAGCCGGGCGACGGGACCGAGGTCGAGTTGCATGCCTCGGCGGAATGAAGCGGTCATCTCCGGTCAATGATGCCAAAGCGGACGATCGCCAGCAGCGCGCGCAGGCCGTCGGTGAACCCGATTTTTTTGCCTTCGTTTCGTGTTCGGCCGTGGTAGCTGATGGGGACCTCGTAGAGCCTGAGGTTTCGTCGCGAGAGTCGCATGGTGAGCTCGACCTCGATCTCGAAGGCGTCGCTGATGAGCGGGAGTTCGTTGAGCACGTCGGTGAGGAAGGCCTTGTAGCAAGTTTCCATGTCGGTCAGGCTGAGGTCGCTGAGCATATTGCAGGCCAGCGTGAGGACGTGGTTGGCCTGGGCGTGCCAGAATCGGTGGACCTGTCGGCGTTTGCCGGTGATGAAGCGAGATCCATAGACGGCGTCGGCCTCGCCCGCGAGTATTGGCGCGAGCAGGGCCGGGTAGTCGTTCGGATCATATTCAAGATCGGCGTCCTGGATAATGGCGATGTCGCCGGTGATGTGCGGGATCGCGGTGCGCAGGGCGGCCCCTTTGCCCCTCGCGTGGTCGTGCCGCAGGAGAAGAATCCGATCATCGTGCTTGGCCAGTTCGGTGAGCAGGTCGGTCGAGCCGTCGGTTGAACCGTCGTCGATGCAGATGAGCTGGATGTCGAGTTCGATGGGAGACTGAAAGACGCGGCGGATGATCTCTCGGAGCGTGCGCGCCTCATTGTGGACGGGCATGAGGACCGTAAGGGTTGTCAGCGTGGATGGACTGTGGCTGATTGGTGTGTCCATCGTTGACTCGTGGTGGGGGGCGGATCAGTTCAGGATACGCCGATGCGTTCCTGTCCGTTCATGTAGGGCTGGAGTGCCTTGGGGATGGCGATCGAGCCGTCGGGCTGTTGGTGCATTTCGAGCATGGGGATGAGGAATCGCGGGCTGGCCAGGACGGTGTTGTTGAGAGAGTGGCAGAAGGTGGTTGGGCCTTTGCCGGTCTCGCCGCCGGGGCGGTAGCGGAGGTTGAGTCTTCGGCACTGGAAGTCGTAGAGCCTGCTGGCGGAGTGGGTCTCGCCCCAGTCGCCGGTGGGGAGACCGTCGGCGTCGGCATCGCCCCGGCCGGGCATCCAGCACTCGATGTCGATCATGTCGGCGTTTTTCGGGCCGAGGTCGCCGGTGCAGCACTGGAGCAGGCGGTAGGGGAGCTCGAGCTTCTGGAGGATGTTTTCGACGTAGCTGATCATTCTTTGATGCCACTGGCGGGATTCGGCTTCGTCTGCTCTGCAGATGACGACCTGCTCGACTTTCTCGAACTGGTGGATGCGGTAGAGGCCGGCGGTGTCTTTGCCCGCAGCCCCGGCTTCTCGTCGGAAACACGGGCTGACGGTGATGTATTTGAGTGGAAGGTCGGCCTCGTCGAGGATCTCGCCCTGGTGCAGGCTCATGAGTCCGACTTCGCCGGTGCCGGTGAGGTAGATGTCGTGTCCCCCGCCGCGTTTGGTTTCTTCGATGTGGTAGGACTGGTCTTTGCCGTGGGGGAAGAACCCGGTGCCGACCATCGCCTCTTCGCGGACGAGGACGGGGACGGATCTTGGGGCAAAGCCGTTGTCGAAGATCATGGTGTCGAAGGCGAAGCGGAGGACGGCCTGGTGGAGCCTGAAGCCGTCACCTTTGAGGACATAGTTCCGCGTTCCGGCGACCTTGACACCCCGCTCAAAATCAACGAGGTCGAGATCACGCACGAGCTCGAGGTGGGTCTTCGGATCGAAGCCCTTGTTGTCCCGGAACGACTTGGTAGGGTCCCACCAGTCCGGCGCCCACTGGCGAATCTCGATGTTGTCGTCGGCTGACTCGCCCCTTGGCACATCCGGGTCGGCGGGCTGGGGGATGTCCAGCAGGATCGCGTCGAGCTCGGGCTGGATGCGGGCGAGTTCCTCGTCGAGGGTCTGGATCTCGGATTTGAGGGTGGCGGGCTTGGCCTTGAGTTCGGCGAGCTCGGCCTCGATGGCGGGTTTCTCGGCGTCCGAGGCGTTTTTCAGGCAGCCCATGAGTTGGCCGATCATGGGGCCGCTGGCTTTGGCGAGTTTTTTCTGCTCGGCTCGGAGTGTTTCCTGTTTGGTCAGGAGTTCCCGCTTTCTGGCATCGAGGGCGAGGACACGGTCGATATCGACGGTCATCTGCTTCTCGGCCGCACCGGCTTTGAAACGTTCGGGGTTCTCACGCAGGGCCTTGAGATCGATCATGGGGCGGATGCTAGAACCGGAAAGTTCGTTGAGCGTGGGAACCGGATCGCCGATACTGGGTCTAATCGAATATGTCCTTCGAAAGCAGAGCGATGACCGACGATCGAGCCGTGACGACCACCCGATTGAACCACATCACCGGCCGGAGCCGACCGGTGGCGATGTCGGAGGACCCGATCTCGATCGGTCGACACCCGGACAACACGATCCGGCTGAAGGACGACCGGGCGAGCCGGTTCCACTGTGTGGTCGAGCCGAGCGATGATGGATCGTGCTGGGTGGTGCGGGATCTGGGGAGCCGAAACGGGACCAAGCTCAACGGCACCAAGATCGACGAGGCGGAGCTGCACGAGGGCGACGTGATCCGGGTTGGGAGTCAGGAGTTCCGGGTCGAGTCGGCGGCCGGGGCCGAGGATGAGCCGGGCACCGGCGAGGAGTCCAAGCCCTGGATGGTGGAGATCGCCAAGGTGATCGAGGGCTCTCATGGGGCGTCCCCGGCGTCGATGGCGCTGACGCTGATCGATGCGGCCGGGCGATCGAGCGAGGCATTCTCGGGCTCGGGTGATGGAGCGACTGCGGTGTCGCTGCTGCTGCAGGTGGCGTCGGCGACAGGGGCGACGGATATCCATGTCGAGCCCAAGGGCGGGTGTCATTCGGTGCGGGTGCGTGTCGATGGTCAGATGATCTGGGTGGTCGATCTGCCGAACCATGTCGGGCGATTGGTGACGGGGCTTGTGCGCACGGCGAGCGGTTCGACCGACACGGCCAAGGATGCGGTGGTCGATGGTCACTTCTCGGCAAAGTTTAAACAGGGCAAGGTGAACCGGGGTCGGGTGGACTATCGCGTCTCGCTGACGCCTTCGGTGCATGGATTGAAGCTGGTGCTGCGCGTGCTGGATCTGAGCCGGGTGCCTCGTTCGATCGATGACATCGGGATGCCGACGTTCATGCTGGACCGTGTTCGGCGGGTGTGCGAGCAGGACACGGGGCTGCTGCTGGTGACGGGGCCGACGGGTTCGGGCAAGACGACGACGCTGTACAACGCGCTGCGAGAAGTTGACCGCGAGACGCGCAACGTGGTGACGATCGAGGACCCGGTGGAGTATCAGCTCGAGGGTGTGACGCAGATGCCCACGGATGAATCTCGGGGCAACACGTTTCACTCGCTGCTGCGGTCGGTGCTTCGGCAGGACCCGGATGTGATCCTTGTTGGCGAAATCCGCGACCCGGATACGGCCAAGGTGGCGATGCAGGCGGCCATGACGGGGCATCTGGTGTTCTCGACGCTGCACGCGAAGGACACGATTTCCAGCGTGTTTCGGCTTCTGGATCTCGGGCTGGAGCCCTACCTGGTGGCGAGCAGCCTGCAGCTGGTGCTGGCGCAGCGGTTGGTGCGCGTGCTGTGCGATCGGTGCAAGCGGGCTCAGAATGTCTCGCCCGGTGATGCGACGAAAATGGGTCGATTCCTCGGCGGCGCGACGCAGATGTACATCCCGACGGGGTGCCCGGCGTGCCTGCGCACGGGCTTTGCGGGTCGACGGGCGATTTTCGAGCTGCTCGATTTCAATGATGCGCTGCGCGATGTGATTCTGGATTCACCCACGATCGGCGGGATGAAGAAGGTCATCGAACAGGGCGTGTTCACCACGCTCGAGCAGTCCGGGTGGAAACTTGCGGCTGCGGGGGTGACGACGCTGAGCGAGATCGACCGTGTCGCAGGCTCAGCGTGATCGGCGTCGAAGGATGGCCAGACCCATCAGGGCCAGCATGCCGGTCGCGGGCGCCGGGACGACAAAGATCGTGTCGGCGATGATGTTGAACGGGACGGAGCCCGGCGAGCCGTCGGCGAGTTGGTAGAAGAAAACATCGGGAAATGGCGAGCCTGTGTAGGCGCCGTCGAACTGGTTGTTGATCGTCATGCTGGGCGTGTACGCGCCAAACGAGGAATTGGTCGTGTCCACACTGAAGCTGTAGATGCTGAGTGGGTTGCTGGAATCAACACCGCTCGGGTTGTTCAGTGGCGGGAGGGTGTTGGTGCCTTGGGCGCCGATGATCGAGTCGCCGGTGACGACACCGTCGATTGCGGGTCCGAAGAAGACGCTGTCGAAAGATGGCGAGAAGTCATTGTTTGAAATGGTCAAGGGTGAGCCGCCGAAAGTAAGGTCGAACGAGATATTCGACACGGCCGCGAGCACGGTGCCCGTTGGATCGAGCAGTTCGACCCAGATATGGAAATCTGTTGAATCGCCGGGTGCAAGGATGGTGTCAACGGCCTGAATGTGGATGTTCAGGCTGGTCTGCTGAGCCGACGCGGTGCCTGCAGCGACAACCCCGGCCGCCATCAAAACGGTTTTCGTGCGCATGTTTCTCTTCTCCCGGGGGGAGTCTACCGCACGGGGGAAGCATTGCACAAGGGAAAATGGCAGAGAAACGGTAAAATGGGCTAGTTGAGAGTGCGAATCTTCAGGTCACGCCATGCGGGGAATGTTGATCGCCAGTTCCGAACATTTTCCGGATGGACTTCGACGGTGAGAGTGTCGGGTTTTTCGTCGAGTTCACCGAGGACTTTCCCTTGGGGGTCGATGGCGATCGAGCCGCCGGCGTAGGCGAGGTGCGGATCAGAGCCGGTGCGGTTGACGGCAAAGACGTAGGCCTGGTTTTCGATGGCTCGGGCAATGGCGAGCGCCCGCCAGTGGGCCTGTCGGGTTTGGGGCCAGTTCGCACCGATGGCGAAGGCCTCGGCGCCGGCGAGGAGACCCCGGCGGAACAGCTCGGGAAAGCGCAGGTCGTAACAGACCGCGGGGCAGACTTGGAGCGATTCATTGTCGGCGGTCCATGTGTAGAGACAGGACTCGTCGCCGCCGGCGAAGGCTTCGGGCTCTTTGCCGAAGGTGAACGGGTGGATTTTGGCGTATTCGCAGAGGAGCCGGCCATCGGGGGCGATGATGGTGGCGTTGTTGGTGGCTTTGGCGTTTGGGGAGGGGATGAGGGTTCGGCTGCCCTGGATGGTGATGCCGAGCTCGGTCGCGGTGGATTGGAGGAAAAGCAGTGTTTCGTTGTT
>DRKT01000180.1 GCA_011053195.1 Phycisphaerales bacterium | reverse complement strand
GGGCTCGTCCCGAGCCGAGCGGCGTCGGTTTTTGGAAGCGGTCGAATCGGCCGCCTCGCTTTCTGTCCCCCACATCCTGCCTGTCGAGCAGTACTCGCTGGCCTCGCCGATGGAGGCGTGGGTCATATCCCCATACCTCGGCGATCAGGATGGGCTCCTGATGCTCAGCGATCTGCTGTCCGTCAAGGGGGGCCAGATGGATACGCTTGAGGTCGGCAGAGTGCTTGTTCAGCTTCTGACCGCCAGCGAGAGCGCCCATGCGCTGGGTGTCGTACACGGTCCGATGGGCATGGACGAGATCCTCGTTGATCGCAGCGGTGCGGTCAATATCGAGCTCTATGGCATCTGCCAGACAATGCGCCATGATGAGTGTGACGAAAATGAAGTCAGACGAGATGAGATCAGATCGGTCGTGAACATCGCATACGAATTGATGACCGGTGTTCTGCCGACCGACGTTTGGATCAACCCGACCCGTCTTGTCGAAAAACTCGACCCGAGGTGGGATGCGTTCTTCGCGGAGGGGCTTGACCCGGCCGAGGGTTTCGCGTCAGCGGAGCAGGCTCTGTCCGCGATCCCGGGCCGGCGAGAAGCAGACTCGCCACCCGAGATCAAGACTCGTTCATTATCGGCATTCGGGTTTGCCCGCCGGCGTAAGGCCGGAAGTCAGCCGAACTGATCGAAATTCAAACCGGGAATGTGATCAACCACCTTCGTTCGGCTTCGGTTCCGTCGGAGGTGTCTGTGCGACATTGGCAATTGAATTCAAACGCAGGCGTTCGGATTCGCTGAGCACATTTCCAAATCGAGCCAAGGCCCGCTGCGCCACCACCTCGGCGTGCGGTTCTGCGCCTATCCGATCCAAAGCGGTGAACCACGCATCCACCCCGGCACCCGCATCAATGGCCTCATCGATGCGATTGAGCCAAAGCAAGGAGATTGTTTTGATCTCAGCGATCTTGCTCGCATCATCGGGAGCGGGCTCGGCGGATATCGAAGCCAACGCATTGAGCGAGTTCTCAGGATTCGCAAGTCTCAGGTACGTCTCGGCAAGCAGGATCATGGCTTGGTCAATATCCCGCTGTTCGGCCTCGTTGGCCGCCGCATTGCCAATGGTGGAAAGAATCGCGGCTCGCATCTCGGGATCGGTCTCGTACTGCCTCGCGGCCTCGAGCACAAAGCGCGGAGGCAATGATCGTGCGACTGCAAGCAAGCCCGCACGCCGGGCATCATCACTCGGCGCATCGAGCCTGCGGATGAGTGCGTAGCCATCGGCGCCATGACGATGGGCAATAGCGGCAGCGACCGCCGATCCATATAATCCGGGGTCCCGTTCGGCCGCAGCTATGACCCGGTCAAAAAACTCGGGTCGGCGGGCCAACTCCGATGAAGCGGCCGCCCGTTGATCGCTCGTCCCCGTGTTGAGCAGCACCGTAACAGCTTCGCGATCGTCATCGGTCCCGGTTCGGATGATGAGACGGACACCATCGGGTGTGAGCCTTTCAGGACCGGCCGCTCGTAGTGCCGACGCCACCCGGCGACGATCCGCTGGAGAGGTCAGCAAACCCGCCGTGTCCAATGCCAAGAGCAATGTCGATGCCGCATCTCGTGTCGCTGCACCGAACTCCAGCCATCGCAGTGCAGGTTTGACGACCGAAGCATTTGGCCACCGCGCAGCCGCGGTGAGAAGGGCAGCCGCTGCGTCGGGCGAAGTTTCGTTCACCAATGCCTGCGTGACCGGGCTTTCCGAATTCTCGGGTGAAAGCGTGTTGACAAGCTTCGCAGCCTCGGCCCGGACTTTCGGATCAGATTCGGCAAGCAATGTCAGGGCTGCCTCACCAACCGCCGGATCAATCTGACGACCCTGTGCCAGATCGCGATAGACCAGCTCGATCCCGAGCTCGCGCAAGGAATCGGTGCTCAGCAGGAGCTCCGCAAGCAACGGGCCTCGGTCTTGATACGGTGCCACGAGAAACAGCCGGCGAAATCCATCGACCGCCATGGTCGTGGCTTCTGCCTCACGGACCGAGAGGCGGTCGATGCGATCGGTCAGGCCTCGCAGCAGTTCGGCACGCCACTGATCTTCATCGAGGTCCTTGCGCTCGGCGAGCCAGGCCCGCCAGCCCTCGATATTGCCCGCAAGATCATCCCGGCCCGTCATGCGGATCAACGCCGCGTTGGCCGCGGATGAAACCTCCGGTGCCATGTATGGGGCAGCGTGGTCGATCAGCACCCGGGCTGCATCCCATGTCCCTACCGAGGCCAAGGCAGCCAACGCCTGTGGCCTGATCTGCGTTTCACCTCGGGCAACCAGCTCGATGATCGGCTCCTCAAACTCCGGAGGTGTGATCGGACGAGCTGCGATCGCGACCAGCAGCAGCCTCTGGGCAACCGGATCCTGCGGGGTGGGGCTGAGGATCTGAACCAGTTTCCGGATCGTTTTGCTGGACAACTCCTGCCTGAGCAGCGTGGCCGCGGCATCAAGCCGGACGGACTCCATTGCCGTCGACATCGTCAGCATCTTCAGCGGGTCATCGCCCTGCGATTGTGCCGGGGTGGTAAATCCAACGGCTGCGGTCACAATTGACAGAAAAATCAAGAGGGTCCAGCGGCGGAATGTCGAATTCAAGTCAGGCACGGCGTTCCAGAGCAAGGGGGTGGACGTATTTCTTCTCTCTTCGGGTGAAAGAGGCTTTCGGGTCGATACTATCTGCGCAAGAACCCCGGGTGCTGACACATACGGGAGAGTTTCTTTGATGTTCGGTATATGGGCGGGCGGCATGTCGCTGGTGATCCGATGAACGATTGGCACGAAGCAGAGCAGCAGGTCGAGCGCGCACACGAGTTGTACGAAGCCGGCCGGTGGGACGAGGCCGAGGCCGC
>DRKT01000179.1 GCA_011053195.1 Phycisphaerales bacterium | reverse complement strand
GGTACCGCCGCAGCCCTGGCAGGAAGTGATCATCTCCCAACACTGTTCAGGCGCCAGGGCGATTGATGGCGCCGCGAGTGTTAGAATCGCAAACAATGACTGTACTGAGCACGTCATGTCAAATGTTCCTTTCACTTATCTCGGCCTCGAATACCGTGCCATGTGTACATGATGCCCGATCCCCATACATCAATCGGTGCAGGATCGGGTTCGAGAAGTTCGTCGTGCTGAATCTGCAGGACAGAACTGTCGGCGAAGAGAACAGGTGCACGCGGACCTTCTGGTAGCATGCTGTGCCACAACGTATAGCCAGGAATCAGTTTGTCATTTCCTCGGGCATCCGGGACAAAGCTGACTCCGACCAAACCCTTATCCGAAGGGTACTTTGCCCAATACCGACGGACCGGCGAGTTGGTAAAAGTTTCCCATGCGGGGATGGAGTCGGGCAACATCAATTCCGGATCCGTGTACATCGTGACGGAACCGAATGCATACGAGTCCCAATAGATCGACTGAAACTGCTTCCTGGTCACAAGTCCGGAGTCAATCAGAGGCATTGCCCAGTACCGTCCAATTCCGAGCGCAGCAGCTGTCTTTCTCGAAACTGAAGTCGGGTGCCAATCCGGACGGATGTCGGCGAGCGGGTAAGTATCATCCCAATCATTCAAGTAGAGATCGATAAGCATTCCCACTTGCCGAATGTTCGATACCTGCCGCATCTGCATCGCGGTCGCCTTCGCCCCACCCAGGACCGGCAGGAGCAATCCCATCAGCACCATGATCACGCCGATGACGACGACGAGTTCGATGATTGAAAACCCAACGCGATGGTTTCGCCCGGCTCTCATGCCACCAGAATACCACAGGGGGGGCTGTAAGTCCTTGGGACAAAAATCTCAAACACACCGGCACTATTCCGTGTTCCCCGAAATCGGGCAGCCGCGGAACGCCACAAAATCGTGGCTCCTACAGTTGGCCCTATGAACGACACAACGGAACACATCGGCAGGAACCGCGTTCTCACGGGCGACACGCCCACGGGGAGGCTGCACCTCGGGCATTGGGTCGGCAGCATCGAGCAGCGCGTCGCCATGCAGGACGACTACGACTGCTTCTTCCTGCTGGCGAACATGCATGCCTTCACGACGCGGGCCGACAAGCCGGACGATATTCGGCGCGACACGATCGAGATCGTCAAGGACTGGCTTGCTGCGGGGATCGATCCGGCGCGGAGCACGATCGTGCTCCAGACCGAGGTGCCGGCGATCGCGGAGCTGAGCTGGTACTTCTCGATGCTCATTCCGTTCAACCGCGTGATGCGCAATCCGACGCTCAAGACCGAGATCGAAACCAAAGGTCTCGGCGACAAGTACAGCTTCGGGTTTCCGATGTACGCGGTCGGGCAGTGCGCCGATATCCTCGCGTTTCGGCCGGAGTATGTGCCCGTCGGCGAGGATCAAGTGGCGCACATCGAGATGTGCAGGGAGGTCGCGCGCCGATTCGACCAGATCTACTGTGGCGTCGATCCACACGCCGAAGATGAGCAATACGAAAGCCAAGGCGGAACGTTTCCGATCCCCAAGGCGCTCGTCGGGCGCGTCGGCCGGCTGCTCGGGACTGATGGTTCCAACAAGATGTCCAAGAGCCTGAACAACGCGATCTTTCTGTCCGACTCGCCGAAGCAGGTGAAGAAGAAGGTCAATTCGATGTACCCCGGCCAGAGCCGCGAGCCGGACCAGCCCGGCGATCCGGAGATCAATCCCGTGTTTCAGTATGCGGATGTGTTCATCAAGGACAAGGAATTCGTCGCGGAATTGCGAGAGCGGTACCGCGCCGGCGACAACCTTGGCGATGGGCATGTCAAGGCGCATGTGATCGAGGCGATCAACGAGCTGCTCGAACCGATGCGCCGGCGCCGGGCAGAGTTCGAGGGGCCGAGCGGCGACGATGCAGTCATCGAGATCATCCGCGATGGGACAGCCCGCGCCAACGAAACCGCCGAGCGCACGCTCCACGATGCCAAGCAGGCCATGCGGCTCGATTTCGGCGAGCGCACACTCCGATGGAAGTAAGTCCGAGGCCCTATTCCCGCTCTCTTTCGATCGCTTCGAGTGTTCGCAGCGAACGCCAGAGCAGGTAGGCCCGGAGCGATTTGGTGGCATCGCGCTCTTCGCCGGGATCGTCCGTATGGGCAGCGGTGAGTTCGGTGCTGTACCAACAGATGTCGGCGATCGCGTCGCGATGGTCGGCCATCCATGAGTCATCCGTCGGTGGACCGAGCGCAAGTTCGGCGATCGGGCCCGCGAGGGCCAGGCCATCTTCGCGTCCGAGTCTCGCCAATCGGCCCGCGACGAGTGCCGGCCCGTACGAACCTCGGAGTTTGATCAGCCCATTGGTCGAGCGTTCCAGCGCGATCGGGCTCGGCCCCCGCACGACATCGGCCACGAGCGAATCGACCGCGGAACTGAGCCCGTCCGTGACAGTCCGGCGCACGCGGGGCATCATCTCGAACCCCGGCCAGCTTTCGAGCGCCCCGAGATCAGTAAAGGCATCGACATCCGCCAGCGCGCGCAGCACGCCGGCCATCATCTCGAGATCACCGGAAAGAAGTTCGCCCGAACCCCGACCGCCCGGCGTGCCCCACGCCGCGAGCCAACTGTCCCGCAGTTTGTCCAGCCGGAGTGTCAGCGCATCGCGACGATTCCCGACCACACGCATCGCGGGTTCGCGGAGTTGGTTGATCTCATCCCACAGATCCAGTTCACGGTCGAGCTGACGAAACAGGGCCAAGCTCGAGTCGAACAGATCCGGATCGTTCATGTCCTTGCCGAGCGCCAGCAACCGATTCGCGATGGCGTCGTACGCGCGGTTCGTGTGCGCCGGATCGGGTTTGAGCAAGGCCGAGAGCCGGCGGAGGATCTGAAAATCGTCGGCGAGTTGCCGCTGGGCCGCAATCGATGCGAGCACGCCGGGGTCCGTGAGGTCGGTCGGATCAACCAGAAGCGCGACCGCAGCCACCCGGGCGCTGACGGATGTATTACGGACCTTCGGCACCAGCTTCCGCCACGCGGGTTTGAGCTGGCGCAGCACATCGTCGTCCCGATCCAGCCCGGTCTGCTTGGCAGTGATCGCCAGTGTTTCCGATGCCAGCTTTGCTGCAGCGAGCGCCACCGCGGCATCGGCTGTTTCCTGCGCCAGCGCCTTGGCGGCCCGGCTGCGCAGACGCGTTGCCTCTCGACCTTCACCAAGGGCGCTGAGTTGCTCGATCACACGCCCCTGAGCAGCGATCAGTTTGAGCAGCTCGGTGCGAATGGTCGTATTCCTGGAAGAAATGGCATCTGAAAAATCATTCAGGAACCGTTGCCGGGCTTCCTGCGTGATCCAGCCGGGCAGGCCGAGAAGCGTGTCGGCTGCTCCGCGGATCGCCCTCATCTCGGCATCCGACGACCGGGTATACCCGGGCCAGGCCTGCATCAGTTTGAGCCGGTCATTCAGCTCGATCAGACTTTCAATTGTCCCAGGCGAGAGCCCGACACCACGCAGCGATTCAATGACATCATCCAGACTCCCCATCGGTGTCGATCGGCCGACCTCGAACCACCCCTGCCCCGTCGGCAACGAATCAAACCGAAGCAGCGCCGCCTGCGCCAGCACATACCGCAGATCCCGATCGAGCTGTTCCGGCGAAACCACCTCCCCGCGGTCCCAGTCCACACGCACCTGCGCGATATCGTGCGCGAGCGAGCCGAGCATGACACGATCGTCGAGGGATTGCAGCGCGTTGTCCAGCTCGTCGAGCCTTCGGTCGATGGTCATCGCCGCGAGCATGAGGTGCGAGCCATCCGTTCCGAGCGTGGCGCCCATGCGCGCCAGTTCGGCCGCCATCAGCCGCAGCTCCCGCTCGGCTGACTCGAGCGCTTGGCGGTTCGGATCGCTCGCCCACGCCTGCGGATCAAACCGTTCCGCATCTCGTTCCAGTCTCGAAGCCATCGCCGGCGCCAGAAGACTCGAACCCGGCTCGGGGGCTTCAGGCCCGCCCAGGCTGAGTTGTGCCCGTGCGGCTGCCGAGAGCATCACCGCCGCGGCCAGCGCGCTCAATCGCATCGCGGTAGACCCGTTCCAAGCGTTCGACCATCGTTGCTGCCGAGAATTCCGTTGTGCACCAGGCTTGTCCATGTTGTGCAAGTTTAGTGCGCCAGTCCGGGTCGTTATGCAGCCGCCGAATCGCGGCCCGCAGACCTTCGATGTCGCCCGGCTTGACGAGCAGGCCGGTCTGCTCATCCCGGCACGCCTCGCGCGTCCCGTCCACGTCGTACGCCACCGGACACACGCCACACAGAAGCGCCTGAGGCACCGTTCGGGGCAGGCCTTCCCGATAACTCGGATGCGCCAGCACATCCATCGCCCGGATCATCGCCGGCACCCGCGCGGGCGGCACAAGCCCCGTCGTGATGAGCTGCCCGCGCACACCAAACGCCTCGGCTTTGGCCAAGAGTCGATCACGCCACCACCCATCGCCGACCCACAGCAGCTTCCAGTTCGCATTGGCGCGCAGATCATCCTTCAGCGCATCGAGCAGGTCGTCGTGTCCCTTGTGCTGCGCCAGCCTCGCGACCGTGCCGATCACGAAGTCATCGTCGCCCAGCCCGAGCTCTCGCCGGATATCTTCCCGAAGCGTGCCCGTCGGTGGATGCAGGTACGGCTCGATCTCCATTCCGCTGCGCACCGTCACATACTGCTCGGGCCGGCCGATACCACGCGCTAGAAACTGGGACGTCATCGCATCCGCAACAGCCACAATGGTGTGACAGCGTTTGGCTGCGAACCGCTCCGCGATCTCATACACCTTATTCTTCATCCGGATGGTGTTGCGACCGAGCATGCCGCCCTCGATCGGCATGAAGGGTGGGCCGTGGATCGTGTGGACCACCGCCGGCCGCGGTCCGCCGGCAGCACCAAACGTCCATGCCGCCCACCGCCCGAGGATGCCCGCCTTGGACGAATGCGTGTGCACCACGTCGGGCCGGATCTCCCGGATCAATCGTTTCAGATCATGGTGAAAGCAGAAATGATCCTTCCATGGATTCACCTCGCGCACCATGTTCGGCAGCTCGTGCGTGGTGATCCCACGCCCATCATCGGTCCGAAACCCCTGCACCCGATCCAGCATCGAACCCTCCGGCCCGAAGATCGGACCAAACGCCAGATGCACCTCATGCCCGAGACGAGCCTGCCCCTCGCACGAGAGCACCGTGTTCTCCTGGCTCCCGCCGAGGATGAGCCGGGTCGAGATGTGCAGAATCTTCAGCGGACTACCCATACCGAATCCATTCCAGCCTCAGGCCCTGGGGCGGGAGTGTCACCCCCGCGCGCCGGCGGTCGCCGCTGGCGAGAATCTCTCCCATGCTTGCCGGATCAATCTTTCCGCGTCCGACGTCCATCAGTGTGCCCGCGATGATCCGCACCATGTTGTAGAGGAAGCCGCTGCCGGAAACGCGGATGACCAGGCGTTGCCCGGAGTTTGGCGATTCGGCCTGCTCGACGCTGCAACGGTAGATCGTGCGCACGGTTGTGGTTCGGCCGTGGTTGATCTGGGCGAATGAGGCAAAGTCGTGTTCGCCGACGAGCGCCGCCGCCGCTTCTTGCATCCGTTCCAGCCCGAGTTCGTGCCACGTATGGAACACATACCGCCGGTCCCACAAAGGCCGCACCGGACCGGAGTCGATCGTGTACGTGTATTCTTTTTCGACAGCATCGCTAATCGGGTCGAACGCATCATCAACACGCTCGGCGCCGGTGATCAGCACATCGCGGGGCAGCTTGCCGTTGATGGCCGTCACGAGTTTGTCCGTGCCTCGATCTTCGGGCCATCCCACGCCGAGCGCCGGGTCCGGGTGCGATGTAAAGGCCGCCACCTGCCCGAGCGCGTGCACACCCGAGTCCGTCCGGCTCGCACCGATCAGCAGCACCTTCTCGCGCACGGTGTCGCGTACCGCCTGCTCGACGACGCCCTGCACCGTGCGCAGGATCAGCCTCCGATCAGGATGGTCCGGGTCCGGCGGCTCCTGCTTCTGCCAGCCACAAAAATCCGTCCCGTCGTACGCAACAGTCAGCCGATACCGGGGCACCGCTAAGGCTTCCCTGTCGTCGAGCGCGGCGATGGGTCGTCCTCGATCACCACATGCATGACATCATCTTGCTTGCCCGGCTTGCGATGAAATCGCTTCTGGTCCGCATCGGCCCACCGGTCCGCCCAGCGGAACCAGAAGTAGGTAAAGGGCACGCCGATCACAACAACCGCCACCACCGAAATTATCGCAGGAACGAGCATCTGTCCGCCTCCGGGATGGATCTTAGGCCCGGAGGCAGGCTCGTTGATGCTCGATCCCAATCCGGCAACGCCCCGGCCTCACCATGCTGGGCAAGCCGGGGCGTCATGTTCTGTCCCCTCTCGGCGTCTGAGGCAAGAGTGGCCGATCGGGTCAGGATGCTTTACTTGAAGATTGATTCACGAACGTGAGCAATCTTATTGCGGATCCGATCGACCAGCCCCTCCGACGATTTCCCGTTGCGCGACTTCTCGCGGATGGACTTCATCTCCTTCTCGAATTCCTTGAAATCCTCCTTCGTGCCGTAGCCGAGCAGGCGTGCCATTTCAAGCTGTTCGTCGATGCTGTCGAACAGCAATTCGAGCTCTTTGTTCTGCTCATCTGTCCGCGACGAAACCGCAGCAAGCTCGCCGGCATATTCGAGCAGTATGTCCGCACGCAGCAGAGGCAGCGGGATCACATGGTTGAGCACAACCATGGTGCTCAGCGCCTCAGCCAGTTGGGCACGGGCGGTGTCGAGCTTGCCGGCGGAAATCAGTGGGGCAACACTCGCCAGCGCTTCGGGGAATGTTGCCAGAGGCAGGTCGGTCTCGGTGATGACAACCTCACTGCCCAGCATGCTCAGAAGATGTCGGGCCTCTTGCACTCGACCCTTGCGCAGCTGCACCTGCACATCCTCGATGGCGCTGCGGATCTCGGCCGGCGTCGCCAGCACGTCGAGCTGCGTCATCTCGACCCCAACCGGTGCGAGCGCCAAGTCCGGCGAGATCGCCAGGATCACCTGAAGCTTCCCGATCGCCTGTTCAACCGAAGCCAGAGCCTCGTCGGCGTTGCCCTTGTCCAGCGCGACCAGCGCATGCTGGGCCTTCTGGAGCGCTTCGACCGCATCCTCCCGGACGCGGGTCTGTTTTTCAGACGCCTGATCGTTGGTCTTGGTCTCGACCTCATTCTGAATCTGCCTAACATTCTCGTCTTTCTGCGTGGTTCCCGGCTGGACCTGAGCCTGCGACCCGTCCGCCTCGGGGCTGGTGCTCGGCTGGGCGAGCGTGGTCCCTGCGAGCGAGGCGAGAAGGGCCGCGCTGCATGCGATGTTCCGAAACGTTTCTGTTGAACTGATTCTGATGGCCATTGCACAATCCTTTCTTCTTGTCAGAAGAATAAGTGATACTGAACTCAGCGGTGCACACGCGGCCCCGCCCGATGCCATGGCTGTGCAAGATCCATGCCGAATCAACATCGGGGAAAACTCCGGAAATTCATGGGGTGTGGAACGTCAGCCTGTCACGATGGCCGAGCTGTGGCTGTCAAAAATGCACCCGTTTCAGCGGACGCCCCGAACCTTTCCACGGTTCCGACGTACGTCCGTCAGGATGGATGGGGGAGGGTTTCTCCGTGCCCGGGGCACCCTCGCATCAGGGCATTCAGGGTGTCAGGGTTGGATCCCACCAGTTGCCGGTCAGCACCAGCATGCCCAGGACGCTCAGCGTGTCCTCGTAGTAGTCGTCATCACTCTGTCGCACCGAGTCGTACAGGGCATTGAGCCACGCCTGTCCCTGCGGGTCGAGCATCGCTGCGACCGCCAGCGGCGCTGCAAACGCTGCGGAGAAGTAGTCCGACCCCGCGACCGGGGTCCCGTCCAGCTTGTACCCGGCGTGGATCGCCTGCGGGTCGCCCATGGTTGCGGATCGGCTCCACTGGGCGATCGTCAGGGCCTCGGCTCGAGAGATCGGGTCATTGTTGATCAGCGCATCGGTCGCAAACCGCCACGGGTCCCGGCAGGCGTTGTACTCATACCGCCCGTCGTTGGGCCCCTCGATAAAAAACGCCGGAGCGGGAATCAGTGTGTGGTCATTGGCCGAGACCGGAACGAGAAAGTCGGGGATCAACCCGGTCGCCGGGCTGAACGTTGCCTGGATCTGTCCGATCGCGTTCTGGCAGGCCGACGCGACATCATTCCATCGCGGATCGCCGGTGGCGCGCGCAAACGCATGAAAGTGCCCCGGCATGAAGTCCGAGGTCCGAGGCGTGTACTGGTCGTACTCATCGCCCGGCTCGGACACCCAATCGCCCAACAGCGGCAGATCGGAGTCCACGCCGACCGTCCGCGTCATGATCGCGTCGAGTACCGTCATGGCCTCCTGGTGGTAATCGAATCGGCCTCGATCACCCCACTGAACCGAGGCCAGCAGCAGCGCGTACGCGATATCCGCATCGCCATCGAACGCGCTGTCGTCCTCCGGCGGGTTGGGTGCCTCATTCGCCGGCACATTCCAATCCATCAGCGATGCCCCGTTCACGCTCGGATGGTCCAGCACATACTCGTACAGCCCATCGAATATCGCATGCGCCTGCGGGTCATACCCGGCCATGTACGCCACGATCAGCATGCCATACCCCATCCCCTCGGAGACGGTGTCGCCCTGGGGATTGCGATGATGAAGAATCCGATACCGCACATGCCCATCCGGCTCGGTCCCGGCCGGTGCCAGATACCGTCCCTTCCAAGCCTCGTATAGCGCGATCATGTCCGCATCCTGCACCGCCTGCGAACGGTGGCTCGGCCGAAGCGTCCCCGGCGCATACACCACATGCTGCGGAAAGGGCCGGCGTGGGATCGGCTCCGCGCGCCGAGCTCGAATCGAACCACCAGACGATGAAACCAACTGCGCTCGAACCACACAAGCCGGCGCGAGCATCATCGACAGGCCGCAAACAAACGCAAACATGCTCCGGATCATGGAGTCATGATATCAACGAACGCCACGGATCGACAGACACAATCATGCGCGCCATCTCGGCTCGTACCCGGGTAGCGTCGGGCGAAGACCCAAGGGATTCAACCCGGCAGCTCGCTGCATTCCTGTCCTTGTTCCGGGTCTTCTTGTGCTTCTGACAATCCGACTCAACGTCCGCAACGAAGAAATCATTGAACCTTGGGCTGTCAACATGAGAATCTCGATCGGTAAGCCCCGACCGGCACAGACAGGCAACCAGAACACCAGAAAAAATCTTGCTTACCCTTGCACCGCGACAAATACGATGTATGTTCAGATAACAGGTGTGTACCAATGGTAAACAGGACATCGAAATCCAGAGATACCCGTTCCGACCTCCAGTCGGCTGCCATCAGGCTCGGCGTTCGAGACGGGCTCCACGCGGCCTCGATCCGGGTCATCGCCCGCGAGGCCGGCGTCACCGAGGGCGCCGTCTACAAACACTTCGACAACAAAGACGACCTGATCCGCGAGGCCTATGCCTCGGTCGTCCTCGAGATGGCCCGTGACAAGGCGACACTCGTTCGTGCCGACATCCCGTTCGAGTCGGCGTTGCGGGCCTGGGTGCAATTCACCTATGAGTATTTCGACAGCAACAAGGACGCCTTTACCTACGTCCTGCTCATGCCGCACCGGATGGCCGAGAAACTGGGCGAGGTCTACTCGGTCCAAGGCAAACTCTTTTGTGAACTCATCAGCAATGCCCAGAAAAAAGGCGAAATCCCGGAAATGGACCCGATGCTCGCGACCGCCATGGTCAGCGGCTGCGTGCTGAATATCCCCCGGCTCATCAATGAGGGCAACCTCGAAGCGCCCGCCGAACAGTATACGGATCGTGTCGCGAAAGCGGCCATTCGGATTTTACGCTCTCAATAGATTCATATGTAGAGCACATCATCAAGACAGTTCGTGGGGTTTCTGAATCGCCGTGCGCGCCGCACGGCGAGGGGCGGTCGGTGTATGTCCATCGCACCGCCCTGAGTCCGGCGTTGCAGTGCCCAGTCGGGCCTTACTTAACAGGAGAAAGCACCATGAACACGATCACCACGCGCGCACTCACCGCAGCACTTGTCCTCGGGGCGGGCTCGACCTGTGCCGACACGCTCACCTTTACCATCGAGAGCACCATGCCGGCGGGCGGATTCTTCTTCACACCGTTCTGGATCGGCGTCCACAACGGCGGGTTCGACACCTACAACACAGGGGAGCTTTCGTCGAACTTTCCCGGTCTGACGTCGCTGGCGGAGGTCGGCAATACCGGGCCGCTGTCCTCCAGTTTCTCGATGAGTCCGGCCGGGGTCGCCGGCGGTGTCCAGACAACCGCGGTTGCTTTGGACATGGATGCCCCCGTCTTCTCGCCCGGCGAATCGACCACATTCAACCTCGACATCGGCGACCCGGCCGTCAACCGCTACCTCTCCTTCGCCTCGATGGTCGTGCCCTCCAATGACCTCTTCGTCGGGAACGACGATCCCACCGCATACATGCTCTTTGACAACGCCGGCACCTTTGCCGGGCCGTTGGTCATCGAGATATATGGCCGCGATGTGCGCGACAACGGCACCGAGGTCAACTCGGCTACCAACGATGCCGCCTTCTCGACCAACGACGGTCAGGCACTCCCGGAGTCCGCTGCCATCAGGCCATTCTTCACAGATGCAGGAGATACAGACTACCTAAACTCATTCATCGGATCGACCACAGCCAACGGCGCCACCATCAACTCGGTGTTTGCCGAGAATGACCTTATCGCGCGCATCACGATCAACGCTGTGCCCGCCCCCGGAACCGTCGCACTGTTCTCATCCTGCGGCTTGCTCGCCCTGCGCCGGCGGAGATAACCCCTCTCGGCAGAACGAACTCGCCAAATCAAGAGACCTCCTCCCGCATCACCCGCGGAGCGAGCCGGAACAGGTGGGGTTCGGCTCGCCGCGGGTGTTGTGGTGCAGGGCAAGACGCGTGCACGCGACGGCTTGGGCCATGCCGGTCACATCATGTTGAATGAGTCGATGTCAGCGTGGTGGCCCCAGACCCCGCGTGTTCTGAGAGAACACCATCTTCAAGTCTGAGGCTTCGATCGAACACATCCAGAGCACGCTGGTCGTGCGTGACCACAAGCACGCCGGCCCGGTTTTCGTGCCCCACGTCGCGGAACAATTCCATGACCTGACGCCCGAGCTTGCTGTCCAGTGCAGCGGTCGGCTCGTCGGCCAACAGAAGGCTCGGCCGATTCGCCAGCGCCCGGGCGATTGCGACACGCTGCTGCTGCCCTCCGGACAATGCCGATGGCAGATTCCGCGCCCGGTCGGCAATACCGAGCGATGCCAACAAGTCCATGGCCCGACGCCTGGCAGAGCGCCCCTCCCGGCCCGCGATGGCCAGCGCCACCAGCACATTCTCCAGAGCCGTCAGAAACGGGATCAGATTCGATTTCTGGAACACGAACCCGAGCTTCTCACGCCGGAACCGTTGCACATCGACGAGCGCCCGCGACCCGTTCATCACGACCTGACCGTCGATCCTGATCTCACCCCGCGTCGGTGGATTGATTAATCCGATGGCGGACAACAGCGTCGACTTCCCCGAGCCGCTCGGCCCGAGCAGGGCCACGACCTCGCCGCGCTCGATGGTCATCGAAACATCGCGCAGGGCGACCACTTCGGTGTTCCCGCTGCCATAGACCTTGGTCAAGCCGACCGTCTCGATCGCCGGCGGAGAGGTCAATGAAGTGGGTGAATGGGCGGTCATGACAGCACCTCGTTGGGCTGGATGCGCATCGCCTTCCAGATGCCGAGCGAACTGCCGATGATGCAGATCACCGCGACGGCGATCGCCAGCCAGATCAGCATGTCACCGGTCACGATGACCCGTCGCGGAAAGAACGGGAAGAGACGCTCGCCGATGAAGTACGCCAGAACGTACGCAATGGCTCCGAGCAGGAACGCCTCCTGCATCACCAGACCGAGGATCATCCGATCCCTGGCCCCCATCAGCTTCAGCAGCGCGATGTCGTGGAGCTTGTCGAGTGTCATCGTGTAGAGGATCAATGACATGATGATGGCGGAAATGGCCACGAGCAGCACACGGAACAGGCCGATCTGACGCCTGGCGCGATCGACCGGCCCCCGCAAGAGCAATTCCCGCTGTTCGTCCGACGTGTAGACCGTGGCGTCCGCCCAGCCTTCCATCGTCGCGCGGACCTCATCGGCGTCCACGCCCGGCTTGAGCGTCACCAGCACGGCGCTGACCATCGGCGGCCCAAGAGCAGGGATCGCCGATGCCGGCCTTGACGCCCGTTCAAGAAGCCCCGGCTGGACCAACCCAAGGTCATCCTGCCCGGCCCGGTTTCGCCTCGCGGCTCGCTCGAGACGCGTCGCCTCGCCCACCGCGTCGAATTGAACAGCCTGTGCGTCCGAAACGGTCATAAACGCGATTCCATCACCACCGCTACTGAGCATGTTGTTCACGATGCCCACAACGCGATACTCGTCCTTCCCAAGTTTCAAACGATCACCAACCGCAAGCCCGAGCGTCTGGTCCGCGACGATCTCGTAGTGCCCCTGAGCCAAAGATCGACCGGCTGTGATCGGCAACCACGCTCCGCGATCACCGGGCCACGCCAGTCCCACGATGGTCATCCGCAACGGCTTGCCCCGATGGTTGCGCTGGATCGTGTGGGTCACGAATCGCCGCGCATCGGCGACACCCGGGACGGCTCGCGCCCGGTCCTCTACGCTCGACGGCAGACGTGACAACTCGGCGAACGGCCCACGTGTGTCACGCTGCACGATCCACAGATCAGATTCAACCTGATCCACAAGCAGCGTCGCGTCGGCCACGATGCCGGCATAAATGCCTCCCATCCCCATCACGATCATCAGCAACAGACCCAGACCCACCGCGGTGAGCAGGAATCGGCCAATGTTGTACCGAACATCCCGAACGGCCAGATTCATTCGACCTCAACCCTCGTCCCGTCGCTCAGTTTCGTCCGCGCTCCCGCCTTGGCAGGACGAACGATGACATCACCCGGCTCAATCCCGCTGCGAACCTCGATCAACTCCCGCCCGCGCGCCCCGAACTCACACCGAGTCCACGTGGCTCGCCCCGCCCGAATGACAAAAACGCCCCGCTCACCCGCCCTCACCGTGACAAAGGCCACCGGCGCCACGAGCACATCATCGAGTCGGTTCGTCTCGATATACGCCTCGGCCCGCTGCCCAATGGCCCAATGCTCGGGAAGCGTCTCGATCGCGATGTCAACCACAAACTCGCGCGTCTCGGTGTCCGTTTCGTACCCGAGGCGCACGACATGGCCCGGGAATGGGTGCTCCGGTTCCGATCGCAGCACAACCCGCGCCGGCTGGCCCGGGTTCAACGCCGCCATCGTCGTCTCGTCAACCCACGCCGATACCCAGATCTCATCCAGCGCAATCAACTGGTAGATCGTCGAGCCCGGCACGACGATGTCGCCGGGGTCCCGATCCCGGCGAATGATGAGCCCATCGAACGGCGCACGGATCACCGTATCGTCGAGACGGGCCTGCTGAAACTCCAATGTCTTGCGTGGGAACTTCAGGACAGCAGAAATACCTTGCAAAGATCAAATCCACTTCTTCTACGATTTTAAACACACACCGCTTCCTGACGGT
>DRKT01000178.1 GCA_011053195.1 Phycisphaerales bacterium | reverse complement strand
TCGACGGGAGTGTTCGTCGCGAGAGCGATTCCGCGGTCGCTTGGGATTCCGGAACGTTCGCCGACGAGGTGCTGGAAACCATGGCGCGGCAGCAGGAGGCGCGATGGGCGATCGGGCTGGCCAGACTCGAGCAGGCGAGCGATACACTCGCGGAGCAGGTTCGTCGCCGGCTGTGCGCGGTGGTCGATTTCGGGGCCGGCGAGGTGGCGCCGATCTGGCCGATCGATCAGGAGGGGCTCGATCGGCTGCTCTCGGATCTTCTGGACCAGAAGCTCTCGCCGAGGGAGCGGGTTCGACGGGCCCGGGTCTGGCTGGAGGACCAGCCGACCTCGCTCGCGTGGATTGTCAGCGACGCGCCGCGGTCGAATGCGGTGACGGGCTCACCGTTGACCACGGTTGCGGTGGCCAATGCGGATTTCAAACCGAAACTGACCAGTGTGTACAACCAGTCGAATCCCGAGGAATCCGATATCGCGACCCTTCCCCCGTTGACAGCCCGGGCGTTCGAGGTGCCGAGTCGATCGGTCGGGAGCGCCGACCGTACGCCTGCGGTCGTGGTGAGGCTGGATGACCGTGAACATGTTCTCGGGGCGCGTGCTGCGGATCTGCGTGCCAGGCCCCCGGGGTTGCGGACGGGTCCGTTTTTCGCGGACTGGTCCCTCTCGGCATTGCTTGATGGCCGAGCCAGACCCGCGATCGGCGGCAACGCATGGGCGAGTGGAGCCCTGCTGTACCGCGAGCCGGCGGGCCGCTGGATGCTCTATATCGAGTGCGCAACGCCCTCGTCGAGTGCCGATGGGGAAACTTTGCGGCTCACGCTCGGCTCGGCCGGCTCATCGCATGATCTGGTGATGAGCATCGCCCCCGATGGCTCGACACAGGTCGAGTTGGCTCCGGATTCGGGACCGTTGGCATCGCTTGAGATGATCGAGCCGGAGGTGGATGTGGGCATCTTTCCCGGCGGTTGGTTTGCGCGAGTGGTCATCCCCGACGTCGCGATGGAATCGGACGGCAAGCTGCTCCGATTCGGCATCGAACGCGAAGATGGTCTTGGTCGGCGCTCGGCGTGGCCTCGGCCGATGCTGCCTTGGCAGGGGTCGGCGCCCCGTGCTGTGGTCGATCTTTCGCACTGGTCGGGATTCGGCCAGCGGTAAGGCCGAGAGTCGATCAGAACGGCGGCTGTGAAACAAAGTCCATCATCTTGCGCTTGCCCGGCGGGCGGAAACAGAGTTTGGCCGCGTGAAGCATGAGCCTTGGGTGGTCGTCGCGCGCGGCGTCCATGGCATAGAGGGTGTCGCCGAGGATGGGCCGGCCGAGGCCTCGGGGGTCGGCCATGTGGACACGGAGTTGGTGGGTTCGGCCGGTGACGGGTTCGAGTCGGAGTCGCGTGCGATCGGTTTCGCGCGCCAGGACGCGGAACCGTGTGACGGCGGGCTTGCCGGACTCGAAGCAGACGATCTGGCGGGGTCGATTCGGCCAGTCGACACGCAGGGGCAGGTCGATCTCGCCGGCCTCGGATTCGACGGAACCATCGACAAGCGCGATGTAGTGCTTCTCGACGCGGCGTTTCTGGAACTCCACGGAGAGGTGACGCTGGGCGCCTCGGTCCAGACCGAGGACGATCAGGCCCGAGGTGTCCATATCGAGTCGGTGAACGATCATGGGCCCCGAGGCGGCGGGATAAAGATCGAGCACACGCGAAGCCACGCAGTCGGCCTTGTCGTGCCCCCGGCCGGGGACGCTGAGCAGGCCCGCGGGCTTGTCGACCACGACGAAACGCTCATCCTCGTGGATGATTCGGATATCCGATGGATCGTGGCCTGGGTCGGTCATGGGTGGGCGACTGTATGGGCAGCGGATCGGATAGGCTTGGGGCGAGATGATCGAACCGGATGATTTTGGGTTGGATTGGCGGGCGACGCTGTCGCATGTTTCGTCGGGCTGCCGATGTCGGGTTCACGGGGCATTCTGGCAGCAATGGCACCGGAGCCTCGAGGACCATCGGCCAAGGCTGGCGATGGTCGGCCCTGATGCCGACGCGTCGGATCCGTCGGCAACGCACACCTTCGAGGGCATCAAGGGCGCGAAAATCGGGTGTCGGCTGCAACTTCCCGAGGGGCCTGTGCGGGCGGTGGTCGTGCTGCTGCACGGATATGACGACCCACCGACGCTTGGCGAGTCGATCCGACGGTGTTCGTCGGCCCCGGGGTGCGCCGTGTTTGCGATGCGGATGCGCGGGTTTGCCGGTTCTCGATATGGCGTGGGTTCGCTGGATGCATCGGAGCTTGGGTGGATCACGCACGGGCTGGTCGAACCGCCGGAGGATGGGGGCCAGCCGAGCAACTGGGTGCTCTCGCACGCCGTGGCGGATGTACTGCTTGGTGTGCGCGCGGTCCGGCTGCTGCTGGGTGAGGACCTTCCGGTATATCTTCGGGGCGAGAGCTTTGGTGGCGGTCTGGCGGTGATTGCTGCCGCCCGCTCGGGTGCGATGTTGTGCCAGAATGACGACGAACGGATCGACCGGATCTCGGTAGGGCTGCCGACGTTTGGGGACTGGCGCTGGAGGCTGGATCGGATTGATCCGCGAAGTGTCAGTGTCGGGGGGGAGCTCAAGCGGTTTCTGCTGGCGGCCGGTGAAGATGCCGAGGGGATGAAGCGGATGCTTGATCTGTTCGATGCGTCGCTGCACGCGAGTCAGGTGAGTTGCCCGGCGCTCGTAAAGCTGGCGCTGCGGGACGACAGCGTGCCGGCGCCAACACAGGCGGCGATCTACAACGCGCTCGGCACGCCGCCGGGGCTGAAGCAGCGCTTCATCACGCGCTACGGGCACTTTGACGGCGGGCTGGCGGACCTGCGTCGGCATGCGCTGTTCGAGCGGATCAGCGCGGACTTTCTCGACCCGGACCGTGAGCCGATGGACGTGCTGGCGCAGTACGAGGATGTGATGATCTCGGGGAGTTCCGCACCCGGAGCGGCGGTATGACCGGTTCACTTTTCGGCGAGGGGGCAGGTCGTCGGGCACCGGATCAATGTGTCGTTGATGCGTACGCGGGCGTGGGCCGGACGCTCGATGATCTGCCGTACACGGATGCGTTTGAATCGCTGATGGCTCGGGTTCGGGACGCGGAGCCGGGGGCCGAGCATCGTGAGGTGTTCCATCGGCTGCACACGCTGCGCAAGGCAGGTCGGCTGCCGAGGCTTGGCGGGCAGGGCGGGGTGTCGCCGGTACGATTGTCATACGAGCATGAGCAGATGCTGATCGGAATGGTGGTTGAAGCGGTGGGTTCGCTCGGTCAGCGGGACCGGTTGCCGTACAGCGAGACGTTCGATGGGCTGGCCGAGCGTTTCGCCGGCCGGACGGGGCTCAACCTGACCCGGCACGATCTTTGGAGGCTGATCGCCAGGCTTGCAAAGTAGTGGCGGGTGCTATCGTTCGTTGTGAGGCTGAAAGAGGAGGCCCGACCATGCCGGCATCAATCGACGCACTCATCGCGGGCTTGATCGACTACGCGGGGCTCTTTCCGCCGGCAAAGCTTGGCATGGGCGAGGCGTGCAGCGAGTTTGCCCGGTCGCTTCGCGGGCCACACGCATCCGCATTGAGCCACTTTATCGTGCCGGCGTCTCGTCTGGTCGAGTTTTCGGAAGCGGCGGCGACACTGATGCCGGGCACCTTCGCAACGAGCGGCTACCGGGAGATGGTCGACGTCACCGCGCCGTGGCGCGTCGCGGCACTGCTGGACCCGGAGAACCCGGGCATCGGACTCGAAGCGGTCGAGGCGTTCAACAACCAGCACCGGCTCGAAGACAACGGGCTGGCGCACATCGACTCGATCGAGGTGAAGGCCCCCACCGCGGCGTTTATTGACGAGGCGATCGACGCGATGCCGGTGGGGATCATGCCGTTTTTTGAGATCGACCACAGGCAGGACCCGCGCGGGATGATCGCGGCGCTCTCGGGGATGCACGCTGCGGCCAAGATCCGCACGGGCGGGGTGACGGCGGACGCCTTCCCCACGCCCGACGAGTTGGCCAGATTCATCCAGTGCTGCGCGCTCGGCCGTGTGCCCTTCAAGTGCACCGCGGGGCTGCACCATCCGATCCGTGGCGAGTTCCGGCTGACCTATGAAGACAATCCGCCGAGGGGAACGATGTTCGGATTCGTCAACGTGTTCCTTGCCGCGGCCATGGTTGATGCGGGGCTGATCGATGAGCCGACCACGGCGCTGCTGCTCCGGGAAACCAACGCCGATGCGTTCCGATTTGATGATGAGGGTGCCACGTGGCGATCCCCGGCCGGCGAGGTGCGGATCTCGACGGATCAGATTGCACTGAGTCGCAAGCGGTTTGCGCTGAGTTATGGATCATGCAGTTTCACGGAGCCGACGGGCGAGCTGGTCGAGCTGGGTTGGCTGTGATCGGTCGCATCCGGCCGGCCGAGCCGCACTTCTTCCGCGTCGATTCGGCGGGAATATACAGAAACGGAGACAGACACGATGCCCTACAAGATCGATGAAACGCATGACCCGAAGCTTCGCAGCTGGGTCGAATCGGCCAATGACCCGGCGACGGACTTTCCGATCCAGAATCTGCCGATGGTGAGGATCATCATCGACGATGAAGCCGAGACCTATGTCGCCACGGGGGTGGCGATCGGCGACCAGATCCTCGTGCTGGACTTTCTGGTGCAGGCGGGTTTGCTGGAGGGGTTGATTCAGGAGGAGCATCTCGAATCGCTGCTCGTGGATGAGATCTATGCGACGCTTTCGCTTGAGGATCGGGGTCGGTTTCGGTCGCGGCTTGTGTCGCTGCTGTCGGAACCGAACTCGGAGCTGCGTGGGCATGACGTGGCCGAGCACGCGCTGATCTCGGCGTCGGAGGTTGTGCTCCTGCCGGCGTTTGATTGCCATGATTACACGGATTTTTATGCGTCGGTGTACCACGCCACGAACGTGGGCACGATGTTCCGGCCGGACAATCCGCTGCTGCCGAACTACAAGTGGATCCCCGTGGGCTACCACGGTCGGGCGTCATCGGTCATTCCCAGCGGCATGCCGGTGCGTCGGCCTGTGGGTCAGCTCTCACCAACCGAAGAAGGAGGGAGCCCGGGGTTTGGGCCTTGCAAACTGCTGGACTATGAGCTGGAGATGGGTCTGGTGATCGGGCGGGGGAACGAGTTGGGTCATCCGATCCCGATCGGTGAGGCCGAGGAGCACATGCTTGGCATGTGTCTCTTGAATGACTGGTCGGCGCGTGACATGCAGAAGTGGGAGTACGTGCCGCTTGGGCCGTTCCTCGCGAAGAACTTTGCAACGACGGTCTCGCCGTTTCTGGTGACGATGGAGGCGTTGGCACCGTTCCGCTGTCCGGCGATGGAGCGGCCCGCGGGCGATCCGAAGCCGCTGCCTCACCTTTTCGATGCGCACGATCAGGAGCGTGGCGGGCTGGATATCACGCTCGAGGTGTTTCTTTCGTCGAAGCAGATGCGAGATAAGGGGATGGAGGCCGTTCGGCTGAGCCGGGGCTCGTTCAAGGATATGTACTGGACCGTTTCGCAGATGTTGGCGCACCATTCGAGCAACGGGTGCAATCTTCAGCCGGGTGATTTGCTGGGGTCGGGCACGATCTCGGGTCCGAAGCGTGAGAGCCGAGGCTGCCTGCTCGAGATGACATGGGATGGGGATCCGTTCGCGAATCCTCCGATCATCAAGCCGGGGACGGAGCGGACGCCGATCAAGCTCCCGACGGGCGAAGAGCGAAAGTTCCTGAGCGATGGCGATGAGGTGATCATCCGGGGATATTGCGAGCGGGAGGGGTATCGGCGGATCGGATTCGGGGAATGCCGGGGCGTGATCGAGCCGGCGGTTTCGATCTGACGGATGATTTCTCAGCATCTGTGCGTGATCAGGAGGTCCGATTCGCCTTGATCTCGGCATCCTGCTAGGATTCACCCATTCGGCAGCACACAGAACCAGAGGCGAGCGTCCGTCGGGCGGACGTGGAGCTTTGGGTCGGGGTAGGAAAACCATGGCAAGCAACAACACAAAGAACGCGGTCTTGGTCATCATCGCCATCGCAGCCCTCGGCGGTGCGGTGTACGGGATCATGACATCGATGAAGGGCAACGAGAACCCGCAGGACCAGCAGATCCGGCACTTTGTCGATCCGGAATCCGTGATGTCCGACAACCAGATCGGGATCACGCTGACCAATGCCGAGTTCAAGGCCAAGCGCAATCAGCAGTTGGTTTCGGATCCGGAAGCCGACGCAAGGCTTGTGCCGGCGGGCAAGTGCCCCCACGGTGACCACTATTACCCGCTGATCGGCCACGGCGAGATGCCCCCGACCTGCCCGGTCTGCAAGAACAGCCTCGAAGGCTACGACAAGGACGGCAACGCGAAATAACGCGGCCATCGACCCGCAATCCATCGGATCAGAACCCGGGCCTGGCGTTCCGAAAGAATGCCAGGCTCGCGGTGTAGGTATGCAGCAGGCTTTTACCACCGATGGGGCCGATCTCGCCGGCGCTGAAGAAGCCTGCCAGCGGGATGGTCGGACGGGCAACGTCGATCTGTTCGCCGCTTTTGGCCCGCTGTTCGCCGGCGGGCTCGGGCGAGAAGGCACGGTTGATGGCGTTGACATCGTGGTTGGGCTCTCGAAAGAGCGCCCGTCCCCTGCCGGTGCACGAGAAAACCAGCCCGGCCGACGGGGTATCGTTGAGTTTTTGGGCATCGAGCAGCATGGTGAGGTCGCTGTCGGAGGTCGCGGCATCTCGGACGTGGAGTTTGATGGTTTGTCCGACCTTGAAGAAGTCATCGGTGAGCAGGGCGCCGTGGTTCTGATCGAAGCCGGTGATGCTCCGGATCAGGAAATCGCCCTGTCCGAAGTGGTCTTTGTACTCGTTGATGACTCGGCCGATGAGCAGCCCCTGTTTGAGTTGTTTCCGTTGGGAATCGTTCAGGCTCTGAATGACATCGCGGACGACGTCGGCAGCCTTTTTCCCCGCGAGCTCGAGCAGGACGTTGCCCCGGGCTTTGGTGACGACGAGCGTCGGCCCGATCGGTTTGCAACCCTGGCTGACGACGCCGGTGACTGATGTGTGACCGATCAGGCTGAGCCCGACGCCGCCGGAGTTGGAGAGGTGTTCGTTGATGCCGAGGATGTTCTGGCCGGGGGCCTGTCCGGCGGAGGCGAGGCCACCAATGACCGGCGCTTCGCGGGCCTCATCGCTGATGGCGGGAAGGAGCCGAACCAACGGCATGGAGTACGGGTCAGGAAAGAGGAAGATGGCCGCGAGGTTTTCTTCGGAGCGATCGCCGGCCTTGATCGCGGGACGCAAGACCTCTGGCCCCCACTCCTCGGAGGGGTGCTTGGGAACCTTGGGCAGGTCTTGGAGTCGGAAAGGTCTGGCCTGCACGCCGGGGATGGAGCCCAGCAGGAGCGAGAGCCCCGGTGCCCCCTCGATTTCGAGCCCGGAGCCGATGACACCCCTGGCTGAAACGGAGATCAGCGACCGGACCCCGGTTCGTTCGCAGATGGCCTGAACGATCGAGGGGGCTTGCGGGATGTGGTCTGGCGTGAGAAAGAGGAAGCCGAAATCCGGCGTTGTGCCCTGCATGCGATGCTCGGCGCGTTCGATGATTTCCCTGACGGCTCCGACGGAATCGGAGCGAACCGAGAGCGCCGAGGCAAAGCTCGGGATGGGTTTGGACGCGGCATCGGTCACGGTTGGACATCGTACAACTCGAAGGCCCGGTCGTGGCACTAGACTTGTCAAGAATTGCGAAAGGAACGCTCGTGGGTCAACGCAACACATCCAAGGCCTCGATCGGTCGGACGTCGGTCATCATGTTCCTCTATGCGGCGCTGCTCGTCACGTTCGGGGTGCTGGCCTACCTGATTGCGCCGCCGGGTGCGCACGCGCAGACCGCGGTCGTAGTGACCGCAATTTGCGCGCTGCTGATGGTGGCGATGGGCGTGCTCTCGATGCTGATCCATAAGAAGCGGAACCTTGGGATGATCGGGATCCATGTGGGGCTGCTGCTGCCGATGGTGTTTGCGGTGGCGTTTCTTGTGCGCGCGGGCTCGGCGTATCGGTCTTCGGGCGTGTACCGATACTTCGAGCGCGCGTATCAGGCGGAGGTCAAGACCGGCGACATCGCGGACTCGGCTGATGCCCGATCGGCGTACCTCGAGGAGGCCAAGCCGGACCGGGGCAAGGATCTCCCGTCGGGTGACAAGGCGTATCTCGGGCTGATCCTGACGATTCTGTTCGGCGTGAGCGTGGCCGCGTTCGTGGTGCTTTTGCTGAGCCGACCGAAACTGCCCCCGAAGCCGGCCGCCCCGGCGGTCGAGCCACCCTCTCCACCGAAGCCGGAACATCCGATCAAGAGCGCCGAGGATGAACTCGGGGCGGATTGATCTGGACTATTGCTGGCCGGCGTCGTTGCCTGCCTTGATGACATCGACCTTGATAGGCTTGATGATCAGCAGGTTGAGCCTCGGGTCGAGCTGAGGTTTGCCGACGACGCCGATGGTTTTGCCGAGCAGGAGCTCGAGGTTGAGCTTGGGGTCCGGCTTGAGATAACCCAAGGTGCGGGGCGCCTCGGTTGTGCCGAGGGACTGGACGCGGTACATGCGAGGCAGGCGTTTGCCGTCGTAGACGGCACTTGGGAGCAGCCGGCCGACGACGGCGTATGAGCGCTCGATCTCGATCTCGCGGATGCGGTTGGCCACTTCCTGCTCGCGGATGCTCGCGGATTCGACGGCCTTGGCATTGGAACGGGCGGTCTCCTGGAGACGCTGGCGGATCTTGAGTACGGACAGGCGTTTGCGCAGGGCTCGGCGGAGGCCGGCGTTCTCGGGTGTGTCGGGGGTGGCGTCGTACATGCGCTGGACCTCGGCGAGCAGCGGACCAAACTCGGCCTCCTCCGGGGTCTGCTTCTGAACGGCTGTAAAGAGCTGCTCGAGCTCCTCGATGCTTGAGATGCGCAGCGGCGCGGGCTTCTCTGCCTCCTCCGGTTCCGCTTGGGTGAGATCCGCCGATTCATCGTGCTCGGATTCCTCGGGACCAACCGCTGTCTCGGTTTCGGGCTCCGGCGTCGCCACGGCCGGAGTCTCGTCAGAAATCATGGGCTGAACAAGTGGCTCGGGATCCGCCTCGGCCATGGTCTGGTCCTCGACGGGCTGGGCCTGTTCGGTGCCGGCGGCGGCCTGATCGCCCATTTCCTGTGCGGGCATTTCCTGCGCCGGATCGTTGGGAGGCGTCTGGTCATTGGACGCGATTGCCGGGTCGATCGGAGCCCCTTCGTCGGCATCGGCTTCCATGGTGTCGTCAGGGGTGTTGGCGGCAATCCATGCCTCGACTTCGGATGTGGTCGCTGGACGGATGAAAGACATGCGGACGAAGCCGTGCGCCTTTTCCGGGGCTTTGACCTGATAGCCGATGAGTTCGTTGGTCAGGTCGTTGCTGGCCTGGGCGATGACTTCGAGTTTGGTGCCGGCCTTGAGCGGCTCTGGCAGGAGTTTGCTCCAGCTTCCCCGGGCACCGGCCAGTGCGTTGTAGGCGATGAGCCCGTCGTCCCGGTTGAGCGTGACGGTCTTGCCATCGGGCGAGAGATCGACGTAATCGGCGCGGACAAGGGCCGAGGCGTTGTCCGGGAATTGGACCCTGGCCCAGCCGCTGGGAGTATCACCATCGACGATGAGGATGTCGTTTGGGCGGAGTTCGGCGACCGGATAGTAGGCGGCGCCCGGGCCGCAGCGGACCATGGCCCGCTTGTCGGTGACGATGGCGTGCGTTGGCTCGGTCGGTTGGACCTGAGCGGAGATCTGGGCCGAGGCCTGGGATGCGGTTGCGCCCGGGATGCCCCCGAAAGCAGCAGCCGAGATCCCCACGAGCCCGATCACGCGGATGAAGTCAAATCGTTTCCCTGTCATGTCAACACACTCCTCGTGTCGAAATAGTCTGTACCCCGGTTTCCACCGGCAGAGGTGCGGCCCTCCGACTGCACCCATGCTCCGGGATGGATAGTCTACCTCACCCGACGGGTCCGTACCGCCCCGAGGCTTCGACCTTACCCAAGACGAGGGATTCTGAGCGATGAATCAGCGGTCTTTGCAAGTGGAACTCGGTCTGGGGATCCCGGTTGCGGGTGCTCTTATCGCCTTGGCGGGGTGTACGGGGCCGATTGTCGAGCGGGACAGCCAGATATTGACCCGATCGGTGATCGATGCGGTTCGGCGTGAGATGGTCGAGCCGGAGCAGGCCCCGGAGTATCAGATCACTCGACGCGAGGATTCCGGCCGGAATCTCGGCATCCCCGAAGCCCGGATGGCCAAGCTCAACGAGATGGGCGGAATGGCGTCCTACGACCGGGGCGACTTCCCGATGGACGACGACCTGCTCGGAGGTGAGCAGCGGATGGTGACGGTGAGTCTGGAACGGGTGATCCGGTCGGCGGCGACGCACAACTTACAGCTGCAGTTTGATCGGCTCAGGCCCGCGATCTCTGAGAGCCAGCTGGTCGAGGCCGAGGCGGCGTTTGACTGGACGTTCTTCACCAATGGCCGGTTTCAGTCGATCGACCGGCCTCGGACGAGTTCGACCTTTTTCGGGACGGCTGCCGATGTGTTCGAACAGAATGATGTCACTGTCGGCATCCGACGTCGGCTGACCTCGGGCGGCTCGTTCACGCTTGATTCGTCTTGGACATGGAATGAGAATTCGACGCCGGGGTTGACCGTTGTGCCGAACCCGGCCAACACGGTGACGGTCGGGGCGCAGTTGACGCAGCCCCTGCTGCGCAACGCCGGTTCGGATGTGACGCTGGCCAGTGTTCGCCTGGCCACCAACGCCGATCGTGACGCGACGGCTCAGCTCAAGGCGAGCGTGATCAACACGCTGCAGCGGACGGAAGAGGCATACTGGCAACTGGTGCTGGCACACCAGACGATGCTGATCCAGCAGCGGCTGCTTGAGCGTGGTATCGGGGTGCGCGACATCATCATCGACCGTGGTCGGCTCGATGCGACGCAGGCGCAGATCGCCGACGCGCGGGCCGAGGTCGAGAGCCGGCGCGCCCAACTCATCCGTGCCCAGCGGAGCTTTCGCCAGGCGAGTGATTCGCTGAAGGTGTTGATCAACGATCCCGAGCTGACCATCGGATCGGAGGTGCTGCTGCTGCCTTCGGATGATGCGCTCGACGAACCGATCCGGTTCAGTCTGGTCGATGCGGTGACGACGGCGCTGACGGAGCGGCCGGAGATCGACCGGGCGCTGCTCTCGATCGACGACACCTCGATCCGCAAGCAGGTGGCGAGGAACCAACTCAGGCCGAGGCTCGATCTGGAACTCTCAACACGCTGGGCGGCTCTCAACACCGACGCCGATGATGCCTACGGCGATGTGTGGGAGGGCCGGTTTATCGACTACATCGTCGGATTGACGTTCGAGCAGCCGATCGGGAACAGGTTGGCCAATGCGCAGCTCCGGCGTCGGCAGCTTGAGGGTGTGCAGGCCGTGGCATCGTTCCAGAACACAGTTCAGCAAGTCGTGCTGGAAGTGAAGAATGCGATGCGCGATGTTGTCACGGGGTACAAACTGATTGCCCAGACGCGGACCAGCCGGCTGGCAGCGACGGAGAACCTGCGGGCGCTGCGCGTGCAGATCGAATCCAACGGCGGGTATACCGCGTTCAACCTGGACCAGTGGCTTTCGAGGCAGCAGGCGCTTGCATCGGCCGAGATCCAGGAAGCCCAGGCGCTGACCAACTACAACATCGCCATCTCACGGATGTACTCGGCCATCGGACGGACACTCGAACGCAATGGTGTTGACTTCGTGGTTCCGGAAACCAATGACGAATGACCACGCACACTCCGACCGGATTCGGCGTGCGGTTTCGCTCCTTCACAGCGGCGGGCTTGTCGCCTTTCCGACCGAGACGGTCTACGGGCTTGGCGCCGACGCGTTCAATCCCTCGGCGGTCGCGAAGATTTTCGAGGCTAAGGGTCGGCCTGCGAACAGGCCCCTGATAGCCCATGTGTCGGATATCGAGATGGCCCGGCGGGTGGTGTCGGATTGGCCGGCGTTGGCGCAGGACCTGGCCGAGGCGTTCTGGCCCGGGCCGTTGACGCTGGTGCTGCCGAGGCATGAGCGGGTGCCGGGGATTGTCACCTCGGGCGGCCCGACGGTCGGCGTGCGCTCGCCGGACCATCCGATGGCCCGGTCGTTGATCGAGTCGTTTGGCGGGCCGGTGGTTGGAACGAGTGCGAATCGGTCGGATGCGGTCTCGCCGACGTGCGCCGAGCACGTGCGCGCGTCGTTTGGTGATCGGGTGCTGGTGCTCGATGGCGGTTCGTGCCGGCAGGGGATCGAGTCGACCGTGGTCCGGGTCGATGGGCGTTCTCTAGATGTGCTTCGGCTCGGAATGATCGGGATCGAGGATCTTCGGCGTTTTTCCGGTGAAGTCTCGCTGGCTTCGGGTCCATCGTCGGGTGCCGATGGTTTCGACACGCCGATGCGGCTTGTTGATGCGGATCAGATCGAGTCGGTTCGACGGGCTTTGGAGGACTCGGGCAAGGCTGTTGCGGTTCTCGGCATCGGAACCGAGGTGGTGTTTGGTCGGCCCATGCCGGGCGAGGCGGGTGCGTATGCGCGGGCGTTGTATTCGGCGCTGCGCGAGGTTGACGCTCTGGGTGCGGATGTGATCCTGATCGAACGCCCGACGGGGATGGGACCGATCTGGGATACGGTGCGGGATCGGCTGGCGCGTGTGTCCTGTCGTGATGCCGACTGACCGGGTCTATGGTTCCGACACGTTCCGCGAGCACGACATGAAAGGTGAAAAGATGTCCGATAAGTTGCAGATCGCGTTGGCGCATGGAGATGGGATCGGGCCGGAGATCACGTCGGCGTGCATTACGGTGTTCGAGGCTGCGGGCGTGATGGACCGGATCGAGTTTGTACCGGTCGAGATGGGCCGGCGTGTCTTCGACTCGGGCGAGACGCGGGGCATGACGGACAGCGCGATCGACACGATCGAACGGCTCGGGCTGCTCTTCAAGGGGCCGATGGGCACACCCTCGGGTGGCGGGGGCAAGTCGATCAACGTCACATTGCGCAAGGCGCTGGGTGCGTTTGCCAATCTCAGACATTTCCAGAGTTTGCCGGGCGTCGAGACGGTGTACAGCCGGGCAGGTGTGCCGGTGGATTTTTACGTTGTGCGCGAGAACGTCGAGGACACCTACGGCGGGGTCGAGTATCGGCTGAGCAACGATGTCGTCGAATGCAAACGGCTGATCTCGGCGCCGGGATGTGACCAGCTCCACCACTACGCCTTCAAGACGGCCAAGGCGTTCGGGATCGACAAGATCACATGCGGACACAAAGCCAACATCATGAAGATGACCGACGGGCTGTTCCTCGATCGCTTCCACAACGCGGCTCGGGATTATCCGGAGATCGAGACCGAGGATGTCATCATTGATGCGCTGTGCATGAACCTTGTGCTTCGGCCTCAACAGTACAAGATGATCGCGCTGACGAACCTTCAGGGCGACATCGTGAGCGACCTGGCGGCCGGGCTTGTCGGCGGGCTCGGGTTTGCGCCGTCGGCGAACATCGGAGAGAAAATCTCGATCTTCGAGGCGGTCCACGGCACAGCCCCGGACATCGCAGGGCAGAACAAGGCCAACCCCACGAGCCTGCTGCTCTCCGGGCTGATTATGCTCCGGCACATCGGGATGAAGAAACAGGCGGCGATCATCGAGAATGCGCTGCTCTACACGCTGGAGTCGGGCGTCCACACGGGCGATGTGCGCGGGGCGCACGATCCGGTGGGCACGCGCGAGTTTGCGGCATCGATCGCGAAAAATCTCGGGAAGGTGCCGAGTGATCGGTATGTGCGTGATGTCCCGGTCGAGGATGCGCCGAGCTTCGAGCCGCCGGAACGGCCGCGGGTGAATCGGCTGATGCAGACGTACCGGACGACGGAGAGCGCGGTGCTCGGGTGTGACCTGTACATCGAGACGCTGCTGGCGCCGCACGATCTGGCGCAGAAGCTTGAGCTGATCTGCGCGAGTTCGCCATTCCGGCTGACGATGATGTCCAGCCGGGGCACGCAGGTGTGGCCGACGGGCTCGGTGTATACGGAAGTTGTGGATTACTACCGGGCGAGGTTCGAGCTTCGCGACAAGCACATGGTCGGGCGCATCGGCCAGACGCCGACGATCCATTTGTTCGAGAAGGTCGCGGAGACCTTTGCGGTGACGAACTTCCAGTTGCTCAAGGAATACGACGGCAAGAGGGGATTTTCACTGGCGCAGGGCCAATAAACCAGCATCAATCCTCAGCCAGATGCCACTCTTTTTCGTCACGTTTGATGCGCCGGTAGAGCGTGTCTCGCTCGACGGGTTCGTAGCCGGCTTCACGGATGGCGCGTTGGAGATCGAGGGTGGTTGTTTCCTGGTGGGTGCTCTGGCCGCCGACTTTGGTGATGTCGTACCAGACGACGGTGCCGTCGATGTCATCGGCGCCGGCCTTGAGCATGAGTTGGCTCATGGGCAGGGTCTGCATGATCCAGAAACTCTTGGCGTGCGGGAAGTTGTCGAGCATGAGCCGGGCGATGGCGAGTGTGCGCAGATTTTCGAGCCCGGATGGGCCGTAGAGGTGTTCGAGTTCTGAACCATCGGGGAAGAACGGAAGCGGGATGATGGTCTGGAAGTAGCCGCCCTGTGTGTTGTTGGATGGTGTAGGCAGCGTGGCGCCCGGGCGCGTGAGCGTGATGGCTGGCGCGTCGATGTCGGCGGTCGCCGGGTAGGTTCCTGAATACTGCTGCCAGTTGTCATCGCCCGAATAGCCGAGGCGGAACAGGGCCTGATCCTGGGCTCGTCGGAGCATGTCCATATGGATGAGGCGTTCGGCGCGCTGTTCGATGTGGCCATAGAGGATGGTGCAGTTGGAGTTGAGGCCGAGTTCGTGGGCGATAGTGTGGACATCGAGCCAGGCGTCGGATCTGATCTTGCCTTTGAATGCTTCGTCGTGGACGCGGTCATCGAAGACCTCGGCCCCGCCGCCGGGGAGCGAGCCGAGGCCGGCGTCTTTGAGTTGTTCGAGCACCCAACGGATGCCGGCCTTTCGGTCGGTGGATTTGTATCGTTTGGCGATTTTGGCGAAATGGACGATCTCGACCGCGGTGAATGCCTTGATGTGCAGGTTGCTGCCGGCGCTGTCGGCGATGCTGCGGATGGTGCGGAGCATGTCGGTGTAGTAGTCGAAGGGGAGGTATGGGTGCAGGCCGCCGACGATGTGGATCTCGGTGGCGCCGGAGTCGATGGCGGCGAGCGTCTCGGCCTTGATGGATTCGAGATCGTGGGTGTAGGCGCCGTCCTGATCTTTTTTTCTGAAAAACTCACAGAACTTACAACTGAGCGCGCAGATGTTGGAGTAATTGAGGTGTCGGTTGATGTTGTAGTAGGCGATGCCCGGGTGGAGGCGATCGCGGATGAGGTTGGCCAGCTCGCAGACGGTCCAGATGTCTTTGGTGGTGTAGAGGGTGTTTCCATCTTCGAGGGTCAGTCGTTCGCCGGTGAGGACCTTCTGACGAATGGCATCGAGGTTCGGGTCCTGCAGGCCGAGCGATGGGGTTGGTGCTGTGTTGGCCAGGGTGGTCATGGCTGGGGGTCCTGTGTCGTCCGATGGCGTGGCGAATTTTCAATTGTTCCTGAAATCATGGTAGATCGGTCGCGCGGGGTTTTCGGACATCTTCCGATTCACCCAGCCGGTATGACCGCCCCGATCGGCCCAGAATCGTGGTCCTGCCGGGAAATCGACATGGAAGAGGTGATCGTGGAACCGATCTCTTGACAGAACCCCCCGTACTGGGGGTCTTTGGAGGGTATGGCATGTCGACCGCAGCCACGAGTCGTCCGAACCTGGGATTTGGGGGCAGGCCCGCTGAGGCGAAAAAGCCGGGGATTCGTCAGCGGATCAGCATGGGTCTGATCGGGCTTGCCACGTCGGCTGTGGTGTGGGTCTTTGCCCTTGGGACCGCCTCTCGGTGTGCGATGTTCGCCAAGCAGGCCTGGGATGGCGGCATGGGTGAGTTTCTCCATGCCAGCATGGGCCAATTGTCATTCTCGGCCTTCGGGCTCCATTATGAGGGCCAATGGGGTGCCCTGCTGGCCGGCGGTCAGGGATTGGCTGTGATTCTGGGGTTGGCGATGACGCTGGCTTCCTCGGCGATGGTGCGTCGGCTGGGGTCGATGGTGCTGATGGCATGGGCGGGGCTCTGGGTCGCGGGTTCGGTGAGTCTGGCGATGGAGGTGCCCGAGCCGGAGATCGTGCTGATGAGCGCCGCGACCGGGGTGGTCTTTCTCTGCACGCTGATCCGCAGTGCCAGACTCTGGGCCAATCGCCAGAAGAAGGGCAAGGGCGCCCGGTAGGTCCGTCTGCCAGATCGGCAGAAGATCCGTCCCCCACTTCCCGACCGGGCGGGCATGGACCCCTGAAAGGCTCTTTCCGGGCATCTGGGCCTCTGGCATCGGGCTTGCATCTCCGGGAGGTGTCCACGCACCGCGTGGCGGAACGGAGGTATCAACACATGTCGAAAATCATCGGAATCGACCTCGGGACAACCAACTCGGTCGTGGCGTTGATGGAGGGGGGCGAGCCCAAGGTGCTCATCAACAGCTCGGGCAACCGGACGACCCCGTCGGTCGTCGCGTTCACCGAGAAGGGCGAGCGGCTCGTCGGCCAGCCCGCCAAGCACCAGCAGATCACCAACCCCAAGAACACGATCTTCTCGATCAAGCGGTTCATGGGTCGGCGGGCGAGTGAGATCAAGGAAGAAGAGAAGAGCGTGCCCTACGAGATCGTTCACGGCTCGGATGGGGACTTTGTCTCGGTCAAGGTCAAGGACAAGCAGTACACGCCCCAGCAGATCTCGGCGTTCATCCTGCAGGAGCTCAAGAAGGTCGCTGAGGATTATCTCGGCGAGACGGTCGACCGGGCGGTGATCACCGTGCCGGCGTATTTCAACGACTCGCAGCGGCAGGCGACCAAGGACGCCGGCGAGATCGCCGGGCTCAAGGTCGAGCGGATCATCAACGAACCGACGGCTGCGGCGCTTGCCTACGGCCTGGACAAGAAGACCAACGAGAAAATCGCGGTCTTCGACCTCGGCGGCGGGACGTTCGATATCTCGATCCTCGACGTCGGCGATGGGGTCTTCGAGGTGCTCAGCACCCGCGGCGACACGCACCTCGGCGGCGATGACTGGGACCAGCGGCTCATCGACTATCTCGTCAGCGAGTTCAAGAAGCAGGAGGGGATTGACCTTTCCAATGATGCGATGGCGATGCAGCGGCTCAAGGAGTCCGCAGAGAAGGCCAAGGTCGAGCTTTCGACCATGCAGGAGACCACGATCAACCTGCCCTTCATCACCGCGGACCAGAACGGGCCCAAGCATCTTCAGATTGCCCTGACGCGCAGCAAGTTCGAGGACCTGTGCTCGGATCTGTTCGATCGGCTCAAGGGCCCTTGCGAGCAGGCGCTCAAGGATGCCAAGCTCGATGCGAGCAAGATCGACGAGGTCGTTCTTGTCGGTGGCTCGACGCGCATCCCGAAGGTGCAGGAGATGGCCAAGATCATCTTCGGCAAAGAGCCCAACAAGACCGTCAACCCGGACGAGGTCGTGGCCATCGGTGCGGCGATCCAGGGCGGCGTGCTCCAGGGCGACGTCAAGGATGTGCTCCTGCTGGACGTGACGCCTTTGAGCCTTGGTGTCGAGACGATGGGCGGCGTGATGACCAAACTCATCGAACGCAACACCACAATCCCGACATCGAAGAAGGAGACCTTCTCGACGGCTGCAGACAACCAGACCAGCGTGCAGATCCATGTGCTTCAGGGCGAGCGTGAGTTCGCCAAGGACAACCGGACGCTGGGCAACTTCGAGTTGACGGATATCCCGCCGGCGCCGCGGGGGACGCCTCAGATCGAGGTCGAGTTCGCCATCGACGCCAACGGCATCCTGAAGGTGACGGCGACGGACAAGGCGACCGGGAAGTCGAACAAGATCGACATCTCGAACTCGGGCGGCTTGTCGGAGGCCGAGATCGACAAGATGAAGGCCGACGCCGAGGCGCACGCGGAGGAGGACCGCAAACGCCGGGAGTTGGTCGACATCAAGAACCGGGCCGAGGGGTTCGCTGCCAGCATCCGTCGCAGTGTCGAGGAGCATGGCGAGAAGGTGACACCCGAGATCCGCAGTTCGATCGAGTCGGCGCTGAGCAACATGGACGACAAGCTCAAGGGCGACGACAAGACGGCCATCGAGGCGGCGCTCAAAGAATTGGAAACCGCCTCCACCGAGCTCGGCAAGGTGATTTACGAGCAGGCGGCTGCGGCGAGCAGCGCTACGACGGCCCCAGAGCCGGAGAGCTCGAAATCAGGCGATGACGATGTCATCGACGCCGACTTCACCGTCAAGGATGACAACGACTAAACCGGCTTGAATCTGAATCATCACCGGGCCCGCTCCATCATTGGAGCGGGCTTTTTTATCGCAGGGAACGCAGCACGCGCAGCTTCTTGGCGATCTCCCTCGCGGCCAGGCCTCGGTGGCTGAGCGAGTTCTTGACTTCGGGCGCCAGCTCGGCGCTGGTCTGTGTGAACTGCGGCCCCACCAGAAAGAGCGGGTCGTAGCCGAAGCCGAAGTTGCCGCGCGGGACATCGCCGGGCAAACCGATGGCGCCCTCGAACGTGCCCCGGCTCGTGGCCAGCATGATCGGATCTTGACTTGGTTTCATGATGCCCAAGCCCGCATCACGTGCTGCGTCCGAGTTGGCTGCGACTAGACACATGGCGCAGACAAAGCGGGCCGATCGCTGGTGCATGGGCACCGTTTCGAGCTCTCGCATCAGTTTGGCGTTGTTGCGAGCATCCCGTTCGGAACGATCGAGCGTGTCCGTTTCGAAGTTGGATTGGCTGTAGCGGGCGCTCATGATCCCGGGTCGGCCTTGGAGGGCATCGACCTCGAGGCCCGAATCGTCGGCGAGGCAGACGCGGCCGGTTTGTTCGGCGTAGCCGACGGCTTTGAGCCGGGCGTTGGCCTCGAAGGTGTCGCCGGTTTCCTCGGGCTCGACGAGGTGCGTACCGAGTTCGTCGAGGCTCTGGATGTCGATCCCGATGGGCTCGAGGATGGCGCGGATCTCGCGGATCTTCTTCGGGTTGCCGGTGGCGAGGAGGATGGGCTGGAAAGTTCGATTCATGCGGACGACTGTAGGGTTCGGCGGCTCAACAATGGAGTATGGATCAGCGGTCACGTCAGGAGATTGCCGAGTCGGCTGCGGAGCGTCTGGCGGGGCTGAGCGCTGATGAGATCGCCGATCGGCGGGCGCTGATTGGGTTTGACGGCTTCATCGACACGATCATCCGCGTGGTGGATCGTCGGCATTCCATGGTTGAGGAGGATTTCGACCCGATCTCGACGATTGCGGGCTTTGCCGAGCGCTGCGCCACTGCTGCCGGGAAAAGCACCAACTTCGAGATGCACGCTGTTGATCGGAGATTCGGGGGCAATGGGCCTTTGCTGGCCCATGCAATGGCCTCGATCGGCACCGGCGTGACCTATGTCGGTTCGATCGGACAGCCCGATGCGCCGGATCGGGTCGATCCGTTGTACGACCCGTTGGTGCGGAGGTGCGAGCGGGTCGTTTCGGTATCGCCGGCAGCGGCCACGGATGCGCTCGAGTTCGATGATGGCAAACTGATGTTCAACAAACCGGCCAACGTGCAGGCGG
>DRKT01000177.1 GCA_011053195.1 Phycisphaerales bacterium | reverse complement strand
CGGCTTGCCCTGCGGGTCAAGCCGTGGCACCCGGCCTCTGGCCCCGGCCCGGTGGCGGTCCTATGTTTCCCTCCCTCTCGGGCCCGGGGCCGAATCCCGGCCGGGGGCCTTTGGATCGTCCCACACGCGGAGCCCAATCGTGAAGATCAAAACCGACGAAATCACCAGCATCATCAAGCAGGAAATCGAGCATTACGCCGCTGATCTCGAAGTCTCCGAGGTCGGCCGGGTCGTCGAGATCGGCGACGGGATCGCCCGGATCTATGGCCTCTCCAACGCCATGGCCAGCGAACTGCTCGAATTCCAGACCGATGAAGGCACCATCATGGGCCAGGTCATGAACCTCGAAACCGACACCGTCGGGGCAGTCATCTACGGCGACCCGCTCGCGGTCAAAGAGGGCGATCTCGTCAAAAGCACCGGCCGGCTGCTCGAAGTCCCCGTCGGCGAGGCCATCCTCGGCCGGGTCGTCGATCCGCTCGGCCGACCACTGGACGGCGGGCCCGCGATCAACACCACCGAAACCCAGCTCGTCGACATCATCGCCCCCGGCATCGCCGATCGCCAGCCCGTCACCGAACCCCTCCAGACCGGTATCAAAGCCATCGACGCCATGATTCCCGTCGGCCGGGGCCAGCGAGAATTGATCATCGGCGACCGCAAAACGGGCAAGACCGCCGTTGCCGTCGACACGATTCTGAACCAGAAGCAGTACTGGGGCACGGATGAGGCCGTGGTCTGTATTTACGTCGCCGTCGGTCAAAAGGAATCGACCGTCGCCGGCGTGGTCGAAACGCTCAAGGAGCACGGCGCGATGGACTACACCATCGTCGTCACCGCCGGCAGCTCCGACCCGGCCCCGATGCAGTACATCGCGCCCTACTCCGGCTGCGCGATGGGCGAATACTTCATGTGGTCCGGCAAGAATCCGGGCCAAACGCTTTCCGATGGCAAGCCGATGCCCAAGCACGCGCTGCTTGTGTATGACGACCTGAGCAAGCAGGCGGTGGCGTATCGCCAGCTCTCGCTGCTGCTCCGCCGCCCGCCCGGCCGTGAGGCCTACCCGGGCGACGTCTTCTACCTCCACAGCCGACTCCTCGAACGAGCCACCAAACTCTCCGATGACAACGGCGGCGGCACACTCTCCGCATTGCCCATCATCGAAACCCAAGAGGGCGACGTCTCCGCCTACATCCCCACCAACGTCATCTCCATCACCGACGGCCAGATCTACCTCGAACCCGAACTCTTCTTCTCAGGCGTCCGCCCCGCAATCAACGTCGGTATCTCCGTCTCCCGCGTGGGTGGCAACGCCCAGATCAAGGCCATGAAAAAGATCGCCGGCTCGCTCCGCCTCGATCTGGCCGCCTACCGCGAACTCGAAGCCTTCGCCCAGCTCGGCACCGACCTCGACAAGGCCACACAGACCCAGCTCGATCGCGGTGCCCGCATGGTCGAGCTGCTCAAGCAGCCCCAGTACGTGCCACAGACCGTGACGGATCAGGTGATCTCGATCTACGCCGGCACCAAGGGCTATCTCGATGATGTCGAGCTCGGCGATGTCGCCAAGTTCGAGAAGGCGATGCTGGAATATTTCCAGACCACCGCCCGCGAGATCCACAGCGAGATCGCCGAGAAAAAGGCGCTCGATGATGATCTCATCGCCAAACTCGAAAAGGCGCTCGACGACTTCAAGAGCACCTGGCAGAGCTGATCGGCCCCCGTCAATCCAGGCCGGAGTGCCCACGGGCCCCGCACCATGCGGGGCTCTTTCTTTGCTTCCTCGTGCTTTTGCTTCCATGTGGCCATGAAAAAGCCGCCCCGAAGGGCGGCTAGAATATTCAAATTATCAGTTCCGGCTTACTGAGGAAGCATCTGCGTGACGACCTTGTGGATCCGGTTCTCGATCAGGGGCAAGGCCTCCTCTTCCTTCATGTTCATCTGGTTGGCCCACGCCGAGAGCCGGATGCCGTGCGGGAAGTAGTTGGTGGTCTTGGTCATGCCGGCCGAGGACGAATTGCCCTGGTTGGTGTTGCCGCTGTCGGACATGCGAGAGTTGCCGGCCCCGGCGCCGGTGTTGGCATTGGAATCGCTGTCGGTGACAAGGGTGAATTCGACGGGCTGGTCGCTGTACTCCTCGAGCACGAAGTCGATGATGGCTGCCCACTCACGGGGCTTGGAGGCATTGGCGATGCCGATCCCGGCAAGCCCGCCCGCAGCCGCACCGGCCCCGGCTCCATACGCCCAGTTGTCCGTCGCGTTGTTGACCAGCCCATAGGTGCCCGCACCAACCGCAGCACCCGTGATCCAGCCCATCTTATTGGCCACGTTGGCCCCGCCTGATTCCGGCTCCACCTCGCCGAAGAACCGGAGCGAGGCCCGCAGGCGGTATGTCGCGTTGGTCGGATCGTTTACCACGGTCCAGCCTTGCTCCGTCGCAGCGTTCTTCAGATCGCTGGTCAGGTTGATGTCCGATGCATCGCTGATGTTGCGAAACGAGATGTACACGGTCTTCTTGTCCGGCGCCGGCGGCTCGAGCTGTGGCGGCGGAACCGTCCACACCGTCCCGCTGCGGGCTTCGGCGTATTTGTTGGCGGTGATTTTCCCGAGCCCGCGCGACACGGCCGTGCAGCCGGTCGTTGTCGAGATCGTCGCCCCGAGGGCCAACGCTGTCAGCAATCGAACATTCACTGGGTCATCTCCAAAAAAAGGGTTGATCTGAGTTTCGACGACCGGCCTCGCATGTACGGAAAACCCCCAGCGGGCCGGTTGCATCATACCCACTTCCCGATCTCGATGGCGTCTTGCTTCCAATCTGATAGGGTTCGGTTTGCAAGTGGGCTTGAAACGAATCCATCACGCACGCCCGTGGCACCGGATTTGTCCGATAAGGTCAGATTGACCACAAACCGGCTGACGATGTGCAATTCCTGCACTTTCAGGCCTTTGCCCCATGTTGCCGGGGTGTCGGCTGCGGTATGGTCTTGGCGGAGGAATGAGCGATGACCAATCGGAAGTGTATCGGGGCGATGTTGATTCTGTGTGGGGCAGCAGCAACCGCGATCGCCGACCCGCCCCCGGGCTATTACAACTCTGCCACCGCAACCGACGGGCCGACCCTCCAGGCCCAGCTCTCGGCCATCATCAATCAGGCCCTCGTCCGCAGCTACGGCGAGGCCCGGACACTCCTTCAGAACATCGACGAAGATCCAAACAACTTCACCAACATCATCCTCGTCTACAACGGTGCCTCCGTCCTCTCAACCTGGGATCAGGGCACCACATGGAACCGCGAGCACACCTGGCCCAAAAGCCTCGGCGTCGGGTCCGACGGCGCCGACTACTCCGATCTCCATCAACTCCACCCGTGCAATCCAAGTATCAACGGCCTGCGCGGCAACAAACAGTTCGGCACGGCCCCCGGACAATGGGACCCGAACCAGTACGGCAAAATCTACCGCGGAAGAATGGCGCGCATGGCCTTCTACATGAAAACAAGATACAGCTACCTCAACATCGCCCAGCTCGGCTCGCAGCAGCAGTTCGTCGACTGGCACTTCGACGAGATGCCATCGGCCATCGAAGGCGTCCGAAACGACCGCGTGTACGACGTTCAGAGCAATCGAAACCCGTTCACCGATCATCCCGAATGGGTCTGGGCGATCTTCGGCACCGGCCCGAGCGATGCGCAGATCACACTCGCCGGCCAATCAAACACCAACGGCTCCTCGTCACAGACCATCGACCTCGGCGCCGTCATCGCCGATGCCAATCTGCTCACCACAACCATCATGCTCGACAAGACCGGCGCCGCTCCAACGACCTACAGCCTGACTGCTGCCGGCGATGCGGCCGATCCCGGCTCGCTCCAGTTCGGCCTTGCCCGAAACGCCCAGTCTGCCGTTCACACCGTTGGGCTCACCGGCACCGGCTTCGGACCCTTCTCCGGGACCATCACCGTCGACAACACCGAGATCACCTCCGCGGCGGCCGGGCTCGGCGCCGACGATGGCGATGATGTCATCACACTCACCGGTGCCGTGCTCGACCACACGGTCCCCTCGCTCGATGCGGGATCGGTGGTCGATTCGATCACCATCGACTTCGGCACCATCGACCTCGGGTCGGCTGCTGCTCCGATTGCCTCGTCCGTCTGGAATGTGGGAATCCCCGGCATCGCCGCCGGGCTCGATGTCGATGCCGTCACGCTCTCGGGCGATGCCTCGGCTTTCACGACCGACCTCGTCCCAACCTCCGGGATTCTCCCCGGATCGTCCATGACCTTCGACACCTCGCCGACCGCCTCATCGCTCGGCACCTTCCTGGCGACGATGACCATCGGCGTCAGCGATGAGGACCTGCCCGGAGCCGTCGCGGTCTCTCCGTTGACCATTTCCCTTCAGGTCACCGTGGTCGCGCCCTGTCCGCCCGACGTCAACCACGACGGCATGGTCACGTCGGCCGATTTTTCCGCCTGGCTCGCCGCATTCAACGCCGGCGACCCCGAGTGCGACCAGAACGCCGACGGCTCCTGTACCGCGGCCGACTTCACCGCCTGGGTCGCCAACTTCAACACCGGCTGCTGAGCGGACCGTCCGGAAACCAAATACGGATCTGAAGGTCTCTGGTCCCCCCCGGAAGTTGGAGGAGTTTCACGGGATTTCATGCATTCTTGGGTATTCGGGCTGGCATGCCGACGCCCGGCGCTGCATGATATACGGGGTATCAAACCGCGGGCGCCGGGAATGCGTATAGGCCCGCGAGATCGTGGCGTCGGTGTTCGCCGGCGAAACGGATGAAGAGTTGAAGAGTCAGAAGTCCATGCCGGGCGGCGGGTGTCGGTGGTGTGGGCTTCGCAAGTGGAGATTTGAACCAATGTTTCGAAATACGACCACGTCGTTGATCGGCTGCCTGGCGCTGGCCGCCGGTGTCGTCGGCAACACCGCGACCGCAGAGCCGGTCGTCACCATCCCGGGCAAGGCCATCCCGACCGTCCGCTACGCCGACGGCTCGCAGGCCACGCTTCCCAGTGAAACCGTCTGGCATTACATGTGCGGCTCGGACACCACGGGCCTGACCGATGCCGATCTTCAGGCCCTCATCGACTCGCACAACACGATCGTGGCCGAAGAGCCGGTCACCGTGGTTGACACGCCAAGCGTCCGCGGCGGCTACAACGTCATCTTCAACATTTCCGGCAGTGTACCCAACGGGACACTCAGCGCTTTGGCCATGGCTGAACAGGTCATCGAGAGCACATTTACCGATCCGACCACCGTCGTTATCAGCCTCTCATTCGCCAACCTCGGCAATGGTGTCCTCGGCGGCACCGGGTCGAACTACGTCAGCGACAACTGGTCGTCCTCACGCACGGGCCTGATCAACGGCATGGACGGCGACGACTCCATCCAGTCATTCCTCCCCACCGGGAGCACCATCCCCGTCCGCTACAACGCAAGCTCTTCCAGTGTCACCAACGAAAACCGCGTCTTCTGGACCAAGGGCAATTACAAGGCCACCGTCGGAAGCCTCGGTGGCACCGATGCGTCCATGCAATTCAACAACCAGTTCAGTTGGGACTTTGATCCGACCAACGGTGTCTCCGGCGGCACCTTCTCCTTCGTCGATGTCGTCATCCACGAAGTTGGCCACGCCATGGGATTCACCTCCGGCGTTGATTTCCGCACCAACGACATCGAAGCGCTCGACATCTACCGCTTCCAGCGCACCGACGGCAGCGGCGACTACAACCCCGACACGACCGCCGAGTTCCAGACCACGCCACGAACCGCCGATTTCAACAACCCAAACGATGATGCCAACACCGACATCATCAGCGTCGAATACCGCATGTCCGACGGCAACCCGTGGCAGGCAAGCCACTTCCGCGAGCAGGGCAACAACATCGGCATCATGGACCCGGCGCTCGCTGGAGGCCAGACCTTCAACAGCCGCGGCTTCTACTCCGATGCCGACCGAAACACCTTCGACGCCATCGGATACGACTACGTCGTCGGCAACCCGCCCGTCATCGTCACGCAACCGAGCAACACAACCGTCTGCGAGGGCGATACGGCCCAACTTACGGTCGTTGCTTCCGGCGATGCCCCGCTGAGCTACCAGTGGTTCGACATCTTCTTCGTCCAGGTCCCGGGCGCCACGAGCGCGACCCTCTCCATCCCCAACGCCAGCCAGGCCGACGAAGGCCTCTATTTCTGCCGCGTCACCAACCCGATCGGCACGGTCGACAGCGACTTTGCCCAGATCATCGTCGATGCGCCGCCCTCGATCACGTCCCACCCCTCGAGCCAGACCGTGAACGAGGGTGACAATGTGACGTTCACCGTCGCGGCGACCGGCGACGGCACACTCAGCTACCAGTGGCGCAAGGATGGCTCAAACATCGGTGGCGCCACCGGCACCAGCTACACCATCACCGGCGCCACGCCCGCTGACGACGGCGCCTACGACGCGGTCGTCACCAACTCCTGCGGTAGCGCCACCAGCAACGCCGCCAACCTCACCGTCAACCCGGACACGGGCGTCTGCCTGCCCGACGTCAACCACGACGGCATGGTCACCTCCGCCGACTTCACCGCCTGGGTGGCCGCCTTCAACGCCGGCGATCCTGAGTGCGATCAGAACCTCGACGGCCAGTGCACCGCCGCCGACTTCACCGCCTGGGTTGCCAACTTCAACGCTGGCTGCCCGTAATCCGGGTTCGGCCTGACGTCGTTTGATCTTCTATCTCCCCCGGGGATCAGCCCCGGGGGATTTTCTTTTTTGCCCACACCCACAGAGTTCCCGCTACGATCGTCGCGATGGAGTTGCCCGCCGACACGTTCGATCGCATCAAAGCCATGTATGCAGGCAAATGCGTCTGCGTCACCGGCGGGGCCGGGTTTATCGGCGGGCACCTGGTCGATACCCTCGTCTCGGCCGGTGCTGCGGTGCACATCATCGACGACCTCTCCAACGCCACACTCGATGCCCTTTCAGACCACATCGAACTGCTCCCGGACCGCGTGCGCTTCATCTATGGCTCGATCCTCGACGACCGCGCGCTCGCCGAAGCCATCCAAGGTTCTGAGATCGTCTTTCACCTGGCCGCGATGGGTTCGGTCCCTCGATCAATGGACGAGCCGGCGCGCACGTTCGAGGTCAACGCCGATGGCACCCTCCGCGTGCTCGATCAGGCCCGCAAGGCCGGTGTGCAGCGCGTCATGCTGGCCGCCTCCAGCTCGGCGTATGGCGATCCCGAGACGCTCCCATGCGAGGAGAGCATGCCCGCCAAGCCCGCCAGTCCGTATGCCGCGAGCAAACTGGCAGCCGAGCATCTCGCCAAGGCCTGGAGCAACTCGTTCAATCTGAGCACCGTCAGTCTGCGCTATTTCAACATTTTCGGTCCTCGTCAATCGGCAGACTCGGCGTACGCCGCCGTCATCGCCGCATTCGCCAAGAGGTTGTTGTCCGGTCAACAGCCCGTGATCTTCGGTGACGGCCACCAGAGCCGGGACTTCACCTTCGTTTCCAATGCCGTCTACGCCACCCTGCTCGCCGGTGCCTGTGAACACAATTTGAGTGGAGAGGTTATCAATATCGGCACCGGCGGCTCGGTCTCGCTGATCCAGCTCGCCGAGACCATGTCCACCCTCATCACGGGCCATCCCGTCGAACCCATCTTCGATCCGCCAAGGGCCGGCGATGTGCGCGACAGCCGGGCCGACATTTCACTGGCTCGCAAGCTCATTGGCTACGAACCGATCGCCTCGGTCGATGCCGGGCTCGAACAGACCTGCCGGTGGTACGCCTCGGCGATCGGGGCCAAAGACTGATGGGCGGCCTTGGCGATGGGCTCTCCGGCCTGTGTTCATTGCTCTGGCTCCTGCTGAAAGCCCGGGGTCGGCTCCGGAGCCGATACTGGGCATGGAGACGCGAAACAGCCTTCGGCGCCGGACCAACCCCTTCGCCCGGAGCCCTGCTCGGGCCCATGTGGGACTATGCCCGGTGGGTCGGGCGCATGCGTCGGATCCGCAAGTCTCGATTGATGAGCCACGATCCGGTATGATCGGGTCGGCGGGTCGCGTTCAGTCGACACTGGGCCCGGATTTCGCAGCACGCACAGCGAGGAGTGCACCACCATGTCGGAAAATACAGCCTCCGGATCCGGGTCGTTTGTCAAGGCGTTCATCCCCGGGCTTGTCGTCGGGTTTGTCGTCGGAGCGGCTGTCGGTGTGATCGTCGCAACCACCGGCGGCGATGTCTCCAAACTCAGCACTTCACCACCCTCGGCCCAAACGCATGGGAGCGGCGGCGAGCGCGATGAATTCAAGGAGTTTGAAGAACGGGCCGAGCAGAAACTCGATGAGGCCGCCGAGCACGCCGAAGATGCGATCGACCAGATCAAGGACGAGGTGAAGGACGCCATCCCACCGGCCGCTCCGGAAGGCGACGGTTGAACGCCAAAGCCGACCAAGCCAAAGCACGCCGAATCGTCGCCCAGCACGCCATGACCTCCGCGCTGCTCGGCGTCGAGTTCGTTCCCCTTGCACGGGCGCTCGAACCGAAGCCGGACGCCGATCCCGATTCCGCCCACGCCCGCATGCGCGCCCTCGAAGCCAAATACAAGCGAGATGCACCGCACAAAGACTTCGACACCCAGTTCAACTCCATCGTCTTCGGCGACGGCGACCCGTGCGCCCGCCTCATGTTCATCGGCGAAGCGCCCGGCGCCGACGAGGACCGTCTCGGCAAACCCTTTGTCGGACGCTCCGGCCAACTACTCAACAAGATGATCGCAGCCATGGGGTTCAGCAGGGAGCGGGTCTACATCGCCAACGTGCTCAAGACCCGCCCGCCGGGCAACGCCACACCGACCGCCGTTGAGGTCGAGGCCTGCAAGCCCTACCTGATCGAACAGATCCGCATCGTCTCGCCGGAAGTCATCGTCACCCTCGGCCTGCCCGCTGCGCGCTGCCTGCTCGAAACCAACGATTCCATGGGCAATCTCCGCAATCGCTTCCATAACTTCGAGGTCGCGCCCGGGCACGTGATCCCGGTCATGCCGACGTACCACCCCGCCTACCTGCTCCGCGCCTACACACCCGAGAACCGCAAAAAAGTCTGGTCGGATCTCCAGATGGTGCTTGACCGCCTCGGCATGGCGCCCGCCTCCGCCTGAACGGGGCCACCAAAAAATAAAAAATGTGGAACCCCGCACACGCCTCATCCGGATAGTCGCCCGGAACCAGCGGTGCTGGTCAAACCACGACCCCCACGAGACCTGGCGTTTGGCAACGTTGCTAAGCGCCGGGTTTTTTTGTGTCGTGTAGAGGATTGAGAATGGGTCTCAACGACCCAGGTTCAGCTCGGTGTCCGCGGGCAGTTTCTTCATCGCAACGATCAGCGTCCTCGGCTGACTTTCCCAGCGCACCTCGTACGTCATCACTACAACGTCGCCAACCCGCAACTCCGCCGGCAACACGCCCGGAGCCACCGCACCAAAGGGCATCGCATGCGAGCCCATCCCGACAACTTTTCCCGTTCGGCTGACAAACTCGGGCAGCGGCTCGTGGGTGATGGTGAGCTCGCTCGCCGGTGAATCCGGCGTCGGTATCGTCGAAATCCGACCCCGGGTCGTGTACGTCTGATCCGGCTCGCTCAGGTCGCCAGCCCAGACCAACTCTCCCGCGCGCTCGGGCGTCAAGACAGCTTCCGCGGTTCCGGCGGGTTGGTTCGCATCAGAGTCCGAGCAGCCGCCGAGAATGATACAAAATCCCGCGACGACCGAAATGCCGGCCGAAATCAGGCGGTTTCGATGTTGAGGTATTCGCTGACCGAAGCCAGATCGGGCCCGAGCTGGGGTGTGAACGTCATGTTCCATGTCTGACCCTCGGCGACGCGCACGATCTTGCTGCACTTGGCCCGGGCGCCCCAGATCCGGTTGCCGCGAATGTAGAAGTTGTTCTTCGTCTCACGGGTCTTCTGACTGATGCGCAGCGACTTGGCGTTGGCCGGGTCCTGGCGCATGAGCCGGGCAATCGTGTCCTTCTTGGCCTTGGCGCCGGGAACTTTGGTGATGGTGCAGCGGATCGAGGCTCCGGGTGCGTGCATCGTGGCGTTGGACATGGCTGAACTCCCCGGGCATCTCGGCCCGGTTTCCTGGCGCGTGTGGTCTGAAATCTCTCGGCCTGAGGATCGCCACCACAGCCGATCCGCCGAGCCCCGAAGTGTAGTCATGGGGCGCCACGAGTCCAGCACGACCAACGATCGGCGGCTATCGAGCCCTTGGCGCTCCTATCGTTCCCTATGGATGATCAGACCCCCGATTCGTCGCCGACCCCGCCACCTCCGTTTGACCCCGACTCCCCGAGCCAGCAGCGGCCCAAACTCCGGCCCGTCCGAGGATTCATGGCGCCGGCCTCCGGCCCCGACGGCAAGCAGATCCAACTCCTCGGGCTTGCCGATGCCAAACAGATTTCCCCCAAAATCGTCCTCACCCAACCCGCGATGCAGAACGTCCTGCCACTCTTCAACGGCGAACACACGCTCGATGATGTCATCGCCCAAGTCGGGCATGGTCTGACCCGCGAACACCTCGAACCCTTCATCGCCCAACTCGACGACGCCGGCCTGATCGAGGGCCCCGTCTTCAACCAGATGTGGCAGCAGATGAAGGACGATTTCGACTCGACCGACATCCTCCCGCCGGCGCAGACCGCTGCCTTCGCCGACGCCCTCGTCGATCAGGCGATCAAAAAAGAGTTCGACCGGCCTGCAACGGAGGAGGAAAAGCAGGAGCAGGGCCGCGAAAGACTCGGCGCCATCATGGAAGAGTGGATGAACCACGCGCTCAAAGACGCCGATGACCCGAGCTTCGATGCCCTGCCCAAGGCCATCGTCGCCCCGTCCGTGCCCTATCCGCAGGGTGTGATGCTGTATGGCCCGCTCTATGGGCGGATGCGCGTTGTCGATCGCCCGGCCCGCATTGTCGTCCTCGGGACCAACCACTTCGGCGACGCCACCGGCGTTTGCGGCTGCGACAAGGGCTTCCGAACACCAATGGGCGAAAGCAAGGCCGACACCGACATGATCCAAGCCATGCGCACAGCGCTCGGCGATGACCTGTTCGCCAACCGGTATGACCACGAACGCGAGCACTCGATCGAGCTCCAGATGGCGTGGCTCCAGCACGTCTTCGGCGACGAACAGGGCAACAACCCGCCCGTCTTCGCGGCCCTTGTCCATGATCCGGTCGTCAACGGCGGGGAGTCCTACGACGGCACCGGCGTCGGGATCGAACCCTTCATCGAAGCCCTGCGCTCGGCGATCCAAAGCCTTCCCGGTCCCACACTCGTCGTCGCATCGGGCGAACTGAGCCACGTCGGGCCGAGCTACGGCGACCAGACCCAACTCGCCGGCGATACGCCCGAAGCCGACGCCAATCGGAGGAAGGTTGTCGATCAGGATCAATCGCTCCTGAAAATGCTCACCGAGGGCAAGCCCGAAGAACTGGTCTCGAGCTTGGCCTGGCAGCAGAACCCGACGCGGTGGAGCTCGACCGGCGCCATCGTCGCCGCGATGCAGGCCGTCCAGCCCGACGAGGTCCGCATGCTCCAGTACGGCGGCACGATGGATCAGCGCGGCACCGCCATGGTCAGCGCTGTTTCCATGGCCATGTTCTAAGGGAGGCCGACGGTGTCGATCTCCGGTGTCGAGCTTGTTTGGGTGATTGTCGGAGGCGTCGCATTCGTCGCAGGGTTGATCCTGCTTGCTGCCTCCAAGCGGATGGTCGGCGGCCCGGGTGTCCGCGTGCCCGTGGTGGGTGTGGTGGGCGATGTCACGGTCCTGACCTTGGCGCTGGTGCTTGTTATTTTGGGGTACCACACCGTGGCCTATGGCGGACCCGCGGACTGGGTGGGCTTTCGGGTCCGACCCGACCTCGGCTGGCTGGTGTATGTTGGCGGAGTGGCGGCCCTTGGAGGGGCCTTGATTGCCGAGCGGCTCGAACGGCGGGAGGACGGGAACTGACCGGGCATCGCTGCGTACCCCAATGCAGTGGGTCGCTGTGCGGCGGGGGATCGGGCGTGTACCATCATGGACGCGAACCGACTGGCCGGCGGGTGAGTCAGAACAGGCGGGGTGCCGGGATCGGGCCGATGCGGATCGAAAGTTGCCGCACGGGGCGCGTTGATCGCCGGCTGAAGAAGGAAGGATGTCCCATATGGCGACCGATGGTATGTGCTGGGGGATCGAGCTCGGCTCGGGCTCGATCAAAGCGCTCAAACTCGGGCTCAAGGGTGATGGCTCCGTCGAAGTGCTCGACTTTGCGATCATTCCGCACAAGAAAGTGCTCTCCACACCCGAGCTCGATCAGGACGATGCGATGCGTGTCGCCATCGGGCAGCTCGTGAGTCAATACGATCTCTCCGGCGCGCCGATCGCGATCAGCATCCCCGGCCACCAGTCGTTTGCCCGGTTTGCCAAGTTGCCTCCGGTCGAGCCGAAGAAGGTCCCGGATATTGTCAAGTTCGAGGCTGTCCAGCAGATCCCGTTCCCGCTTGAAGAAGTCGAGTGGGATTACCAGACATTCGCCAGTCCGGACTCGCCCGAGATCGAGGTCGGGATTTTCGCGATCACCAAGCAGCGCATCGAGCGCGAGTTGGGATTGTTGCGAGATGTCGGCCTCTCGCCGGACACCGTGACCATCGCACCCGTCGCGACCTACAACGCGATGGCGTATGACCTTCAGTTCACCGAAAAAACGCCGGGCACGGTGATCCTCGATGTCGGCACGACCTCGACCGATCTGATCATCGCGGATTCCGGCCGGGTTTGGATCCGAACCTTCCCGATCGGCGGGCACCACTTTACCGAGGCACTCGTCGAACGGTTCAAGCTCAGCTACGCCAAGGCGGAACGGCTCAAACGCGAGGCCGAACGCTCGAAACACTCGAGACACATTTTTCAGGCCATGCGAGGCGTCTTCTCCGATCTGGCGCAGGAAACCCAGCGATCCATCGGCTACCACCACAGCCTTCATCCCGATGCGGATCTGAAGCGGATCATCGGCGTCGGCGCCACCTTCCGGCTGCCCGGGCTTCGCCGATTCCTCAAGCAGCAACTCCAGCTCGATGTGTATCGCATGGATGATTTCAAGCGTCTGAGTCTGGACAGCCCGCGCGCCGGCGAGTTCGGGGCCGCCACGCTCGAGATGCCCGTCGCCTACGGTCTGGCCATTCAGGGCCTTGGTCTTCAGACGATCGACGCGAACCTCATGCCCGTGGCGATCATGCGCGACGGGATGTGGAGCCGAAAGACCAAGTGGTTCGGAATGGCCGCCGGGCTGTCGCTGGCCGCCAGTGCCGCGATGTTCATCAGCTGGGCGATCGACAAGAACGCGGTGCAGACCACGCCGGTTCCGACCAAGATCCAGGACGTGGTGCGTGTGGCGAACCGGCTGAAGAACGAAGCATCCAGCGCGGGCGTCACGGGGGCCGCCGTCACCGATGCCGAGGCCCAGCAGCTGCTCGCCCTGCCCAACGGCCGCGAACTGGTGGCGTATGTCATCAGGGACCTCGGCGATCTGATGACGTGGACCAACGCCCAGCTCCCGGCGTGGCAGGCGACCCACGGCCAAGGGCCCGATCAGGCTTTCAAACTCATCAGCTACACCATGCAGTACAGCGATGGAAGCTCGGGCGAGGCCGGGGGTGGAGGTCGCAGCAGCCGGAGCAGCCGAAGTGCTGATTCGGTCGAGGTCGGGCCATACGCCGACAAACCCAAGATCCTTGTGACGATGGAAGTCGAGACCTACCAGCCCGATCCGCAGCGTTTCCTGCTCAGCACGATCCGGCCCTGGCTCGAAGCCAACGAGGACCGTGACGATGTGCCCTATGTGATCCTGGACACGGAGCAGTTGAACTACCAGCTTCTGGCTGCCGGTGGTGATCGCCGGGTCGATCGTCGAGTCGCAACCAACCGATTCCCCGGCCGCAACGCACGAGACCGCAATGAGTTCGGCGGCGGCGACGGGTTCTACGACGAAACCGGCGGGGGCGGCGACATCGGGATGAGCGATGAAGAACGACGACGCCTAGCGCGTGGAGGCGAAGGGGGACGTGGTGCATTCGGCCAGCCGGCGATCACGGGCTCGGTCGATGAGTTGGCGCCGCTGCCGGTGCCGGAGGAGCAGGACTTCGGCCGCGACCCGGCGAGGTATTTGGTCCGGTGGACGCTGGCGATCGTGCCGCCCGAAGATCGGATTCGAACCGAAGAGAACCAGGACGTGATGGATGATGGGGGTGAAGGATGAGTGGCGTTCTGTCGTGGTTCAAGTCGAACATCATCCTCGTGATTCTGGGGATTCTGACCGTGGTGCCTCTGCCCGTGGCGTGGTACTTCTCCACCGGGATGAACTCGAAGCTCCGAGAGGCTCGCCAGGAAGAGGCCCAGAAGGCGCTGCGCGATGTGCAGAACGCCAAGGTGACCTACACACTCCCGACACTTTCGAACACCGAAGAGCCGGTGTCGGACAACAGCCCGCCCAACGCCGCCAAAACGGCGTTCTACAAGGCCGAGTTGGACAAACGCATATCGGCGATCCAGCAGATCAAAGAGCGAGCGATCTCGTTCAATGAGAAGGGGCGTCAGGTCCTGATCGAGGGGCTTTTCCCGATGCCGGAAAGCCCGGCCGCGGGGCAGATCCTCAGGCCGGAGATGGCCGCGATGGTGCTTGCCAAGGGGACCGAGGACGAGCCCAGCGCGTACGACAAGCTTTTCAAGCGTCTGCGCATCCGACCTCCGCTGGATCCGCAGCAGCTCGCCGAGCAGCTCGCGGCTCGGAAATCCGCCCTGATGGATCAACTCGCCCCCGGCACCGCCGAGGCCGCCCTCGATGAATCGACCCGCGCACAGATCGAGCAACAGCTCGTCGAAGAACGGCTCGCCCGCTACGAAACCCATGCGAGGGACACGAGCATCTACGGCGATGATTCGATTCTCCCGGCGGTCGTCCCCCGCGTGGTCCCGAGCATCGATCCCTCGATCGAAACCTGCTTTGAGTGGCAGATGGACTACTGGCTGATCGAGGATCTGCTCTCGGCCATGGTCGAGGCGAACAACATGTTCGATGCAACGGGTGTGGGTGGCAACGTGCTTGTCGGTCCGGTCAAGAGGATCGAATCCATCGAGTTCCCGCCCATGTTTGCCGGTATCCAGAGCGCTTCAACCGACGCGCCCGATATGTTCGAGATGTCCGCGGATGAGCAAGCCCGGGCCGCCCGCCGGGCCGAGCGAGAGGCGGCCAATCCGCGGGCGGGCGGGTTCGTCGAGTCCGGCTCCTTCACCGGCCGCGAGTCGGAAAAGAGTGAGTTGTACGATGTGCGGGTTGCGACGGTGACGATGATCGTCGCGTACGACAAACTCCCGGCCCTGATCAACGCCATCTCCGGATACAACTTCATGACCGTGCTCGATGCCGACCTCTATGCGGTCGATCCGTGGGAGCAGATCGAGCAGGGCTACTACGCGGGACAGGACTACCCCGTGCGTGTCGAAATGAAGATCGAGACGCTGTGGCTCCGCAATTGGACGAAACAGTACATGCCCCCGTCGATCCGCAAGCAGCTCGGGATTCCCGACGATCTGCCCACGGACGGCCCGGCCTAAGCAGCAACAGTTCTGGCGCTCAACACGAGGATTGACCCATGAGTCGCAAAGGTATTTCTTGGATCGAAGCCAACTTCGAGAAGCTGATCGTCGCGGTCATGCTCATCGCGTTTCTGGTGGTGCTGACCATGCAGTTCGTGCTGCACTCCAACACGGTCGAAGTCGGTGGCAAAGAAGTCCGGCTTGATCAGGCCTTCACCCCGGCCGAACGTGAGGCGGAGCGTCTGAAGTCCCAGCTCGAAGACCCGAACCCGGCGCTTCCAGAGAACATCGAAACGCGCGATCTCGCTGCCGAGTTTGATTCACTGCTGTCGAACCCCGTCGCACCGGCAGACCGGTTCCTGGCGATCGGCAAGCCGTTGTCTCTGGATGTGCAGGCGAGCGATGGAAGCTTCGCGACGGGAGAATTCGCTCCATTCGAGCCGCCGACCGCCAGTGGGCTGGTACAGGCAACCTACCGCGCCACGCTTGATCCGTACGCCGTCGCCGAAACCGAGGGGCTGTCGACGATGGTCCCGAGCGAACAGCCGTACGACACACCCTGGGTTTCGATCCAGGCGACGTTCGATGGCACATTGCTTCGGGCGGCGTACGAGCGTGACCCTGACGGGCCCGGCGGCTCGATCTCGCCCCTCCCGACGGATTGGTGGCGCGATGGCGCTGCGGTTCTCGCGGTCGAGGTCGAACGCCAGCAGCGCGGTGTCGATGGGCAGTGGGGGCCCGCCGAGCCGGTCGATCCGCTCCCTGGGACGCTGAATCTGCTCGCGGATCTCGATGAGCGAGCCGTCAACTACCGCCAGCTCCAGCGCGTGGCAATGGAGGCGGCCCGCGACGAACGCGACGTGCTCAGGCCCACGTTCGTTCGGCTGCTCGAAGGCGACCCGTGGGTCCCGCCGAGCATGGTTCCCGATCCGAGCGAACTGGGCGATATCCAAACCGAGAAACAAACCCTGCTGCGCCGATTGGCGACCCTCGATCGTGAGATCGCGCGCAAAGAGGCGGCCCTCAACGGCACCACACCCAACTCCAGAACATCAAACCGCCGAGAGAACCGCGATGACGAGGGCGGCGGCGATGCGGATCGGCGACGAGAAGCCAACCGCAACACCAACCGAGAAAGCGATGCCAACACAGAAGATGCCCGCAAACGCAACATCCAGGCCCAGATCGATCGCCTGAAGGAGGATCGCGAAGCCCTCAACGCCACGCTCGAAGAACGGGGATGGTCAACCGAACAATCCGGGATTGCCCCGGCGTTTGATCCCGAAGATTTTGAGCATGATTCGCCGCTGCTGGACACACCCGATGTCCAGCTCTGGACACATGACCTCGCGGTCGAGCCGGGTGCGACCTACCGATATCGGCTCCGGCTTGTCTTCGCCAATCCTCTTTTCGGGCGGAAAAGTTCGTTGAAGGAAGACCTGCACGAGCTCGCCGATGCCAAGGTTGTGCGCTCGGACTGGACGCAGTGGAGCGCCCCGGCCGAGGTGAGCCAGAACGAGTACTACTTCCTGACCAATGCCAGCGCCGGCGGTATGGGCGCCAGCACCGCCGGCCGGGTCTCCGCGACAGCCGAGCTGTACCGGTTCTACTACGGCTACTGGCGTCAGAGCCGGGTCGCGGTCTCGCCGGGCGATCGGTTTGTAGGGACGATTCAACTGCCCGAGGGGTTACAGGTCTGGGATGTGGAGCGTCCGGCCACCGAGCAGGCCTGGAAGCCCACCCCGGAGGAGGCCGAGGAACCGGTTGAACAGCTCGCCGGCGTGGAAGACCAGCTCCTGCCGACGGAGATGGACATCGCAGCCGACGCGTGGCTTTTGGATATCGTGACGTCGCCCTTCGCATCCGCTGGCGTCGGGGGGCAGTCCAAGTCGACCGTCGAAGCCCTGATCCGCGGCCAGGATGCCCAGATTGCAAACCGATCGCCCAAGCTGGACGCATCGAGCCCGTTGTATGCGGTGATCAAGGCATCCGCCGACGCCGGCGCCGAGCAGATCCCGGCGATTCCGGGGCAGGGCCCGAGAGAGCGGCCGGGGGGCGAACGGGGAGGCGACGAATTTATCGACTACGGGCGGGATCCGCTCGATACGCGCGGTCGGCGGGATGGCCGAGATGAGGGTTACGATCCCGGTTCGGGTGGTGGTTGAGGAGAAAAACGAAAATCATCAGCGCACAGCGCTTGACGATGCGAAGGTGCTGCCTACCATCGTCTCTTGCCGAGAGGGGTCATCCCGATCGGTAAAAACGGCCTGAACCGGTGGGGCTCAGGTCGGCGGCGAGGACGGTTGATCCGGACAAGCCGTGCCCTTTGTGACAATCGCAGACTGTAGCAATCGAGGTCATCGACCCGAGATTTCGCCTGTGTTTCGGCGGAGTGGATGGGGAGGTGGCCACGAGAACTAACGAGAAAAGAATGCCGAGTATCACGCATACTTCCATGGCCCGCAAGGCTGATGGAGCGTGGTATTCACTTGAGCGCAAATTGGCGGCTTGGGCATCGATTCGTTGGCGGGGTGTGGCAAGCATCGGCGAGAGTTGGTGTTTGGTGTGTCTCGGCATCGGGTTGGTGTGATCAAGCGATCAAGGGCGCATGGTGGATGTCTTGGCGTTGGGAGGCGATGAAGGACGTGGTAACCTGCGATAAGCCTGGGGAAGCTGGTAAACGAGCTGTGATCCCGGGATTTCCGAATGGGGCAACCCGACCCGATTGGGTCACTCATGTCTGAATGCATAGGGCATGAGAGCGAACCCGGGGAACTGAAACATCTCAGTACCCGGAGGAAAGGAAAGCAACAGCGACTCCGTAAGTAGCGGCGAGCGAAAGCGGACATGAAACGACGTGAACAGATTGGAATGTCTGGCCAAAGAAGGTGAAAGCCCTGTAGTGTTGTTGTTAGAGTCTTCAAGTAGGTTCGGGCTCGTGAAACCCGGATTGAACATGGGGGGTCCACCCTCCAAGACTAAGTACTACCCAACGACCGATAGTGCATCAGTAAGGTGACTGAATGATGAAAAGTACCGCGATGAGCGGGGTGAAAGAGTACCTGAAACCATGTGCCTACAAGCGGTGGGAGCCCCTCGGGGTGACCGCGTGCTTTTTGCATAATGAGCCCACGAGTTAGTCTCTGCGGCGAGCCTAAGTCCTACCGGGACGGAGGCGAAGGGAAACCGAGTCTGAATAGGGCGACCAGTCGTAGGGGCTAGACGCGAAACCCGTGTGATCTACCCATGGCCAGGGTGAAGTTGGGGTAAGACCCAATGGAGGCCCGAACCCGTATTCGTTGAAAAGAATTGGGATGAGCTGTGGGGAGGAGTAAAAGTCTAATCAAACCGGGAGATAGCTCGTTCTCTCCGAAATAACTTTAGGGTTAGCCTCAGGAAGCAAGCGTTGGGGGTAGAGCTACTGGATGGATGGTGGGCCCTACCCAGGGTACCCCATCCAACCAAACTCCGAATACCAACGCCCTAGACCTGGGAGATAGACTGCGAGTGACAATATCCGTAGTCAAAAGGAGAAAAATCCAGACCGCCGGCTAAGGCCCCAAATCTCTGCTGAGTTCGTAAGGAAGTCGGATTGCAGTGACAACCAGGATGTTGGCTTAGAAGCAGCCATCATTTAAAGAGTGCGTAACAGCTCACTGGTCGAGGAATCCGGCGCCGATAATGATCGGGAATAAGCAGGGAGCCGAAGCCGCGGACTTCGTAAGAAGTGGTAGGAGAGCGTTCCTGTCGGCTGTGAAGTGATCCCGGAAGGGTTCATGGAGCGTCAGGAAGTGAATATGTGGGCTTGAGTAACGATAATGCAGGTGAGAATCCTGCACGCCGAAAGCCTAAGGTTTCCTGGGGAAGGTACATCCGCCCAGGGTTAGGCGGGACCTAAGACGAGGCCGAAGGGCGTAGTCGATGGACAGCCGGTTAATATTCCGGCCCTTTCGTGGGTTAGCCATCAGTGCGGATTTCCAAGCGAGACAGGGCGACCAGTGGTGCCCAGGCCTTCGGGCCGTTGTCTGGGGAGGGAGTTCCTAGAAAAGCTGGTGGAGATACGAAGCGAGACCCGTACCAAAACTGACACAGGTGGGCGAGGCGAATAGCCTCAGGCGCTCGAGAGAATGGTCGTGAAGGAATTAGGCAAATTAACCCCGTACGTTCGCAAGAAGGGGGCCCTTCGGGGCGCAGAGAAAAGGTCCTGGCAACTGTTTATCAAAAACACAGCACTGTGCCAAGTCGCAAGACGCCGTATACAGTGTGACGCTTGCCCAATGCCCGAATGTCACGGAAGTGGGTTCACGCTCGCAACCTAAGCACGGGTCAATGGCGGCCGTAACTATGACGGTCCTAAGGTAGCGAAGTTCCTTGTCGGGTAAGTTCCGACGCGCATGAATAGCGTAATGACTGGGACACTGTCTCCACGACCAACTCGGTGAAATAGTAGTGGCGGTGAAGATGCCGCCTACCCGCAGCAAGACGGAAAGACCCCGTGAACCTTTACTGCAGGCTTTTATTGGTCGTGAGCATGAATTGCGTAGGATAAGTGGGAGACGTTGATCCGGACCTTTCGGGGTTCGGGGAGTCGTTGGTGAAATACCACTCTGTTCACGTTTACGGCCTAACCCCGATTCCCGTGAAACCGGGCGGGGGACCATGAGTGCCGGGCAGTTTGACTGGGGCGGTCTCCTCCAAAAGAGTAACGGAGGAGCACAAAGGTTGGTTCAGCGCGGATGGAAACCGCGCGTCGAGTGTAAGAGCACAAGCCAGCTTTACTGCGAGTCTGACAGGACGAGCAGTTACGAAAGTAGGTTCTAGTGATCCTGCGATCCCGTGTGGAAGGGTCGTAGCTCAACGGATAAAAGGTACTCCGGGGATAACAGGCTTATCGCTCCCGAGCGTCCATAGCGGCGGAGCGGTTTGGCACCTCGATGTCGGCTCATCGCATCCTGGGGCTGTAGGCGGTCCCAAGGGTTAGGCTGTTCGCCTATTAAAGCGGTACGCGAGCTGGGTTCAGACCGGCGTGAGCCAGGTCGGTCCCTATCTGCTGTGGGCGTCGCAAGTTTGAGAGGAGTCAACCTTAGTACGAGAGGACTGGGTTGGACGAACCCCTGGTGATCCTGTTGGACTGCTAAGTCCATCGCAGGGTAGCTACGTTCGGCAGGGATAACCGCTGAAAGCATCTAAGCGGGAAGCCCCCCTCGAGATGAGACTTGCTTGCACGCTAAGTGTGAGAGACCCGTGGTAGACCACCACGTTGATAGGCCGCGAGTGTAAGGATTGAGAGGTCCTCAGCTGAGCGGTACTAATGGTCAAACGTTTGATCACACCAACCGGACGCCGTGATACGCATCACGCATCACGTCCGGCCGACAATTTGGACTCAGGTGAGTCGGCATCTTTCTCGAAGTTCTTGCCCACGACATGGTGTGGGCGCTACAGTCTGTGCGATTGTTTCGCGCACCTGTCCGTGAGAGCGGCCAGAGTGTGATTCGGTGATCATAGGTACGGGGATACACCTGTTCCCATTTCGAACACAGCAGTTAAGCCCGTGCCGCCGATGATACTGCATGGCGGGAAAGTAGGTCGTCGCCGAACTTTGGGCCCCCGGGATTCAACCCCCGGGGGCCCACTTCTTTTCATGGATTCTGTTCGACAATGCTCTTGACAAGATTGGTGGCCGTACGGTAGGCTTTCCCCGTGATGCCGCTCGTGATGCCGCTCGTTGGCCGGAAGTTTCTTTCGGTGGTGGTGGGT
>DRKT01000176.1 GCA_011053195.1 Phycisphaerales bacterium | reverse complement strand
TCGCCCTTGGCGATCGAGACACCCATGTAGTTGACGAACAGGCGGTCGATTCGTCCCGGGAAGTAGGCGGTGATCCGCGCGACGGATGTTTCGTCGTAGGTGACGCGGCCATAGAGCCTGACCTCGGCGGTCGGGAAGAAGCGCTTGACCTTGGTCGTCTCGACCCTGCCGAGCATGGTCTGCTCCTCGGAGAGCGAGATGGTGTGGGCGCTGCCGGTGCCCTGCACGCTTGAAAGCGGGATGACATCCATGCCGCAGATCGGGCATTTGTCGTCCGGGTGCTTCAGCCGAACCCACGGGTGCATCGAGCAGGTGTAGAGCTGCTCACCCTGAGGCTCATCATCTGAGGTGCCGGCGACTGGTTGCGATGTGCTCGGGGCGCCCTGGCCGAAACGGAACCCGAGGAACAGGGCAAGCACGATCAGCACGAGCGCCACGCCGGCGGAGATGTGTTTCCAAAGCATGCGAAGAAATGGCGGGATGTGAATATCAGAAAGACTCATGGCTGCACCTCATTGGTGGATGTCGGTTGGGCGGATTTGGTCTGGATGATTCGGCCGGCGAGTGTGTTGAGCCTGGCCAGGGCTTTGCCGCGGTCGGCGTGGGCACGTTCTGCAGCGATGGAAAACTCGAGCAATGTGCGTTCGGTGTCGAGCAGGTCAAGAAATCGAGAATTGCCCGAGCGGAACCCCGCGAGCGAGGCTTCGAGCGATTCACGGGCCTTTGGGATCAGCGTTTGTTCATAGAGCCGGACGCGCCGATCGGCATCGGTGTGCTCGAACCAGGCGCGGTGGATCTGGGCAGCGATACGGTTGGTCAATGCCGAGCGATCGTTGGCCAGCGCGAGCCGATTGGCGATGGATTCGCGCACGCCGGCGCTGTACTTGTCGCGCCAGATCGGCAATGTGATGCCGAAGCTCAGCAGGATCGGGTCGTCGCCGCTCTCGGCGATCGAGCTGGTCCCGGCCTGTCCCGTGAAGATCGTGTCGAGCCCGATCGTGAGATCGGGCATCCCGGCATCACGGGCGACATCGGTCAGGTGCCTTTGTTGCTCCACACGCTCGTCGATGGCCAGCAGCTTGGGGTTGTTGTGCGATGCCAAGGCAACCAACGCCTCGACATCGACCGAGGCGACCCGGTCCGGCAGGCGCGTGATGGTCGGCACCGGCGACGACGCGGGCCGATTCAACGCGGCATTGAGCGTGGCCTCGTACGCGGGACGCATCGAGAGCAGTTGGACCACCCGATCTTCGAGCTGGCCGAGTTCGACCTGCACGCGGATCAACTCCGGGTGTGAGCCTGTGCCGACGCGGTACTGCGCGCGGACCACGCGCTCGAAAGAGGCGAGCAGGTCGAGGTTTTCTTTGGTGATCGCCGTGGCCGCATCGAGGTATGCCAGGTCGTACAGCGCATTGGTGACGCGCTCGGCCGTCTCGAGCTGCACCGCTTCGAGTGCATACCACCGCGCGATCGCCCCGCGCGCGGCTGCATCTTCCCGATCCGAGAGCGTTCCCGGCCAAGGGAATGACTGCGAAACACCGAGCTTGGCGTTCTGAGGCCCGGTGCGTGTCTCGACTTCATCAAGAAAGAAGCCGACCTTGAGCCTCGGGTCGGGCAGCGCTCCGACCTGACTGATCCGCTCGGCCGCCGCCCGCCACCGCTGGTACGCCGCCTCGACCTCGGGACTGCTCAGCATGGCATAGCGGATGTACTCCGCCGGTTCGCTGGAATCGGTGAGTATCGGGCGATCGGGCGCGTCGGCCGGATCATCGTCTCGCAGGACGGACTTCGGCTGCTCGGCGCCGACCGGCATGATCCGATCACGGAACGAGGTGTTCGAGAGTTGTCGGTCGAGCGGACCGGTGCAGCCGGCAAGCACCAGCAGCGCCGCCGCGCTTGAAACACGATATTTCGCCATCAGATGGCTCCCGGGAATGTGGTCTATGAACGTGAAACGATGCAGCGATAGAGCGTGCGCCTGAAAATGAGCGCGCAGCCTGTCCGCGGAGACTCGTTTCTACGTTCGCCAGATTCCCAGCAGCGCCTGAACGACGTTGTGCGATTGGAGGCTCTGGCCGGCAACTTCGGCCGGCGCCGGCTCGGGCACGATTGACCAGTCCAATTCGGTGGTCGGCGTGGGCGCGGGAGGAATGGAGGCGATCAAGAGGTCGCCCGTGCGCGTCGGCATCGGGATGGGCTCGTCAGGCCGGCGGTCATCGGCCGGTGCAGCGCAGCAGCCGCAGCCGTCTTCCGCCATGCCCATGCCGCAATCGACCATCGCCGACTCGGTCGAGGGCGACCCGCACCGGCTTGATACCGGCAGCGAGCGGCCCTGAAGCGTCGGTGCGATCAAGAGCAAAATGGCCAGAAGTCGAAAGCCCATCGGTTCCTATCCTACCACGGTCTATCCAAGACCGCCAACTCCGGTTGCATCGGCAGTATTCCCGGCGATCTTGCCCGGCCTCGGGCAACCCGGTCATATCCGGACCTGCCCGATCGCCGGGGATCTCCTACCATCGCCCATTCCGCACGGGGCGCGGGCCCGGTTGGCCCGCTGAGAGGTACCCGTAGAACCTGATCCGGCTCGTACCGGCGGAGGGATTGCGATTATGTCCACGATTCAGAACCAACGCCCGACCACAATGTTTGCGGTCCCCACACACAACGCCGGCAACCCCGGCATCCCCGGCGTCACCACACCCGGCAGTTTCGCCAACGCCCCCGACATCGGGGGCCCGCTTGCATTCAGCTCGCCCGACACCCCCGGCATGCCCAAGCCCTCCGACAAAACCGCGTGGGATTTCCTGCCCGAAGGCTGGCGCGTCGAGGAGGCGCCCGACCACGCGACCGGGTGCGCCGGGCACAACAAAGCGAAGTTCGGTGTTTTCATCCGGTGTGTTGGACCTAAGGATTTTGTTCCGATCACCCAGCTCGAGCATGCGCGTCTCGGCATCATCACGTCCGAGATGAAGCGGGTCGCCGAGCGTGAGGGACACCTGACGCCCGAGCAGGTGCGCGACGAGGTCGCTGCGGGCCGGATGGTCATCCCCGCCAACCGCAACCACCTCAGGCATCGGCTTGATCCGATGGCCATCGGGCGCGCCGGCCGGACCAAGGTCAACGCGAACATGGGCGCCAGCCCCGTTTCCTCGGGCACCGATGAGGAGGTCGAAAAACTCCGCTGGGCCGAGCGGTGGGGGGCCGACACCGTGATGGACCTCTCCACCGGCGGCGATCTCGACGAATGCCGAAACGCCATTATTCAGAACTCAACCGTCCCCATCGGGACCGTTCCGATCTACTCCATGATCATCGGGCACAGGCTCGAAGATCTCGACGAAACCATCATCCTCGAAACACTCGAACACCAGGCCCGGCAGGGCGTGGACTACTTCACCATCCACGCCGGCGTGCGCAAGGGGCACCTGAAATACGTGAAAGACCGGCTCATCGGGATCGTCAGCCGCGGCGGCTCGCTGCTGGCCAAGTGGATGCTCACGCACAACCGCGAGAACATCATGTACGACATGTGGGACGACATCTGCCGGCTCATGCGAGAGCACGACGTGACGTTCTCCATCGGCGACGGCCTGCGCCCCGGCGGGCTCGCCGACGCCACCGATGATGCCCAGCTCGCCGAGCTTGAAACGCTGGGCGAACTCACCGAGCGCGCCTGGCGCCATGGCGTGCAGGTCATGATCGAAGGCCCCGGCCACGTCTCGTTTGACCAGATCGAATACAACGCCAAACTCCAGCGCACGCTCTGCCACGGGGCGCCCTTCTACGTCCTCGGCCCGCTCGTCACCGATGTCTTCCCCGGCTACGACCATATCACAAGCTGCATCGGCGCCACCGCCATCGCCTACCACGGCGCCTCCATGCTCTGCTATGTCACACCAAAGGAACACCTCGGGCTACCCAAGAAGGGCGATGTCAAAGAGGGCTGCATCGCCTACAAGATCGCGGCCCACGCGGCGGACGTCGCCCTCGGCATCCCGAACTCGCGCACGTGGGACGATGAGTTGACCAAGGCACGGGCCGCCCTCAACTGGGAGAAGCACTTCGAGCTTGCCTACGACACCGACACTGCCCGCGCCTACCACGACGAGGACCTTGATGTCGATACCGACTTCTGCGCCATGTGCGGTCACGACTGGTGCAGTGTTCGGATTTCCAAAGAAATCCAGGAATTCGCCAGCGGCAACGACAAGGCCTTCGATCGCGGAGCCCCCGTCAAGTCCTCAGCACTCACCGAGGAACAGCAGAAAATCCTCGAACAGCGGGGCTACCTCAAGCCCGAGGAGATCCACAAACTCGCCAGCAAGGTCAAGGGTAAGGTCCCCGTCAAAGACGAGGGCAAGGCCGCCTGCCACTCGGATTTCGTCGACGACGAGAAAGCCAGGCAGATTCAGGGCGAGCAGCTCGTGCAGGTCGATGTCAGACCAGCCCTCGGCATTGCCAAGGAAGACCGGCTGGTGTAGAACCCGGTGTCTGCGGTCGCTGTTTTTACGGAATATCCGTGATCTGCCGATACGAACTTGGCAGAATTGCATCCAATCGAATCCGTAGAGTCATCGGAGAATCCCATGTACGGACAAATCGGCACCCTGATCTTCATGGTCGTGTATCTGGCCTTTATTATTCTGATTGTCGCCGGCCTCTGGAAGACGTTTACCAAGGCCGGCCAGCCGGGTTGGGCTGCGATTGTGCCGATCTACAACCTGTACATTCTGTGCAAGATCGCGGGCCGACCGGGGTGGTGGCTCCTGCTGATATTCATCCCGCTGGTGGGTTTGATCTTTGGGATCATTCTTTCGATCGACGTCGCCAAATCCTTCGGCAAGGGCGTCGGTTTCGGCATCGGGCTGGCGCTGCTCGGGTTCATCTTCATCCCGATCCTCGGGTTCGGCGAAGCGCAGTACCAGGGCCCGGCGGCTGCGATGGGGGCCTAGGACATCCGATCCACATGCCAAAGAAACCAAGGCCAACGCTCCCTTTTCCATTCCTCGGCGACCATCCCAGCCGGTGCATCTCCTGCGGCTACGACCTCGCGGGTGTCGCCGGGAAATGCCCGGAGTGCGGCATCCGCATCGACGGCGAGCCCGGCGCGGTCTACATCGCCGGTGTACCGAAGTTTGAAGATCCCAACCCGTGGCGCCGAGCCGCATTCATCATCCTCGCGGTGGCTGCGACGCTGCTTTCTCAGTTCTTTTTTCTGATCGGCGTGCTCGTGGGCTTTCTGATCTCGCTGCTCGTGCTGGCGGGCGTGCTGATCGCCGTCTTTGCATTCGTAGTCACCTCGCGCTCGAAGAAACGATCGATCGAGCGCATCACCTTCACTCGCGCGGGTATCGGACGGGCGGCGTGGGGGCGTGAGTTCGGCGATGTGTTTATTCCCTGGCGGGGTGATGAGGTCGTCGAACCCAAATCAGTCGGCACCGTCTGGCAGCATCTGACAATCAAGACCCCAAAGGTCGGCGGGCTGTTCCACTCCATTTTCGAGTGCGGCTTCAGGTGCCGGCGCGAAGAACTCATCTGGATCCGTCACGCGATTCAGTCCATGGCGCACGATGAACCCCTGCCTGAGCCTCCCATTCCGACGGAGCCGAATCCCGAGACAACACAGCCCGGCCCGAATACCATCGACACATGACCGCTCCCATCAACGCGCTCGGGCTGACTGACCCGGCGAGTTCACTGACGCACCTGATCGGTGCTGTGGTCTTTGCGCTCTGCGCGATCCCGATGCGGCGCAAGGCCAAGGGCTGCCGGGTCTGTTCGATTTCGATCGGGATCTTCGTCGGCTCGGCTGTCGTGCTGCTGACCGCCAGCGGTATCTTCCACGGCCTGCCCGCGCACAGCGCCATCCGTGACATCTTCCAGCGCCTCGACCACGCCGCCATCTTCGGGCTCATCGCCGGCACCATGACGCCCATCCACGCCATCCTCTTTCGGGGCCTGATGCGATGGGGCATCCTGATCCCGATCTGGACGTTCGCCATCCTCGGAATCATCTTCAAAACCGTATTCTTCACCAGCACGCCCGAGTGGCTCGGCATCTCGATCTACCTGCTGATGGGCTGGTCCGGGAGCCTCTCAATGGTGGCGGTCTGGCGGCGTTTCGGTTTGCGGTTCGTCTCGCCG
>DRKT01000175.1 GCA_011053195.1 Phycisphaerales bacterium | reverse complement strand
CGCCGAGGGACAGATCGAATCCAAACCCGGCGCCAGCATCCCCATCAACCGAAACCAGACCTGACCATGCGCCCGGATCAGCCGGGCAGCCTGTCCAGTGCTCGGACGACCTCCGACGCGATCCGCTGCTCCAGCTTCGCATCACGCACCACCGGCACCGCAAACGAACGGGACATCCCCCGCGAACGAAGCGATGGATCCCGGGCATGACTCGATCGACCGGAATCCACAGCCGAGGGTCGCCAGTACGGCTCATACTCCCGCTCGATCGTCACACGCACAAGACCCACAAGATCCTCACGCTCGGAACGAGCCACCAAAGACTCAGGCAGCGGCCCGCCCGCGATCTGCAACCCCGGCGCATCGCTCGGCAGCACATCAACTTCCGACCTCGGCACAAACCGAACTCGCACCACCCGACGCTGCGGATGGGCAGCGTCCGCGATCTCACCCCGGAGATCGCTCTGCACCCGGTCCCAGGGTGTCGCCAGCCCGCCGGACTCGTTCGGCTTCGTCGTCAGCACACCCATGCGCGCGTCGATCCGATCCAGCGTCAGCCCGAGCCCGAGCAGCACCTCGCGCGTCGCCGAAAAGGCATCCGCGTACGACCCCGCCGGGATCGCAAATCGATTCGACCCGGACCTCCCCACGTCCGCAACCGGACGCGTCGAAACGCACCCCGACACCAGAGCCGAGATCACACCAACACCGATCAGTCGAATCCACATCATCATGAGCCTACACCGCCGACAAGATCATCGGCGACCTCGGCAAACTTCGCCCACGCCTCCCGGACATGGCGCTGCTCGGTCGTCGTCGCCCCGATCGCCACACGGATCGCCAATCGTGGGCCGGCCTCGGTCGAAATCACAGTATGCGTCACAACGATCCGCCCCGACCGGTTGACCCGATCCATCAGCTCGCGCGTCGGCGCATCCCCGGCCTTGAGCGCCAGACACACCAGATTCATCCTCCTCGGCGAGAGCACCTCAAACCGCTCATCAGACCGCACCCAACCCTCGAACAATGCCGCCAATCGAAGATGACCGCGAATGTGCGCCCGCAAACCCGCAAGCCCGTAGTGCCGAAGCACGAGCCAGAGCTTGAGCGAGCGGAACCGTCGGCCCAGAGGCACCGACCAATCGCGATAATCAAAGACCTCGCCGCCCTCGCTCGCCTCATTGCGCAGATACTCGGGCGTCACCGAGAGGCTGTTCACCAGGGCCCCGCGGTCTGCGGTCCAGAACAGGTTGCAGTCAAAGTTCACCAAGAGCCATTTGTGTGGATTGAAACAGAACGAATCGACGCGCTCGATCCCCGCCAGCATGCCCCGGTGTTCCGGGCACACCAGCATCGCCCCGGCGTGCGCCGCATCGACATGCAGCCAGCACCCGCGTGACGCAGCCCCCGTTTCCTCAATCACCCGGCCGATCGCATCGAGCGGGTCGATCGCGGTGGTGCCCGTCGTCCCGAGCGTGGCCGTCACCATCGCCGGCGTGCACCCCGCATCCATGTCGCGGACAATGGCTTCACGCAGAGCCAGGGCATCCATCGCGCCCGTCGAGTCAACCGCGATCAGCCGAACCCGGCGCTCATCCGCCGGCGAGATCGCCAATCCCGAGATCATCGCCGCCTTGACGAACGAGCTGTGCGTCTCTTTCGAGGCGTACACCGTCACACGCGCCGGATCGGCGCCCTGATCCACCACCCGCCGACGACCGGCGACCATCGCCACCAGCGTCGATTCGCTCGCCGTTCCCTGAATACACCCGCCCCCGTTTGGTGATGTGGAAACAAACCGGTCCGGCAAACCGCAGGCCCGCGCCATCTGATCGAGCAGCGCCCGCTCGAGCTCGTTCGATGCGGGCGACGTCTGCCAGAGCATCCCCTGCTGACCGTAGCCGGCACTCAGCAGTTCACCGATGATCGCCGGTCCGCTCGAATTGCACGGGAAATACCCGAAAAACCCCGGCGACTGCCAATGCATCAGGTTCGGTTCGATGAACTGTTCGAGATCCTCAAATATGCTGTCCCATTCATCCACATCCCCCGGCGGATCGGCCGCACACTCCGGAACCCTCGCCATGACCTCACCCGGGGCCGTCTTCGGCATCGGAGCCAGCCCATCGAGTTGTTCCATGTACGCCGCGATCCGATCAACCGCGCGATACCCGATGCGCCGGAACGCCTCCGGACTCATATGCCCCGGCCCGGCCGGCATTGGCTCCGCCATCGAATCACCTCATCTGATCAATCGGGCAGCTTGGAGAGTTCATCTTCCACACGAGAGACAAGCCGTTCGACGATCGCCGGCCCGAAATCAAACTCCAGACCGGCCGCTGCGAAGAGTTCCGGCAGCGGCCGACTCCCGCCGAGCCTCAACGCATCCATGTACGCGTCGATCGCCACCGCCGGCCCCTCGTCCAGCGAACGAATCCAGAGCTGGAGCGAACCCAACTGCGCGATCCCGTATTCGATGTAGTAAAACGGATGCCCGAAAAGATGCCCCTGACGCTGCCAGCTGTGCGCCCGCTCGGCATCGAGCCCCTCCCAACTGAACCCCTTGCCGAACCGCTCGTCGAGCTCGAGCCACTGCGCGGTGCGCTCATCCCGCGTGTGGTTCGCATTGGCATACACCCAGTGCTGGAACGCATCGATCGTCGCCATCCAGGGCAGGAACGTGATGGATGTCTCGAGTTGGATGCGCATCGCCCGGGCATGATCCTCCGGGCTGGACCCATAGAACGAATCCTTCTCGCCCCATTGCCGCATCGTCAGCAACTCCATCGACATACTCGCCACCTCGGCGAACTCGATCGGGCTCTCGCGGTAATGCACCAGCGGCTCATCGACACACAGCATGCTGTGAAAGGCATGGCCCGCCTCGTGCACCATCGTCTCCAGATCACGATGCAATCCGGCGGCATTCATAAAAATAAACGGCATCCGTGAACGATCCCGCATGTACTGATACCCGCCCGGCGCCTTACCCTTTCGGCTGTCAAGATCCAGCGACGGTGGATCCATCGCGTTGTCCGGGGTAACTCGGCCCGAACCGTCGCCGAGTCGCTCAAACATCGCCGAAAGCCTCGGGTCCAGCGCCGAGAACGCCGCCCGTGTCTTCGAGATCAGATCGGCACCCCCGTCAAACGGCCTGAGCGGCGGACGACCGCGCTCATCCACAGCCATATCCCAAGGCCTGAGCACTTCAACCCCCAAACGCTCGCGACGCTGCTCGTCAAGCCTTCTCGCAAACGGCACGACGATCTTCTCGCACGCCTCGTGAAAGTCGAAGCACTCCTTCGGTGAGTAGTCGAAGCGGTGCATCGCCTTGAACGTGTAGCCCGTAAAATTGTCAAAGCCCGCATTGCGCGCCAACTCATCGCGCCGACGGATCATCTCGTCGTAGATCTCGTTGATCGCCTCGGCGTCCTGAAGCCGACGCGACGCCACCGCACGCCACGCCCGCTCGCGCACCGGCCGGTCCGTCGACTCCTGATACACGCCCATCTGTGGCAGCGTCCGCTCCTGCCCGTCAAACTCGACCGTCATCGCGCCGCAGAGCGTGTCATATTTCTGCACGAGCTTCGAGAGCGCCGTCTCGATCGGCACATTCTCCTTGCGAAAGAGATCCACATTGGCCGCGGTGTCCCGGTTCAGCACGCCGTAGCGGTGCTCATCGAGCGCGAACCGCTCGGCGAGTTCCTTTTGTTTCCGGTCAAGCCTGAACACCAGAGGCTTCACCTTCGGCGGCACATTCTCAACAAACGACTCATACGCCTTCGATGCCGACGCATCATCCGTATTGCACGTCATCGCGATAAACAGCAGCGCCTGCGCCTCGGAGAACGCCGCCTCAAGCTCGCTCCGGTCCACAAGCCAATGCTCAAGCTCCGAGGCCGACCCGATCTCCCGATCGAGCAACTCCTGAAACAGAGGTTCAAGCTGGGCAAAGTCCGTCGCATCAATATCGGCCGGGACAAAGTCGGTTGGAACGGTCGGCATCGTGGGGTTCCTTTCGTTGCGCCCGGCATCATATGCGCACAAAAACACCGGCCGGGCAATCGGCCCCGGCCGGTGAAGGATCGAGTCATCGAAACATCAACGCCGGCGGAGCTCCCGGATCAGTTCCTCCTGCTGAAGGATCCACTCCTTCGGCGCCTGGAACAGCCCGAAGTTCGGGTTGATCTTGACCATCTGCTTGATGCGAGCCAGATACCCCTCGGCCCGACGCAGGAACCCGCCCCGGCTGGCGACATCCACACTCTGCGCGTTCTGGATCTCCATCATGTACTTCGCCCGGATCTCGCCGAAACGCTTCTCCTGAAAATCGACCTCTTTGCGCCAATCGAGCTGGTGCTGCTCGGCCTTGCACACCGGGTACGGCACGCCCGACACCTTTTCACCGACCCACTCGATCTCACCGATGCTCGGCTCGAGCAGCGCGGTCAGTTCTTCAAGCGTCCCCGCGGTACCGGCGCTGAACCCGCACGCCTGTGCCGACTGCGAGTTGAACGTCAGGATGTCCGTCCCGTCGTTGAGGATGTACTCACCCGAAAGGTTCTGGTAGAACTTCACCTCACCCGTCTCCTCGTCAACGTCATAGGACAACTCCTTGTTGTGCTGCATCGCCTTGATGACCTCGGGAGGATGATGCCCGCGCCGGGAGATCTTCTCCATCTTGTAGTAGACATCCTCAAGCGCCCGGCCCTTGACCGCGACGAGATTGCCCGACCAGCCCGTGGCGGCCCCGAAATTGCCCCTCGGCATGAAATAGATGTTGTCAAGCGTCAGCGTCGACATCGCCGCTGCCGAAATCGCGCTGTCGATCCAGGCGATGGTCCGGAAGTTCGGCTTGAACTCATTTTCCAGAACATCCGAGATCTGCTGGATTTCGATCAGATACCCGCCACCCGAGTTGACCTTGAAGACGACAAGGTCGATGCCCTCCTCTTTGAGCAGCTCGACAGCCTCGTGCAGCGGCTTGGCCGCCATCTGCATCCCGACCATCCCCTCGGCCGTGATCACCGCGGCCCGCGTCACGCCCGGCACGCGCTCCCACGCCTGATCGCCCTTGTCATCATCCTTCACCACCTCCGTGGGAATCGGTGTGTCCGACTCGCGGATGATCTCCTCGATCTTGTCCGGCGAGAGGAACATCGGATTGCCCACTCCAAGGTCGATCCAGATGTATCCATCCTTCTCCTTGACGATCGTGCCATGCAGCTCTCGGCCGTCCTTGAGTTTCACCGTGTCCGGTTTGGGCTCGAATGTCGCCGCCAGACTCGGCAGCGCCGTGAACACCATGAGCAGCGTCAGCAACGCCAATGTGATATACGATTTCAATTTCATATCCAATCCTCACTCAATCCTGTGACCCGTCTGTTTCCGTGCGCTCAGCCGCCACCGCCGCCACCGCTGCGCCCCCGCCGGCCTCCGCCACCACGACGGGTGCGCTCCAACCTTTTCTCGTTCTCGATCTGCTGTTTCTGGAGCTCGAGCTGAACACGGAGCTGTTCACCAGGGTCGAGCACCTCGCCGTACCGGTTGAGCAACCCGATGGCCTCATTGATCAGACGGAGCCGCTTGCCCCGGGCGCTGTTGCGCGCCTTGGAGCCGTCGGGGTCGTTGCGCTGCGGGCGGACCTCGACATTGGCAATGTCGAACTGGAGCCGGCGCAGTTTCTGCTGCGCCCGCGCGATGCCCTGCGACCAGTCCTCCAGCTCCCGCTGGCCCTTGTCGGAGAGCCCGTCCTCGTCGCTGTCGTCGAGGATGTAGGCGCGATCGTCGATGCCCATCTCGAAGAGCAGATCATCCAACGTGTCGGCGGTCCCCTTGGAAACCCCGAGCTTCTTGGCCAGATCCGCGGTGAATGTCAGCGCATCGTTGCCCAGCCCGCGGACCAGGTCCCGATCCGTGTCGGCGTTCTCATCTTTGCCATCATCGGTCAGCAGCTCCCAACCCGGCGCCTCGCCCTCGAGATACTCCGGCTCGCCGCCGACGATCCGATAGCTCAGCACATAGCTCTTCCTCGTCATCGCACGGATCAGTTTCGGATCGTGCCCGCCCTCGATCGCCATGCCCTCGACATGCCCGAGCCGGAGCGACTTCTGCTTGTCGCGCACAACCTCATCGCCCACGCCGTCGAACAGGCTGTCGAGATCCCCCACGCCGCCCATTCGGCCATCACTCGTGAAGTAGATGTCGGGCTTGACCATCGGCAGGAACGCCATGCCGCTCATCGCCCGCTCAACCCAGAACACGACCTGTGGCTCCTTCTCCCACTTCGTGATCGTGTCCGTCGTGAACACCGGCGCGATGGCCTCGGCAAAGCGATACTCCTCGAACTTGCCCTCGTCGTCCGTCTTCTCGTCGGTGAACCCCTCGAGCGTCTTCCAGTCGTTGTTGCACTTGACAATCACGACATCCGCGCCGAGCTCGCGGGCGCGGTCCATCGCCTTGCGCACGGGCGTCACCGAAACATCAAACCCGAACTTCCCCTTCAGCTCGATCACAAAGACCTTGACCGCATCGGCCGGGATGTCCGCGTCAGAGCTCGACACCCGCGTCATCGTGACCGCCGACTCATCCGAAGCCTCCGCCCCGTCATCTTCCGCCGACGGGCTGTGCGAGAGCTCCGTAATTGAGATGATCTCCGAGCGCTGGTACGTCCGCGGCGCCGAGAGGTTGCCGACGTAGACCATCACCTCGACCTCCCTCGGCGATTCCTTGACGATCGAGACCTTGACGGTCTGCCCGTTGGTCAGCAGGATCTCGTGCGTCGGGCCCTCGGCGATCGCGCATTCGATTCCGGTTGAAAACTCCGCCGCCTGGGCCGAGCCCATCACAAGACCGGCTGCGCATACAAGAGCCGCCGAAAGTCGCACCGGCAAGAACCGGCTCCGCTGATTCTGTCGCATCATCATTGTTCCTCACGCGGGCTGCCATCAGGGCGCACCGGCATCAATGCATATACGCCGCCAATCACCGGACGACGCACCACCACTCCCATTTTCTCCGCTCCATTCTACCAGATGAAGCCGGCCACATGTCCCAGAACCCACACAAATACCGATCTTCTGACCGGTTGCCGAACACGAACCCCGGGCCACTCCTCTTTAGACGCCCCGGCGGCCTTCCGGTTCCAATCTCTCCATGAGTCGCCGAGCCAGGGCCTCTGCCTCGCTGGAATCGGTGATCTCACCCGCCAACTGGGCGTCGTACACCGCCCGGAGCACCGTCCCGAACGCCGGCCCGGCCCGGTAGCCCAACCCGATCAACCGATCCCCCTCAAGCAAGGGGGGTGGGTGCAACCCGCCCGGGGTCGATTCCAGTTCCCGGACCCTCGTCTCGATGGCTCGGGCCTGCTCCGGACGCTCGGCTCGAAGGATCATCACCGCCTTGGCGAACCAGTCCGACGAAGCCAGCCTTTTCTGATCGGCGATGCCCAGGTTCTCCCAGTCATGCCGGAGCCGGGGCACGCCGGCCAGGATCGATTCGACCGAGCGGTACACCGCGTTGGACAGGCACAGCGACCGGCGGAGCGTCAGCGCCGACGCCCCGAGGCCCTCGCGGTCGATCAGCCACGCCGCCAGCGCCACATCAACCCCCGCATCACCGGAGATCCCGGCCAGCCGTGTATATTCACTCTTGCCAGATTTTCCAAGAACAGGCACATCCAGCCCGTGCGCATCAAGAAGACCGGCCGCGACCGCGCGAGACGGGGCCTCCATCATCCGGCACACCTCCTGACCGATCCGCTCCCGGCTGACCCCGACCAGCCCGGCCGCATCGCCCCGGATCGCCGCCGAGGTTTCCTGCTCAATCTCAAACCCAAGCCTCGCGGCAAACCGCACCGCGCGCAGCACGCGCAGATGGTCCTCACTGAACCGGTCATGTGCCTTGCCGACCGCGCGCACAATCCCGGCTCGCAGGTCCGCCAGACCGCCCACATAATCCACGACATGCCCGCGGATATCCTGACCATCCGCCGACGCCAGAGGATCGAGAAACAGCGCATTGATCGTGAAGTCCCGGCGGTGCGCATCGGCCTCGGCATCGGCGAACGTCACCTCGTCCGGACGCCGACGGTCCGAATACGGCCCATCTCGCCGGAACGTCGCCACCTCCACCGATTCTCCTGGGCCGAAGCGCACAAGCACCACACCGAAGTGCGCCCCGACATGCGCTGTCGATCGGAAAATCGACCCGACCCGCTCCGGCGTCGCGTCGGTCGCCACGTCGTAATCCGTCGGATGCAGCCCGAGCAACTCATCCCGCACGCAGCCGCCCGCGAACATCGCCTCGTGCCCGGCATCCCGCAATGCCCGAACCACACCCACCGCGCGCTCGCGTGCCGAGGATTCAGATTTCCGGCCGGAAGGCTTCGACACACTGCGCCTCCACCATTACCCTCAACCCCGAGCCGCCCGGCACTCATCGAGAAACTCAACCGCCCGCCGGAGGTGCGGAATCACGATCGAACCGCCGACAATCAGCGCGATATCGAACGTCTCGAAAAGCTCCTCATCGCTCGCCCCGTGCGCGCACGACTGGTCGATGTGGTAGGCGATGCAGTCATCGCACCGGAGCACCATCGACGCGACCAGACCGAGCAGTTCCTTGGTCTTGGCATCGATCGCCCCCGCGTCGTACGCCTTGGTGTCGAGGTTGAAAAAACGACGGGTCACCAGCGTCGCGCCGGCCCGCCCCGGCTCGTTCGAGAGCACCCGTTCGTTCAGCCTCTCTCGAAACGCCCGGAACTCCTCGTAGCGCCCCACTACTCACGCCCCTTCGGCGACGACTCCATCTGCTGAACCAACCCCTCAGGCCACTGTCCATCTTCGACCGGCGTCGCCGAGAAGCCCTCGCCGTGGTGCGCCAGGGTGCGGTACGTCCCGATCAGTGTGCCGTCCGGCTCGATCGTCCCGTCGTACAGCACGCCCTCGGCTCCCGTAAAGCGCGACAACCGAAGCCGACCGTGCTCGAACGTCCCGACCAGCGGCTCGTCCACAAACCCAGGCGACCGCACCGAGCCGTACACGTTGATCCCGTCCGGCAGCACGACGAAGTGCCCCATCGCCGGCGAGGGACGATCATCAAACGTCACCAGCCAATCCGGTACGAGTTCGATCTCAACATCGCCCGTCACCGGCGCAAAACGCCGGGGATCATCGTTGTCGGCGTGGAAGGGCAGGCGAAACTCCACCGCTTCGCCCTGCTCATTGGTGTTGGTATAGATGTATTCGCCGCTCATGTCCGTGTTCGTGCCCCCCACGGTCGCCTCGATCCTCGCCTCCGTTCCCGAAAAGGCCATCGTCAGCGACGGGTGCGTGTTGATGAACTCCACCGGCACAACCTCGGTCCCGTTGCGCAGCTCGACGTGCCACAACGGGTTCTTCTCATCGTCACGATCGAACGCAACCACAAAGTTGAACGACAAGGGCTTGCCCCCGGGCAGCTCGATCTCGCCGCGCCAGATTCCCGGCCTTGGACCCCAGTCGATCGTGTTGTTCTTGGGCTTGCCGACCGGTGGCGCCTCCGCACCCGGCTGGGCGGGAGAGGCCGCCCCGGGCTGAGACTCAGGCTGGGACTCGGGCTGGGACTCGGGCTGGGCGGGGGCCGAACCCGATTGGGCGCCCGCACCCGGCACCAGCGACAGAGCCATCACACCCGCAACGATTGTCATTCGTGGATTCATGCCCGGATCATAGAGCACCCGCCCCCCTGCCGACAGCTACCATCGCCGATGAATACTTCCCCGTTCAGCCCCATCGAAGAGATCCTCGACGAGCTCCGAGCAGGCCGGATCATCGTCCTCACCGACGATGAAGACCGCGAGAACGAGGGCGACCTCGTCATGGCTGCCGAGTTCATCACACCCGAGGCCATCACATTCATGGTCCGACAGGCCGGGGGCTACCTCTTCCTCTCCCTCACCGAGGCCGACTGCGACCGGCTCGACCTCCACCCCCAAACCGCCATCAATACCTCCGTCCGCGGCACGCCGCTGACCGTCTCCATCGACGGCCACCCCAAGCACGGCTTCACCACCGGCGTCTCCGCTCAGGAACGCGCCAAAACGATCAAACTCGCCCTCGACCCCGCTTCCACCGGCGACGACTTCGTCCGGCCCGGACACATCAACCCGCTCCGCGCCCGCGACGGCGGCGTCCTCGTCCGAATCGGACAGACCGAGGGCTCCGTCGACCTCTGCAAACTCGCCGGGCTCACCCCCGCGGCCGTCGGGATCGAGATCTGCAACCCCGACGGCTCCATGGCCAGACTCCCCCAACTCACCGACTTCATCAAAGAACACAACCTCAAAATGTGCTCCGTCAAGCAGATCATCGAGCACCGGCTCGCCCGCTCACCGATCGTCCAGAGGCTCGAACCACTCGCCGGTTCCGAAATCCTCACGCCCGAAGGCGCCTTCAACCTCATCGCATTCCGGTCCATGGTCGATCAGCTCCCGCACCTGGCCCTGACCGTCGGCGGCATCGGCGCCCTCGACGACGCCGGCCACGTCATCCAGACGGATGAGCCCACGCTCGTCCGCGTCCACCGACGCGATCTGCTCGGCGACATCTTCCACGCAACGACCGACCCACAGGCCCAACCCACCGGCACCCTGCTCAGACACTCCATGCGCGCCATCCAAAACGCCGGCCGAGGCGCCATCGTCTACCTCAGACCCTCCGGCGTCGGCGACGACCTCGGACAACGACTGCTCAAGCCCTTCGACCACAACGAGAACGACACCCCGCGCCAGTCCGTCTCACCCCAGATGCTCGAGTACGGCGTCGGAAGCCAGATCCTGCGCGAACTCGGGCTCTCCAACTTGAAAATTCTCAGTAATTCTGCAACGGCATATCCCCAAATCGAGGCGTTCGGGCTCAAAATTATCGAACGAATACCGATCAAGCCAGACATTTGAGCAACGCTCGGACGTGGATGTCGGTAGACTCGCCCGGAGAAACCCTCGCCTGGTGGTGGATGCGTCAGACGGGCGCGGCGGGGAACACTGGTTCAAAGAAGAAGAACGAAGGAGTTTCACATGAGTTGTTGTGCGCAGTCGAAAATGTCCATCGTGCTCGCCGCCGGCCTCGCCGGCGGAATGCTGATCCAAGCCTCGCTCAGCCGGAGCGACGCCATCCAGCCGGAATCCGACGCCATGCAGGATTCCATGAGCGAATACCAGAACGAGATGATGGAGATCATGAAGCTCGGCCAGCCCGGCGAGCACCACAAATACCTCGACAACCTGGTCGGCGACTGGAACGCCCACGTCGAGTTCTACGGCCCCGATGGCTCCGTCATGGCGGGCGACGGCACCATGACCGCCGAGTGGGTCCTCGACGGCCGATTCGTCCGATCCAACTTCGACATGCCCGACTTCATGGGCGCCCCGTTCCACGGCATCTCATACAACGGCTACGACAACTACAAACAGCAGTACGTCAGCGTCTGGATGGACTCCATGTCAACCGCCATCATCTCCAACTCCAGCGAGATCGACGGCGACCAATTCATCACCGTCGGTCCGAACGGCCACGGCGGAACCATGAAAATCGTCTCCGTCTTCGAGAACGACAACATGTCCCAGGACACCTTCTACGAGCAGCTCGACGACGGCTCATGGAAAAAATCGGGCACCATCACCTACACACGCAAATAACACAACCCACGAGGAGATCACCATGAGCACCGATGGCACCGATTGCGAAATGATGGCCGAGCCGAGAGCCGAGCACAAACAGCTCGAAAAGTTCGTCGGCACGTGGCGGAGCAAGGTCCAACTCTGGATGGGACCGGGCGAGCCCATGCAATCCGCAGGCACCATGGTCAACACCATGGACCTCGGCGGCCGATTCCTCAAACAGGTCTACACCGGCGATTCCGAAAACTCCGACTTCCCCGACTTCGCCGGCCGGGGCTTCGTGGGGTTCAACGCCTTCACCAACCAATACGAGGGCTTCTGGATCGACACCGCCGGCACCCAGATGTCCTTCGAATCCGGCTCGTTCGATCAGGCCTCCAATTCATGGACCATGACGGGCAAGGTGGACATGGGGCCGGGCAACAAGGTCGCCAAGCGCAGCGTCATCACCATCATCAACGACAACGAGCACACGCTCGAGATGTTCATGGACACACCCGACGCCGGCGAAACCAAGGTCATGCACATCCACTACACACGCGCCTGACCCGGCGAACCTCCCTCAGATATTCCCTCACGCCCGGACATACCCGTCCGGGCGTTTTTTCGTCGCCTCAGAGCTTGGCGAACCGGGGCAACTCGCCGACCAGAGGCATCGCATACTCCACGAACTCATCCGTGACATCGTTGGTGCCTTTGATGAACTCCTTGGGCATGTGCTTCGTCTTGGCCGCGACATCGCTGAGCTCGATGCGCTTGAACCCCGCCTCGTACGGCTCGTCGTTGGTGCGCACGATCGAGATCGAGCCATCGACATCCCCGCTCGCGGCCACCTCGGCCGCGAATCGCCCCACGCCCCGGGCCTCGGAGACATCCACCGGCGACGGATCGGGGAAACACCGCTGCATGTAGCCGAGCGTGTCGGCGCGAACCCTCGGCGGCTTGCCCCCCGCGGGGGTCAGCTTCGCCTTCAAGATCCCCGCGAGTTGATCCCCCAGCGCCCCGGAACCCGAGAGCTGCACGTTGCCGTGCGCATCGGTCTCGCCCTGGATCAGCATCGCCCCGATCGCCTGGCCCGAGGTGTCCTGGATGCCCTCGCTGACCGCGACCTGGCACCGGCCGAGCGAGTCATACACCTTGGCGACATCATCGACGAACCGCTCCAGATCGAAGGGCACCTCCGGAACATAAATCAAATGCGGGCCATCATCTGAATCACGCCGGGCCAGCGCGCTGGCAGCCGTCAGAAACCCCGCGTGCCGGCCCATGATGATGTCGATCTTGATCCCCGGCAGCGAGGCGTTGTCGCACGAGTCCGCCATGCACGCCTTGGCGACATACCGGGCCGCGGACGGATAGCCCGGCGTGTGGTCGTTCATCACCAGATCGTTGTCCACGGTCTTTGGGATGTGGAAGCAGCGCAGCTCATAGCCGGCCTCGTTGGAGACCTCGTTGACGATCCGGCAGGCGTCGGATGTGTCGTTGCCCCCGATGTAGAAGAAGTACCGGATGTCATGCCGCCGGCACGCCTCGAAGATCCGCTGGCAGTACGCAAGGTCCGGCTTGTCGCGGGTCGAGCCGAGGGCCGCCGCCGGTGTCCGGCACAGGGCATCGAGCATCGAGGCGGGCGTATCGGATAAATCGATGAGGTTGTCGCGTGTCAGCCCGTTGACGCCGTGGCGCATCCCGAGGATCTTCCCGATCGCCCCGACGTTCTGTAGCCCCTCGATCACGCCGGCGAGCGAGGCGTTGATCACCGCCGTCGGCCCGCCCGACTGCCCAACCACCGCGTTGCCCTGAATCGGTCCTTCATTCATCACGGATCTCCTCTGGATCGAACGCCGGCCGACCCTTGAGGCCATCCTATCGGCCCCGATCGCAGCACGGCCCGGCAAAGCCTGTACCATGTCCGCATGAAAACAACCCCACCACTCGCCAAGGCCGCGAGATTCGCACTCGCTGCCTGCGTTGCCGTTCTCGCCCAACTCGCCCACGCCCAGCCCACAAGCGTCGGCCCGCTCGATGAGCCCCAGAACGGCCCGCGCATCACCGACCCCGGCAAGCACATCATCATCGGGGGCACCGTCCATCTCGCCTCGGGCGAAACCATCCCAGCCGAGCAGGGTCCCGCGATCTACATCGACCGGGGCACCATCACCCGCATCGTCCCCGACACACGCATGGCCGACATCGACACCATCGGCTACCGCGTCTGGACCCTCGGCGAAGACGCCCACATCTACCCCGGCTTCATCGACCCGTGGGTCGAGGTCGACGCCCCGGAACACGACGCCAACCGCCCCGGCCGACACTGGAACCAACGCATCACCCCAAACCGCGATGTCCTCGAAGGCGACGGACTCGATGATGACACGGGCAAAGCCCTACGCCAGCTTGGATTCGTCGCTGCCGGCATCGCGCCCAAGGGCGGCATCATGCGCGGCCTCGGCGCGGTCACCTCCACCGCGCCACGGCCCGAAAGCGCCTCCGCCAAGGACCCCAGCATCTACAGACGCCACGCCTTCCATACCTACGACTTCTACCGCGGCGGCTGGGGGCTGCCCCTGACCACACCCACCAGCCAGATGGGCTGCATCGCCCTGATCCGACAAACCATCAGCGATGCCCAGTGGCAGAGCCTCCGGCGTCAGGCCGACCCATCCATGCCCATTAACGCGATCGACACCCTGACCACCCTCGATGCCCCGATCTTCTTCAACCTCGACCACGAGCAGGAAGCCATGCAGGCCGACGAAGTCCTCTCGACCTTCGCCGAGCCAAGGGACATCGTGCTCATCGGCACCGGCACCGAACTGCGCCGGCTCGACGCCATCACAGAACTCGGCGACGCCCTCATCCTCCCGCTGCGCTTCCCGCGCAAGCCCGATGTCTCGACCGTCGGCAAGGCCGAGAGCGTCGAACTCGAAACCATGATGATCTGGGAGCAGGCACCGACCAATGTCCGCCGGATGCACGACGCCGGCAACACCGTCGCACTGACCACCAGCAAATCTCGTGACCGATCCGCCTTCTTCGACAATATCCACACCGCCATCGAGCACGGCCTCGACCCGGCCGACGCGCTCGACATGATCACCTCAACCCCAGCCCGCCTGCTCGGCGTCGAAGACCAACTCGGCTCGATCGAACCCGGATTCGCAGCCAACCTGGTCATCGCCTCGGGTGATCTATTCGATCCCGAAGCCGACGATGCCGAGATCCGCGATGTCTGGATCGAGGGCTCACGCTACGAGATCAGCCCCGACAAGGAAACACCCTTCGACGGCTCATGGACCCTCTCCGTCGGCCCGGAAAATGACCCATTCTTCACCATGCCCTTCACCGTCGATGGCGAGAACGTGACCATCATCGAAGACGATGCCGACCACGAAGAACCGACCGAAACCGAGGCCCGAAACGTCCACCTCGACGACACCACCATCAGCTTCCTCGTCGATGACTCCGAATCGGACACGGGCGGGGCCTACATCCTCTCCGGCATCCTCTCCGGCGGCCGAATCTCGGGCTCGGGCATCAGCCCGAACGACGACACCTTCGTCTGGACCGCCACACGCCGCGCCGATCAGCCCGACACCGAGGACGAAGAACCAGCCGACGACGAGCAAAACGACACGGACAAAAACGACAAGGACAAAGAGGACGACACACCCGAAACGCTCCCGGGCTATCCCTTCGGCCCATACGCCGAGCCGCACATCCCCGAGCAGCAGACCGTCCTGTTCACCAACGCCACCATCTGGACCAGCGGTCCGGCGGGCATCATCGAGAACGGCTCGCTGCTGATCCAGGATGGCCGGATCGCCGCCATCGCCGGCGCTGACAACCCCATCTTGCTCCCCAGCGGCGGGATCACCATCGACCTCGCCGGCAAACACATCACGCCCGGCATCGTCGATGCCCACAGCCACACCGGCACGTGGACCTTCGGCACCAACGAGGGCGCCCAGTCCGTCACCGCCGAGGTCCGAATGGGCGACACCAACGACCCCGACTCCATCAACTGGTACCGCCAGCTCGCCGCCGGCGTGACGACCGTCAACACACTCCACGGCTCGGCCAACCCGATCGGCGGACAGAACGTCATTCAAAAGGTCCGGTGGGGTGCTGTCCGACCACGCGACACCCATCTCGAAGGTGCGATGCCCGGCATCAAGTTCGCCCTCGGCGAGAACGTCATCCACGCCAACTGGGGCAACGAAGCGAAAGACCGCTACCCCCAAACCCGCATGGGTGTCGATGCCCTCATGCGCGACCGATTCACCGCAGCACGCCGATATGCCAAGGACTGGACCGCCTGGCTCGCCCATCACGATCAAGCCCCCGAATCCTTCGGCATGGACGGCGACGTCGCCGCCAGCCTCGAACGCGCCGCTTCATTCACGGGCGACATCCCCGAGATCGACACGCTCCCGAGGCGGGACTACGAGCTCGACACCCTCGCCGAGATCCTCGCCGGCGATCGCCTGATCCACTGCCACAGCTACCGGCAGGATGAAATCCTCATGCTCGCCTCGATCGCTGAAGATTTTGGATTCACGATCGGCTCGTACCAGCACGGGCTCGAGGCCTACAAGGTCGCCGAGGCCGTCAGACAGTTCTCCCGCGGCGCCAGCATCTTCAGCGACTGGTGGGCCTACAAGGTCGAGGTTCAGGATGCCATCCCGCAGGGCGGACCCATCATGTGGGAAACCGGCGTCACCGTCAGCTACAACTCCGACTCGGACAACATGGTCCGCCGACTCAACACCGAGGCCGCCAAGGCCATGAAGTACGGCAACGTCCCGCCCGAAGAAGCACTCAAGTTCGTCACCATCAACCCCGCCATCCAACTCGGTATCGAAAGCCGCGTCGGGTCCATCGAGGTCGGCAAAGACGCCGACCTGGCCATCTGGTCCGGCGACCCGATGTCCACGTTCTCGCAATGCGAACAGACCTGGATCGACGGCCGGCAATACTTCTCGCTCCAACACGACCGCGAACACCGAGCCCGAATCGCCGCCGAACGAGCCAGACTCATCGCCAAAATCAACGGTAAACCCGATGATGACAGCGACGAAGACGCCGACAATGACGATTCAGATTCCGACGAACAACCCACACATCCCGAACTCGCCCGTCTCAAAGCACGGAACATGAACCTCTGGCTCCTCGGCATCAAACCGGAAGAAGCCAAGCCGGGCGACTGCGGCACCATCCACACCGGAGACCACAAATGAACATCAAATCAATCATCGCCGCCGCCGTCCTCGCCGCCTCGTCCGCCGGCGCGCAGGACCTGACCCCGAAGGCCGCCCCCGAAACAACGCCCATCGCCATCATCAACGCGACCATCCACCCCATGACCTCCGAACCCATCGAGCAGGGCTACGTCTTGTTCGATCACGGCGTCATCACCGACGTCGGCCAGGGCGAACACACCTTCACCGCCGACACCAAGGTCATCGACGCCGCCGGGCTCGATGTCTACCCGGGGCTCATCGCGCCCAACACGCAGCTCGGGCTCTCCGAGATCGGCGCCCTGCGCCAGACCAACGACCAGAACGAGGTCGGCCAGTTCACGCCGGAGGTCCAGGCCGCCGTCGCCATCAACCCGGACTCCACGCTCATTCCCGTCACGCGGACCAACGGCATCCTGACCTTCTGCGCCTTCCCCACCGGCGGGTCCATCCCCGGCCAACCCGCCGTCATGGCCGCCGACGGCTGGACATGGAAAGACATGGCCATCCTCAAAAGCGCCGGCATCGCCATCAACTGGCCCAGCATGAGGCCCTCCAACAACTGGTGGGCCGACGAACCGGACGCCAAGCAGCAACAACAGATCAACGACCGGCTCGACGCCATCGACGAAATCTTCCAGCAGGCCATCAGCTACCGCGACTCCGACAAGAATCCGCCCGATGTCCGCCTCGATGCCCTCCTGCCCGTGCTCCCCGGCTCCGACGGCTCGCAACCCGAACATCCGCTCTTCATTTCAGCGAATGATATTGACCAGATCAACGCCGCCGTCACCTGGGCCGTGGATCTCGGCATGCGCCCCGTCATCGTCGGCGGCAACGATGCGCCACTCGCCGCCGATCTGCTCATCAGAAACAACGTCCCCGTCATCCTCAACGGCACGCAACGCTTCCCCAAGCGAAACGACATGCCCCATGATGCCGCGTACACGCTGCCCATCCAGCTCCAACAGCTCGGCATCCTCTGGTGCATGGCCTCGACCGACCGCACCGCCCACGAGCGCAACCTCCCCTACAACGCAGCCAAGGCCGTCGCCTTCGGGCTCGACCCGCTCGCCGCCATGCAGGGTCTCACCATCAACACCGCCCGAATCCTCGAAGTCGACGACCGGCTCGGCTCCATCGAACCCGGCAAGCTCGCCACCCTCATCGTCACCAACGGCAACCCCATGGAAATGACCACCAACCCCGTCATGGCATTCATCGCCGGCCGACAGATCGACCTCAGCAACAAACAATCCAAACTCGCCGAGAAATACCGCGAGAAATACCGACAGATCGGTCTCTCAAGGGACAAATAAACCCAAGACGCCGAACCTAAAAATCCTTCTCGAACGTGTCGCGCAGGTCGATCGTCTCACCCCCCGGCCCGACCGTCCGGAAGAACACCCGGATGCGCACGCGCTCATACCCGCCCGTGCCATCCGCCCGCGACGAGAGCCATCCCGGCAATCCCGCCAGCGGCACCCGGTACATCCCCGTCACATCGAACAGCACCGAGTTCTGATCCGGGTCCGTCAGATCCGCCTCCCACCGATCCGCCAGCGTCGCCAACCCCTGCGACACACCGCCGACGCGATACAACTGGATCTGCGCCACCCCCGGCGCCTTCGTGCCGTGCCCCCACCGGTCCTGCAACTCAAAATACAACGCCAGCTCCGGTCGACCATCCAGCCCGGGCTCAAGTCGGGTCAGCGGGCTGATCCGAAGCGACACCGGCGCAAACGCCGAAAGCTCACCCAGTTCGATCCGCTCCGGCAACACCCCCCCCGCCGGCGCACACGAGCCCAGCACTCCCACACCCAGCACCAGACTCAACACAACACCGAACCTCATCGCGCCAAGTCTAAGCAAGCAGTCCCGGGACATCCTGCATGCACTACGGCTTGACAATCCCCGACTCAGCCGACCGCTCCCGCTGATCCATCTTCTCGATCACCGAAACCAGCCTTGCCTGGCCTGATTCCAGCGACACAAGTGCCCGCGTGTTCGCCTCGAGCGCCGAAAGCAGCACGCCGAGCTCCACCTTGTCCGCCTTGATCCGGTCGTGCACCTCGCTGAGTTGCCGCTCCCGATCGTGCGCGGCCCGGCGTTCGCTCAGCCACATCAGGCCGATCAACCCAGCCGCCCCCATCTGCGCCACAGCACCGGCCAACTCCGTCTCAATCATCACCCATCCGTCATTTCATCATACACCATTGAATTTATGAAACTTTGCCGTGTACCCGATGCTCACCTTCCGCCCTCGGTCCGTCCGCTCGGCCCACTCGATCCGCGAAAAAAACAGGTTCGTCCACGATCGACCATTCAGATCCACAAGTGTCCCAAGCCCCTTGGCATCCAGCGAGGCCTGGATCGCATCGCGAAGCACCCACAAACCCGATTCCGTCGGAGACACCAGCCGACCCACGATCACGACCTCCCACTCCAGCGAGCCGTAGTCCACCATGTTCGGCGTCGGGATCGCGCTCGAATCGTCGGGCAACACCAAGAACCCGCGGCGACCAAGATAAAACCGGTGTGGCCCGGACCCGAATAGATCCACGCCCTTCCACGAACTGCCCGTTGTCACGTCACATCCTCCACCGTCACCGGGTCCGTCACGCCGTCCGACGACACCGCCACCATCTGCACCACGCGCTTCACGCCGCCCGGCGTCAACTCGTGCGTCACACGCTGCACTACAGCCGTCATCGATACACGAACCCAGCCCACATCGGTCCGACCAAACCCGGCGCGAAACTCGAACAGCCCCTCATCCCCGGGCGCCGGCCCGAGCAGCTCGCTCCGCTCCAGCCCCAGCACCACCCTCACGTTCACCCGGCTCTGCACCACATCCGCAAAGATCACCTGCGGCCCGGAATCGCCATACTCCACGATCTCCTTCGCCGAGATCCGATCAACCGCGACCAGATCAACACCAGACCACGCATCACCGTCGAACACCACCGATTCAGGACCAAGCACAAGCACAATCCACCCCCAGTCACATCAGCCGCGCACAAAGTGCATCACGCTCGGCCGGCGCGTCGCCTCGGCCTTGCCATCACCATCCGCATCGATCAGCACGCTCACCCGCGACCGCTCCGCGATGAACCGTTCCCGATACATCGCGGCCCGCTCGGCGAACCCGCCCCCATCACCCGCCACACCCGAAGCGCTCGCCGCCGAGAAAATCAGATGCAGCGCCCCGAGCGCTTCCAGCCGGACCAGCGCGCCGGGATTCAGAATGTTCGACTCCGTGATGACCGTCTCGCCCGGCTGGGCCACAACGTCCGGCTCGATCCCGAGCATCCGCAGGATCTGCCCGTGCACGATCGCCAATTGATGTGCAAATGTATAAATCGTGAACGTCGTCAGGGCTGAGTCCGGCGTTGGCACCACCGGGTCGCTCGTGCTCGCCCTCGGCCGGGAGATCCCCAGCTGCGTCGCGCCGAGCACCTGCACGATCTCATACGACGCATCGTCATAGTTCACGATCTGCCCCGGCATGATCCCAAGCGAGACAAACGAAGCCCCGCTGGCCACCGCAACGCTGCTGATCACCTGGCCCGATTCCGAGGCCAGACGCTGACCGAGCCAGACCACATCAAGAAACAGCCTCGGCTCATACACCACCAGGTCCCGATCCTGTGCAAACATCCCGACCTCCTTTGTGCAACCAATCCGTCAAAGCCCGGCCGGCACTCTCGCACCGGCCGGACCGGCGCCGGGCCCCCCGTATAGCCCGCACGCCAACCCTCACACCTTCGCTCGTCCGATCACACCGCAAGGCCCTGCAGCTTCGCGTGCGCGTTCTCGTTCTTCATCTCGAGTGTGTATTCACCGATCACCTGTCCCTTGAACGCATCACCCGAGGCCGCCAGGGGCTTGAAGTGGAAGCTCCGGCCCTGCAGGGGCATCACCTCGAGACGCGACGAATCAAGCAGCAGCAGCGTGTCCGGCGGGGTCCATCGGCTCAGAACGATCCGGCACACGCCGAAATCGCTCTCGTACACGCTGATCATGTCCCGATACGCCGTGTCCTCGGGCAGATACTGACGGCTCGCCGAGGCAAACTCGTTGATCTTGCGCTTCTGCGCCCCGCCGACCACAATCGTGTCGATCGAACCGCCGGACTGGTCCCACACCAACCGCAGCGCTGCATTGAGCAGCTCTTCCGTCAGCTCATCGCTGTTCGTGCCGCCACCCGAGGGCAGACCGCCCTGGCCCGGTGCGAAGTCGTTGGTCTCGATCATCGGGATGATCCCATCCATGGATCGGCGGACCGACGAGCTTCCGATCTGGTTGGTCGTCGGTGCGACACCATTGATCACACAGTTCTCGAGATCGCGCAGCAGCTCGCGCATCCGTTCCTGCTTCTGGTAATCGACCTCGTCCTCGACGCCGTACGCCCGCGAAGCCTGCATCGAGCCCGAGACCTCGACCGCAGCCGTGAAAATCTGCGTGAAGTTCTGCTTCCGCGTTCGGCTGGTGAACCGAGCCGCCGGCGCATCGTCACCTTCGAGTGCCGCATTGCCCAGGATGTTCAGCACCATGTTGTCCGCCAGCGCCACCGCCGTCGTCGCCCCGTATCCACGGATCACCGAGAGCGTGTCGCCCGAGATCGCCGCGACGAAGATCACCTCGCCCGAACCATCGGGCTGCACAAGATCACCGACCTGAAACCGGCTCCCGTTGTCCACGGTGATCGAGGTCGCCGTCGTCGGCCCCGGCGTGAATGTCGTCTGGTTGATCGCATCCGCGTTGGCCAGAAGCTGATCCTCGACCCACTCGTGCACTGTGCTCTGCGCCGCCCGCTTCGGATCGCCGAGATGATTCAGCAGCGGCGTCTCGAACGGCGACACGATCCCGATCACATCACTCACATCCTCGACAAGCTCCGGCAGGTCCGAACCCGCCCCATATGTCGCTTTCCCTGTAAATGCCATTCTGTATTGCTCCTCAAAAAAGCAGCCCGCACCGATACCACCGGCCGCGAGCCGCGACCTTCACCCTGTCCCGAAACACAAATCCCAATCGAATCTCAACCGCGACGCTGACGCAGATACCTCAGCAGCGCCCGCCGATCGCCCGTCTGCCTCGCCTGATCCGCCAGATCCTCCAGCGGTGTCTTCATCGCGCTCGGCGAACCCGACACTGCACTCCCGGCGGCCGATTTCTTCCGCGAACGAAACAAAAACTTCTTCGATGCTGCGAGTTCTGAAACAACCTCCTCGATCGTTGCATCACCCGTCCGCAGCCTGGCCTCGGCGAGTACCTTGGCCGTCTCCACATCAATCGCCCCGGCCTCGACCAGTTGCTGCTCCAGCTCCTGCGCCTGCTTCTGCTCGATCAGCGCCGACTGCGCCTGCGCGAGCTGTTCCTTCAACTGGGCAAGCTCCGCCTGAAGCTCCTGCACCTGCTCGTCGCAGGGGCGGTCCTCCGGCTTGATCGTCTCCGGCGGCCGATCCCGATCGCCATCTCCCGGCCCGCCGGTTCCCCCGCCGCTGCCACCATCGTTCCCGCTTGAGACACCCCTCATCACACACCCTCCTTTGTTTCAAGTTCCGTCGGGACGAACCCGAGCTGCTCGGCGACCCGATCCGCGGGCACACCGAGCTCGCGCCGGATCCGCGCCGATGCAGCCAATTCCTGGTCATCAATCGGAAGCGGATCCGGCCACTCCAGTTTCATCTGCCGATCTCCAAGACCGGCCTCGATCAATCCGCTCCGCAGCGCCGCGTCGATCACCATCGAGCTGATCCCGATCAGCCCGCGCCCATACGTCACGCGCTTGCGGTTCGTTTTGCTGATCAACCCAACCATCGTGACGCGCAGCGCGTTGGCACTGGTCAGATTGCCGATTCTGGCCTCGACCACACCGCTGGCGACCGGCGGGACGCCGCTGATCTTGTCCAGTGCCTGCCGGATCTCGCCGATGTGCCGATCCTCGCTCGGGCTGGACGCATCCCCGCCGAACGCCTCGACCGAGGCGTCGGGGTTGTCCGTCGACCACACCGTTCCCGGCGTCACCGGCACACGCTCGAACCCGTCGATCCCCTTGGCCAGGTACATCTTGAAGCTTTGAAGCGTCACCCGGCTCGCCCGATCGCTCAGCCTCGTGTTCAGCTCGTCCTGAAGCATCAGCAGCGGCTCGACCTCGCCGACCCCTTCATACCGCAGCGGCTGGGACTGATTCTGGATATGCACCACCGGCACCTGCCCCGATTGCACACCGCCATCGTCGAGTTCCACGAGCTCTTCGCCGACCCACAGCTCGTGCCCGTTCGGCCCGAACACCTCCGTGTAGGACTCATGCCGACGCCGACGGCCCCACGTCCCGCGCTCGCGCCCGATCAGCTTCTTCCGCAACCCGACCCGTTCGACCGAGTTGGCCTCCCGCTCGTAATGGATCACATATCCAGAGATTTTGCGATAATCCGATGCATCCGCGATCGGAATCCCCCGCGTCGGCGAGACCGGTTCGATCCGAAAGGCGGCCCCGGCCTCACGCATCAGCCCGCGGAGTTGCCGGACCGATACGCCGCTCTGACGCATCCTCGCGGCCCGGCGGGCGGCAAGCGTCAGCGCCTCGTCATCCACCCGAAGCACCAGGTCCACATGCCCGAACACATGCCCCAGCAGCGCCAGGTCCTGCATCAGTTCGAGCCCGCCCGAGGCATCCCACGCCGACTCCACCAACGCCTCGATCTGCTCGCGCAGGCCCTCCTGCCCGGCGGTGCTGACGATGTTCGGTCGCTTCCCGAACAGGAAGTCGATCATCGTGTGGACTCGCCAAGCGATGTCGTTCTCGATCACCACCTCGCGCCGACCGGCGTGCCGATCGTCGGCCAGCCCGTCGCGCCGCAGGCCGGTCACACGCCCGGGCAGCCCGGCCTCCTGCGCCAGTCGGCGCACGCTCCGGCTCAGCCCGTCCGCTCCCGTCGATTGCACGATCCGCACCGGATTTCTGTAGTATTCCCACAACGTGTTCAGTTCTGAACACTGGGTTTCGTGCTCATGGATCAGATGATCCACGAGCGCCGGGTCGAGCCCCGCCGCTGCCCCCGGCCTTGCTTCCCCTTCCGCCGTGCCGCCCACGCTTGCCATCTGGTGTCCTCCGCTTGACTGCCGGGCCGAATTCGTCGTCCCCACACCCAAACGTCGCGCGCCCATCCATGCGCGCACACCGGCATCCCCGCAGCGGCACCCTCGCGCGCAACTCCTTCACCGGACACCATGAAAAAATCTTTGCCGATCCCGAATCCAACCCGCCATGCCCGCGACGGTGCGCGCACACCAACCGCACCCGTCGATTTTTCTCCGGTTGTGGAAGGTCGGACCTACGCCGGGATCACATCAATCCGCGAGTATTGGTCGAGATTGAGCAGCACCCGCTCGCCGTCGTCTTTCTCGAGTTCCAGCCGTTCGAGCCAGAGCTTGTGGTCCTTGGCGTGGGCATACCACGAGCCGGTCTTGGATTGTCCGATCGACACCACCGTGCCCTCGACGGTCGCCGCCTGGGAGCCGCTCTGACGAGGGATCTGCTGCGTGATGCGCACCCGCTGTCCCGGTTCGATGTGCTGCTGGTTCATGGAAGCCCAGTATAGTCAGCCCGCATCCACGAGCCGGTGGACCTCATCCAGCAGCGATTCGGCCCGCTCGGCGGTCGGGGCCTCGGCGATCAGCCTCAGAATGGGCTCCGTGTTGCTCGCCCGGACATGCACCCACGACCGGTCCGCATCGAAATCCACCCGCACCCCATCCTGACGGTCCACACGCTGGTCTGCATACGCCGAGGCCACCCGCTCGAGCGCCGGCACCGCATCCTCTTTCCTCGCCAGAGGTTGCTTGCGTTTGACAATCGCATACGCCGGCACATCCGCCACCAGATCGCTCAGACGCTTGCCGGTCCTGGCCATCAGCGACAGCACGAGCGCCATCGCCGACAGCGAATCGCGTACATACGTCACTTCCGGCCAGATCACCCCGCCGTTGCCCTCGCCCCCGAGCACGACCGTCTTGCCCTCGCGTTTGAGCCGTTTCATCGCCTCGACCACGTTCGCCTCACCAACAGCCGAGCGCACGACCTTGGCCCCGTACCGAGCCGCCACATCGTCGATCATCCGCGAGGTCGAAAGATTCGTACACAGCATCGGTGTCCCGGCCTCGGGCTTGACCGCCTCGAGCACCGAGACCGCGCACAGCGCCAGCGTCAACTCCTCCCCGATGTACGCCCCGTTCTCATCCACAATCGCCAGCCGATCCGCATCCGGGTCCTGCGCGAAGCCGACATCCGCCCCGATTTCCGCGACCACATCGCACAGCCCGCCCTTGCCCGACAGATTGTCCCGCGTCGGCTCCGGCGTGTGGGGAAAGATCCCCGAATCGTCGCTGCCGAGGTGTCGAACCAACTCGCACCCGAGCGCCGACATCAGCATCGGTGATGCGATCCGGCCCGAGGCGTTCACCGAATCCACCACAACCCGGAACGATCGCCCGAGCCGACCGAGGTGCCCGACCACGCGCTCGGTGTGCCGGGCGGACGGATCAAAGTCCAGACGCTTCGGCTTGCCTTTTGATCCCGAGGCCGACAATCCGCTGTTGAACCGATCGACGATCGCGGCTGCAGCCTCGGCGTCTGGCGCACACGCACCATCCTCGCTGCCTCGGATCACCTTGAGCCCGTTCCACTGCTGCGGGTTATGGCTTGCCGTCACCATCACGCCACCGGCCAGATTCAGCTCATCAACGATCACCCCGACCGTTGGCGTCATGCAGACATCCGCCTCGAACACATCGACACCCGCGTCGAGCAAGCCTTCGATCGCGTCGGCATAGATCGCATCGCCGCCGGCCCGACCATCCCTGGCCACCACGACCGCGGGCGCCGGCGATTGCTCTGCAAGCCACGCGCCGACCGTCTGCGCATACCGCACGGCCACCTCGGACGTCAGGCTCCGCCCCACGATCCCCCGCAGCCCGCTCACGCCAACCATCAATGGCGCCTCACCCATCCGCTCCGTCCTTTCTTTTCCACGGTGCCGATTCCCACCCTACCCTAGCTCCATGTTCACCATCACCGTGCAATCGACCTTCTCCGCGGCCCATGCCCTGGTCATCGCCGGGCAGCGAGAAACGCTCCACGGCCACGACTTCCTCGCCACCGTCGAAATCAAGGGCGACCGGCTCGATCAGGACGGGCTCGTCTGCGACTTCCACACCGCCAAGGCATCCCTCGACGCCATACTCGCCGAGTTCAACAACGCCAACCTCAACGAAATCGCGCCCTTCAACCAGCCCGCCGGCGGGCTCAACCCCACCGCCGAGAACATCGCCCAATACATCTTCAACGAGATGCACAGCCGATTCGGCGTCGCCCTCGAACCGCACGCCAAAATCGCGGCGGTCAGCATCACCGAATCCCCCGGCTGCGCCACCACCTACCGACCCTGAACACGGCTGCCGTGCTCACATCTCCTCATCCAGTTGCCCCAGCCCCTCCATCACCTCGTCGAGCTTCCAGGGCACACCGACGCCCGCGATCGCCCGGCAAATCCGGTCCACGTGCGCATGGCTGTTCTCGATAAAAACCTTCGCCCGGGTCTGGCTCCCCGAGCTTGCGGTCCCCGCCACGAAAATCCCCGGCACGCTGGTCTGCATCGTCTCGCGGTCCAGCCTCGGCCGGCGCGATTCACCAATCCGATCCAAACCCAACTGGTCGTACAACGTTCCGTCCTGCACATAACCGGTCAGCAGCAGCACAAAGTCCGCCGGCAGCACAACCCGGCCCTCTCGCCCGGCCAGCTCGATCGCATCACGTCGGATCTCCACCGGCCTTGTTTCCGGTACAAACTCGACCCGGCCCTTCTCGATCAGCCACACGAGTTCCGGCAACACCCAATACTTGATCCGCCCCGCATCCAATTCATCGCCTCGATAACTCAGCGTCACGTGCGCACCGGCCCGGTACAGTCGGATCGCCGCCTCCGCGGCCGAGTTCTTCCCGCCCACGATCACCACGCGCTTGTCGAAGTAGTCGCCCGGATGCCCGAGGTAATGGCTCACGTGCGCCAGCGTCTCACCCGGCACGCCCACCGCGCGAGGCCGGTGCATGTTGCCGATCGCCAGAACCACGTGCCTGGCGCGGACCGGGCGCTCGCCGGCGCCGAAACCGATCTCCTCGTCGATCTCCTGACCGCCGACCCCGACCCGGCTTGGCGCGTGGTGCAGCACGAAGCCGCCATCGTTGTCTCGTTCGATGCGATCGACACGCTCGAATGTTTTGATATTGAGCCCGAACTGTTCGACGACGGCCAGCAGGTAGTCGCCGTACTGCTCGGCGGACGCCTTGCCCTGGTCCGGCGTGCGCAGGGGTACGCCGCAGATCGCGATCCGTTCCGGGCTCGAGAAGAACCGGGTCCTGGGCGCCCACCAGCTGAAGGTGTGCCCGATCCGGCCGGCCTCGAAATGCACGACGCGCTTGCCGGCCGCGACCAGCGCCGCGTGCATCTCGATCCCGATCGGACCGCCCCCGACGACCGCCACATCGAACTCATCCATGCCCGAGCGTATCCGCTCAGAATCGGCTCAGCCCCATTCCGAGCCGACGTATGGGTTTGCGCACCACATCGGCGAGTTGGACGACATCCTGCCGAAGCCGCTGCGTCTCGCGCTCCAGTGTTCCGGGCGTCAGAACCTTCGTCGGAATCGAGAGGTTGATCGCCGGCCCGGCGGTCGGGGTCTGGAATTCTTCCGCCGAGGCGATCCGGACTTTCGCCTGAGGCGTCGTTGCCGAGGATTGGCCCGTCATCCGAAACACACCGATCACGCCGATCACCAGCACCGCCACGCCGAGCGCCCCGACCAGCACAGCCCAGCCTCCCGGCATGGATCGGGCCTCGGGCGTGTCCCGGTCGATGCCCGCGAGCACGTGCGGGCGCACCCAGCCCGGCGGCTCGACATGCCCCGGCTGATCGGCCCGAAGCCGACGCTCCACATCATTTACCGTGTGTCTGTTCGTGCCCATCAAGCCACCCCGCTTGTTTCTTCCAGAGCCGACGCCAGCTTCGTGCGCGCCCGGTGCAGCAGCACCCGCACACCGACCGCAGACCGGCCCATCACCACTGCGATCTCGCCGGCCTCGAGATCCTCGACATACCGAAGCCACACCGCCTCGAACCCCTTGTCATCCAGCACACGCCGGGCCAGCGCCCACACGTCCGGCAGTTCATCTCCATCCGAATCAGACGGCTCTATCGTTCGCTGCGCATCGCGCGCCGACCGCAACCGGCGGCGGATCACGTTGACCGATTCCCGGTGCGCAATCGCAAAGAGCCATGTCGAGAAACTCCGCCCCGAGTGATACCGGCCGATGGAACGGAACGCCCGCATCAGCGTCTCCTGCGTCACCTCGGCTGCATCGTGCTCATCGCGTACGCGCACGAGCACGAACCGAAACACCCGCCCCTGCCACCGATTCACCAACACCTCGAACGCCGACCGATCGCCCGATGCCGACCGCACCGCGAGCTCGGCATCTGTCGGCGCACAAACAGCTACGCCGGGGCCGGGCCCCGACGCAGCCGTCTCGCGTCGAATGGTCATCGTCGTGTTCAGTCGTCGTCCCAATCGTCATCGTCGTCGAAATCACCGTCGAGCAACTCGCCATCGTCCACGCTTTCCAGGAACTCGATCACTTCGTCGGCATCGCGGGTCAGCGAGAGCACGAACAGCGAGCCGTCAACATCCATCTCGACATCGCCGATGACCTCCATCAGGCGGTCCAGGTCCTCATCTTGACCGGATGCGAGCACGCCGGCACTGACCAGCCCGTTGGCGATGCCCATCAATGCTTGGGATTTTTCCTCGTCGCCCGTGTCGATCGCGGCTTCGAGTGTCACCTCGCCATCGACCTCGCCGACGCGGGCAGCCAAGGCCACCGAATCACCAAGAATCCTTGTTAATCCACCGTCATCGTCGATGCTGTTGAGTGACAGTGTGCCGGCGAAACCGATCACGCCGTCGTCCCAGCCGCCTTCGAGTAATTCACTTCCGCCCGATCCATCGTCGACAATGCCCAGCGCGTGCTTCAGTTGGCCCGGGGCGAACGTCACCACCCACGCGGCCCGTCGGCCATGCTCGACCAGCGCCATGTACGCCCGGGCATCATCGTCCATCGGGATCGACCACGACTCGTGCCCGTTGACCGTGCGGTGGCGCACCGCATCGCCGGCACCATCCTGTTCCGCCGCGTGTTCGAGCTGCTCGCCCCAATCCGTGATCCGATCATCGCCATAGATGATCGCTGCGAAGCTGCTCCACCCTTGCTCCTCCTCCATGTCGAGCGATTGGCCATAGAGCGTGACGCCCGTGAGCCCGCCATCCGGGCCGGGCCAGAACCCGGGCAGCACTTGGCGAACATCCTCGAAGTCGTCGCTGTCCTCGGCCGCCTGCTCCATCAGCCACGAACCGATCTCCGAATCGTTCAGGGCATCGAGATCCAGGTGGACCACCCACTGGGCCTCGGGGTCGATGTGCTTGCGCACCGGTGGGCTTGCCAGCGCCGAACCTGAAACCAAGGCCACCACACATGCCGATCCAACCAACGTCCGCATCACCAACTCCTTCATCCCAAGGCCCGGGCCCCACTTCGAGGCCCCACGGATGTGATACGGAACCCCTCCCCCCGCGTTACGCACGGTGGCCGAGAAATCGCCCGGCATTTCCACCAGTCGCGCCTAGAATCCGCCGATCCGAACATGGACACAACCAAAACGGAGCCCCCATCATGCCAGACCTGACCATCAACGTCCGCGAAATCCTCGGCTCTGACGCCGACGCCCTTCTCAACCACACCTCGAAGACCGTCTCCGCCGACCATCTCTACCTGCCGGGCCCCGATTTCATCGACCGCGTCGTCGTCCAGACCGACCGCTCGCCCAATGTCCTGAACAACTACGCGCGCATCCTCAATACGGGCCGGCTTGCGGGAACGGGCTACGTCTCGATCCTGCCGGTCGATCAGGGCATCGAGCACTCCGCCGGCGCCTCGTTTGCGCCGAATCCTGAATACTTCGACCCCGAGCGGATCGTCCAGCTCGCCATCGAGGGCGGGTGCAACGCGGTCGCCAGCACCTTCGGCGTCCTCGGGGCCGTCAGCCGGAAGTACGCCCACAAAATCCCGTTCCTCGTGAAGGTCAACCACAACGAACTGATGACCTATCCGAACACCTATGACCAGATTCCCTTCGGCAACATCAAGCAGTGCTGGGACATGGGGGCTGCTGCCGTCGGCGCCACGATCTATTTCGGCTCGCCCGAGTCCGATCGGCAGATCCAGGAGGTCTCCGAGATGTTCGCCGAGGCGCACGAGCTCGGCATGGTAACGGTGCTCTGGTGCTATCTGCGCAATCCGGCGTTCAAGGTCGATGGTGTGGACTACCACGCAGCGGCCGACCTCACGGGCCAGGCCAACCATCTCGGCGCCACCATCCAGGCCGATATCGTCAAGCAGAAACTCCCGACCAACAACGGCGGGTTCGCCGCGCTCAACTCGGGCGATTCCTCCTATGGCAAGTTCCGCACCGAGGTCTACACCGAGCTCGCCGGTTCGGATGAAAAAGGCCACGGCGGCCACCCGATCGACCTCACCCGATACCAGTTGCTCAACCAGTACATGGGCCGGATCCCGCTGATCAACTCCGGCGGCGCGAGCACCGGCGCGGGCGACCTCAAGCAGGCCGTCGAGACCGCCGTCATCAACAAGCGCGCCGGCGGCATGGGCCTGATCTCGGGTCGAAAGGCCTTCCAGAGACCCATGAAAGAGGGAGCCGCCCTGCTTCATGCGATCCAGGACGTTTACCTCGACGACTCGATCACCGTCGCGTAAAGCCGGATTCTGTGATGGTTCATTGCGATTCCACCCGCATATCGGAGGGCTACTGCTGCGTATCGTGCGCTGACAGGTAGTCCGAAGGCCGGCAAATGCGCACACCCATGATATCACGGCCGAACAACGGACCAAAGTGCTGTCTGTCACCGGTCAGAAGGTGCGTCGCCTCGCATGTAATCGCAGATAGCAGAATCGGCCAGTCCTTGTCCGGCAGTTGAATATCCTGCGTATACAAACTGTTCTGAAAGACCACTATTCCATTCTTTGGCAAGTCATTGCATAGCGTGACGTTCCGCATCAGCCCATATAAAAAATCGAGCGACCAATCCAGATCCTTCGACTTGTTCCGCAAATTCCTGATTGCTTCGATAAAGGCATAATCAGATGTGATCAACTCGGCACCACAGTCCCAGAGCCTCCGCAGACCCGAGAGATTGTCTTCACGATAGGCCGCCGAAAATAGAATATTGGCATCGAGGAATAGGCGATCCATGCGGCAGCAACTCTAGCATGGCTTATCATGCGCGATCTCATCCGGATCCAGTCCCATTTCCTCAACCGTCTGCCTTGCCTGCTGATAATCATCATTGCCGACTGCATTGTTGAGCAAAAACTCGGCGACCCGGTATTGCGTGTATTCCTCCGGCGTCACCGGGGTCACGATCGCGGGCTTGATCAGGATTCCTTCATCCGTCAACTCGATAATCACCAGCGAATCGTCCTCGAGTTTCAGGGATTTCCGGATCTCGGCCGGAATGGTGATCTGACCGCGCTTATCCACCTTTGCTGAAACACCACCCATTGCTGCACACTCCATGACTCACACAAGACCCATATAGAGGCCATACCCATCATACGACATATCAGGATTTCTTGTTTATCGAATTCCAGAAAATCCGTAATTCTGCGTTGTTTGGGCTACTACCCCCATAATTATGGGGTGCAAGGGGGTGCACGCTCACCGCACAAACCACATTTCTACCCGCGTCTCACCACATGCGGACAAACCCTTATTTTATGCGGGAGTACCCACCCTGACCGAACCACAAGCCCTTGCCCAAAGTACCATCCCAAACCATGGCTGCCTCGGAAATGGAATAGGCCAGTCTCCGGACCGGTTCGCCAGCGTGTGGTAGTGTGTCGGCGCCAGATCGACCGCCACGACCCCAGCCACGCAAAGGAAGACACCCAATGCTCCCACGACCCGCACGTTTCGGCATCGATTCCATCGGACACCGCACCGTCGAACTCGCCCAGATGGCGGCTCTCGGGCTGCTTGTCTCCGCGGCTCCCGTCGGGGCAGCAAACGCCCAGTGCGGCAAATGCAAGCAACCGCACGCCCAGGCCGAGCCCGGCCCCATGCAGACCAAGCTCAACGAGATGGCCGCCATGGCTGCCGAGCGCACGGATCAGGCCAAGCTCGATGCCCGTCAGCAAGCGCTCGACGAGATCAGAGACACCGGCATCCTCGACCATGCCCTGACCGCGGGCCAGACCGCCCCGGACTTCCAACTCCCCGACGCCACCGGCGAAACCGTCCAGCTTTCCGACCTGCTCGAGGCCGGCCCCGTTGTGCTGACCTTCTACCGGGGCGGGTGGTGCCCATTCTGCAACATCCAGCTCCACGCCTATCAGGAGCATCTCGACGACTTCAAGGAACTCGACGCCCAGCTCGTCGCCATCAGCCCGCAGACACCGGACAACTCGATTTCGACCAAAGAGAAGCTCGATCTCGATTTCACCGTGCTCAGCGACCCCGGCAACACCGTCGCGGATGCGTTCGGCATCCGCTACACCGTCCCGGATTCGCTCGGTGAGGGGTTCGCCGAGTACATCGCCGAGATCAACGGTGACGACTCGAAAACCCTCCCGCTGGCCGCAACGTACGTCATCGACACCGATGGCGTGATCCGCTATGCCTTTGTCGAGGTCGATTACAAACTCCGAGCCGAGCCGGGTGATATTGTTGATTCGCTCAAGGCCATGAAGGCCGGTGACAGCGCGTGCCGCATGCAAGGCTCCCGCGGCAAAGGAAAAGCCTGTCAGGGCGGAAGCTCGTGCGCCATGATGCAGAACAAGAACAACAAGGGCGCCTGTGCCCAGAACGGCTCGTGCGAGGGCGATGGGGCCTGTGCTGCGAAGGATTCCGATCAAAAAGGGTGCAGCAAGAACTGCAGCGGCGACGCCTGCGGCAAGGGCTGATCCCAAACCGCCAACAACCCAATGACCCCCCCGGGGCCGTGGCCGATTTTCGGTTGCGGCCCCATCCCTTGCGCCCCCAGACACGTTCCGCCGCGTTGTACCATGCCCGAATCCTTCGGAGTGCCCGATATGCGCCTGCGACACAAGCTGTTCATCCTGCTCGCCACCATCGCCCTGCTCCCGCTGATCGTCACGGGATTGCTCTCACGCTCGAACCTTCGAACCTGCAGTATCGGGCTGGCGTCGGACACGCGCGAATCGGTTTCGCAGATTGTGGACCAGGCGCGCATCCGGCTTGTCAAGCAGTACGCTGCGATTCTGGATCGTGACCGGGTCATCACCGAATCCGCGGTTCGGGCCGCGGCCAACGAGCTCGAACGCATCGACGCCGAGGGGACGACCGGCGATCCGCAGCAGCCCACGTTCTACACCGCAGCAGATTTCGATGACCCCGCACGCCGACCGCCGGGCCTGATTTCGGACGAGAGCCAGTTCGTCCAGAACGCCGACGGCTCGCGCGCACCGATTCTGTATTCAAACGACATCCCCGTCTTTGTCCCGCCGCCGGGCGCCGATCCCGCCGAGGTTCTGGCGGACCAGCAGATGCTCGTCGGGCTTGTTCCGCTCATGAAAGCCCAGCGCAGCGAGACCGGCAGCATCCTCCGGTACCGGAGCCAGTACGCGGCGTTGGACAATTCCGGAACGCTCATGTCCTTGCCCGGCAAGGGCGGCTATCCGAAGGCGTACGACGCGCGTCAGCGCCCGTGGTTCATCAACGCAGCCAAGTCTGAATCGCCCGCGACGTGGATCGTCCCCGTGGTGGACGCACCGACCGGGCAGGTGCGCATGACCTGTGCTGCCCCGGCGCGCCGGGACGACGGGTCGCTCATCGGCGTCGCGGCCGTGGACCTGCTCATGCTCGATCTGCTCGAGGAGATCGACCTGCCCCCCGCGCTGGCCGGGCGGGTCCAGATCATGCTGGTCAACCTCGAGGACGGCGGGCCGGTCGTCCTCGCCAAGGCGGACTATGCCTCCAAGGGCGGCTCGTGGCTCGCGCCGATCGAGCTCGACCGCTTCTCCACCGATTCCGAGCAGGAGACCGATCGCCTCGTCGAGTTGATGCGGTCTTCCCCCGACGGTTCGCTCGATGTCACCATGTCGGGCCAACCCTGGATCGTCACGTATCAGAGTCTCTACGGCAGCGACTCGTTCGTCATTGTCGGAATCGCGCGCGAGGCCATCGATGCGGTGGCCAACAACGTTCAGAACGAGGTGTACCGCGTTTTCAACCAGACGCTCACCAGCAACGCCAGTGTTGGTGCCGCGGTCGTGATGATCGCGATTCTGGCCGCGTTTTACGGCTCCAAGTCCGTGACACGCCCGATCTCGAAGCTCGCCGAGACCGCAACGGAACTGGCCGAGGGCAACCTCGAGGCGCGTGCCGAGGTCAACACCGGCGACGAGCTCGAAACACTCGCCGATGCGTTCAACGACATGGTGCCCAAGCTCAAGGACCAGATCCATGTGCGCGAGTCGCTGCAACTGGCGAAAGAGGTCCAGCAGAATCTGCTGCCCCAGTCGCCGCCGTCGGTTCCGGGATTCGACATCGCGGCCCGGAGCATCTATTGCGATGAAACCGGGGGCGACTATTTCGACTTCATCACGCTCGAACAGCCGAGCCGGTGCGCTGTTGTCATTGGCGATGTGACGGGTCACGGCATCGCGGCGGCGCTGCTGATGACGACCGCCCGAGCCCTGCTGCGAAGCCACGCCGACGACCCGGATGCGCTGCCGGCCATCTTGCACAAGGTCAACCACAACCTCGCCCGTGATGCCCGGCCCGGTCAGTTCATGACGCTCTATTTTCTGACCATCGAGCCCGAGGCCGGCGTGATGCGCTGGGTCAGCGCGGGGCACGATGCCGCCGTTGTCTATCGGCCCGGGTCCGACGACTTCACGGAGTTCGCCGGCAACGACATCCCGCTCGGGGTTGAGCCCGAATGGGATTTTCACGAATACACCAGCCCGATTCCCGAGCCCGGTGCTGTGGCGGTCCTCGGGACGGACGGCATCTGGGAGGCCAGAAACCCGGAGGGCGAGATGTACGGCAAGGATCGCCTGCGCGACGTCATTCGCCGAGGTGCCGGCAGTGATGCCGACACCATCGCTCAGGCGATTATTTCCGATGTCGTTCGGTTCCGTCGATCCAGTCCGCAGACCGACGACATCACCCTCGTCGTGCTGCGGACAACGGGCCATCCCGGATCAGGGGTGTCCCAAACCACCTAATCCGCACAGACGGACCGACCCGGACCCAAACGATCTATCATTTCCCCGCCCGAGCGGCTTGGGTCAATCCCCGGAGCGGGATGCGCCGATGTCCACTCGGAAATCCGGAGTTTCAGCCGGTCCGAACGATCGAGAACCCCAGTACGGAAAAAGAGCCATGTCATCAGATGCCCCGCACATCCCGACTGCCAACGAAGGAATCCCGCTTGATGCGAGTGAAAAGCTCATGCTCGGGTTCCAGCGCTACGCCCGGCTTTCTTCCGCCGGCGGCATCATGCTCATCATCACCACGATCATCGCCCTGTTCTGGGCCAACTCCCAGTTCTCGGGGATCTACAACCACATTTTCCACGAGATGGAGTTCTCGCTGGGTATTGGAAAATGGCACCTGCCCATCCACACGGTCGGGCACTTCATCAACGACGCCATCATGGCCATCTTCTTCCTGCTGGTGGGGCTGGAGATCAAGCGTGAGGTTCTCGTCGGCGAGCTCCACTCTCCAAAGAAGGCGGCCCTGCCGATCTTCGCCGCCATCGGTGGCATGGTTGTCCCGGCTGCCATCTACGCCGTGATCAACCTCGGCTCGCCTGAGTCCATGCACGGTTGGGGCATCCCGATGGCAACGGACATCGCCTTTGCCCTTGGCATCCTGGCCCTGCTGGGCAAGCGGGCCCCGCTCTCGCTCAAGATCTTCGTCACCTCGCTGGCCATCGTCGATGACCTCGGCGCGCTCATCGTCATTGCTCTGTTCTACACCGACGATCTGGCCCTGAACTACCTCGGGATGGCGGGGATCACCGTGGGGGTTCTCTTTGCGCTCAACTTCCTCAAATTCCGCAACCCGGTTTTCTATATTCTTCCGGGCATCGTCCTCTGGTATTTTGTCCTGATGAGCGGCGTCCATGCGACCATCGCCGGGGTCCTGCTGGCCATGACCATCCCCGCCAGCGCCCGGGTTGATCGTGTCCGCTTCCTCAAGGCGAGCCACCACGCGCTGCACCACTTCGACAAGGCCGGTGACGACGGCACGACGCCGGCGGAAAGCTCCGCGCAGCGAGCGGCCGCCTTTGCGCTCAAGAAAAACATCACGCTCGTCCTCCCCCCGCTGCACCGCATCGAGCACGCGCTTGAGCCGTGGAGCGCCTTTGCCATCATCCCGATTTTCGCCATTGCCAATGCGGGGCTGCACCTCAGCGAGAGCCTCGGCGATGCCATCGGCGAGCCCGTCACACTCGGCGTCTTCTTCGGACTCATCCTCGGCAAGCCCGCCGGGATCGTGCTGGCGTCATTCATCGGTGTCAAACTCGGGATGTGCGCCCTGCCCAAGGGGGTCAGTTGGAAACATATCATCGGCGCCGGCTGCCTCGGGGGCATCGGGTTCACCATGGCCCTGTTCATCTCGAACCTGGCCTTTGCCAACTCGACCGTCCATCTCGATGACGCCAAGCTCGGCATCCTCTCGGCATCCGTCGTCAGCACGATACTCGGGCTCGGCATCCTGGCCACCTGCAAGCCAGCGGAAGATGCCGATACGCCGGACAACTACAAGGACAGCGGCTCCGGCCCGCTCCACCCGTTCCTCGAACAGCACAAGAGCACCGGCCCGGACACCAACGAGCCGATCGCCCGGGCCAAGGCTTCGTAAACCGGAGCGACACCCAATCTTCCCCCGGCCGCGGCGATCTTCTCGATCGCCGCGGTCCGCTGCGCCGACACCCAAACCGATCTACCATCCACCGCAGCACCAAAGACAAGGACACAGGCCATGCCCCGCTACCCGCTCCAAACGCCCGACATCACCACGCCGCACCCCGACAACGACCGGGGGTTCCCCACACCCCTCGGCGACATCCCGCGCGAGGTCTACCAGCGTCGGCGTCAACGGCTGATGGAGCAGATGGGCTCGGGTGTCGCTGTCGTCTTTGCCGCCGACACGATTGATTCATGTCATCGCCAGAATCTTGATTTCTACTATCTCACGGGACTGGCGCACGAGGCCGGGGCTGCGCTCGTTCTGGCGCCCGAGCACCCGGCCTGGCAGGAGCAGCTCTTTCTGAGGCCTCTGGATATCGAGGACAACCGCTGGCATGGCAATCGGCCGATGCTCGGGCGCGCCAGCGAGCTTGCCGCGGGGATCGCCTCGGTCAAGCGTACCACGCTCCTGCCTCGCGCCATCAACGATGCGCTGATGAACTCGAAGAATCGCGAGTTGGTCTATCTCGGGCCGTTCGCCGGCTACACGAGCCCCGTGCCGAAGCAGCTCACCGTGCTGCGCGAAGTGGCGCAGCGCGTGCTCGGCTGCACGATCCGCGATGGGCACGACCTGCTGCCCCGCATGCGCTCGATCCATGACCGCGACGAGCTCGCCCTGATGCGCCGCGCCATCGAGGCCACCGAAGCGGCCTTCACCGATGCCATGCACACCGTTCAGCCCGACACCAACGAGGACGAGCTGCTGTTCACCTTCGAGCGCGCCATCCGCACCCGAGGCTGCAGGCGATTCGCCTACGAGCCCATCATCGGCTCGGGCCCGAACTCGTGCGTGCTGCACTACACCGCCAACGATCGCATCATGCGCGCCGGCGAGCTTGTGCTGTGCGATGTCGGCGCCGAGTTTCAGATGTACGCCGCCGACATCACGCGCACCTTCCCCGTCTCCGGCACGTTCACGCCCCGCCAGCGCGAGATCAACGACATCGTCCATGAGGCATGGCGCGTCGCGGTGGATATGTGCCGGCCCGGGGTCACCTTCCTCGAACTGGGCGATGCCGCCCGGAATGTCATCGAGAACGCCGGCTACTGCGACCAGTATTTCCACGGCCTCGGTCACTTCCTCGGGCTCGATGTCCACGACGCGGGCCTCATGAACGAGCCGCTCGCCCCCGGCATGGTCATCACCATCGAGCCCGGCATCTACATCGCCGACGAGAACCTCGGCATCCGGCTCGAGGACGACATTCTCATCACCGACACCGGCTGCGAGATCCTCTCGACCGCGCTACCACGCACAAGCGACGAGATCGAAGCATTTATGGCCAAACGATAAAATGAATCTACGACCGGTCGACCTCGATCTCCTCGATCATTGTCCGCCGGAGCGTCACCTTGCCCGATTCGGTGGTGCGCTGCTGCGTCTCGACGGTCCGGCTGACCTCGCGCTTCGATCCGCTCACCGGCGACCGGATCGCCCGCCACAGCTCGCCCGTGAACCGCCCGATGTTCCGCGCCAGGGTGTCCTTCGAATCGGCCATGCCCGGAGCCTAGTGCCTGCCCTTGCGCTCGGCCTCGTCGATCAGGCCCGCGACCTGCTCGGGCCTGAGGTTCTCGTGGAGCGTCTCGTCGATCAGCGCCGCCGGGGCTGTCCCGCACGAGCCGAGGCACTCCAACTCGATCAGTGTGAATTTCCCGTCGTCGGTCGTTTCGCCCACGTCGATCCCGAGGCGGTCCTTGCACGCCTGCGTGATCTCGCACTGGCCGCAGAACTCGCACGCGATGGATCGGCAGACCGCCACGACATGCTCGCCCTTGGGATGCGACCAGTATTCTTCATAAAATGAAACGGTGTCAATCACATGGCTCGGCTCGATCTCGAGCAGTGCCGCGATCTCCTGCATCGCCTGGAGCGGGATCCAGCCGTAGGTATGCTGGATCTCGTGCAGCGCGGGCAGCAGCGCGCCCATCGTGGTTTCATACCGGGGGAGTATCTCGTTGCGGAGCCGGTCCGCCATCTCGGGCGTCAGGTAGGGCTCGTCGCGGTGCTCGATCCGTGCTCCCGCGCTGTCTTTGGTGATCCACGCCATGGGCGCCCTCCGTTTGGGTTCGGCGCATCGTAGCTCCGCCGACGGTCATCGGCCGCCGTCGTCCGCAGACATCGAAGCCCGGATCGGATGCCGGCCGGGGCTCATGTCCTTGCCGTCGAGATGGTGGTGCCAGACCATCGGCCCGCCGAACAGGTATCGGCACGCACTGCCCCGGGATCTGCCCTCGACTTCCTCGGAAACCAGATCCGCCCCCGTCGGCCTCTCCGCCTTGAACGAGCCCCAATACACGATGTCCACAAGCCGGCCGTCCGGATCGGTCAGCAGCACCCAATCGCCCTTGTTCGAGAACGCCGCGTACTGGTTCGTGTTGCCCATCGAGAACACCCAGCACCCGAGCCGCTCGTCCTTGGCCTTGGGGGCACGCTCCTT
>DRKT01000174.1 GCA_011053195.1 Phycisphaerales bacterium | reverse complement strand
TCGTTGGTTTCCCAACGTATCAAGGACATCAATCTCGAAGGTGTATCCAACAATTTCTTGGTCGAAGCCGGTCGTCGTCGTCAGCCGGCCAACCATGGCACCAAAACGCGCATCAATCACGCCACCTGCATTCAGGATGGACATCATATCCGGAGGAACAGGCATGGTGATCTGGTTTTCCCATGTATATACCTGAAACGTACCGTCTGCATCGATCCGGTCAAATGTTTCCGGTGATCGAAACTCGAACACGTCGAGCTGGGTTTGGACCGTACCCTGTTGTTCGAAAATCAGACCCGTCTCTTGTATGATCGTCCGCCCGAAAGCCTCCAACCAGAACGAGCGGAGCCACCTCCGATCGTCAAGTGTTCCTGTCGGGATGTCTTGGCCCGCGCCCCCGGTCTGTGGCTGGCCTGAAAATTGAACTGGCTGCGCGTGAGCACGGACTGCCAACACCCCCGCACTCAATACGATCGTCATTGCGACAAGACTGCGACAAGACTGCGACAAAGCATTGCGTTGCATAGCAAACCTCCGTTCTTATCACCCGACACACGAGATCACTGCACAGAACCCTATCGAATACCGTTCACCCCCGCAATCCCCCAAATAGGGCAATTTTGGAGGATTCTTGTCTCCCTTTGGCTGATGACGATTCCGAGTCTGCTTGTCTGTCCCGCATAGGATCACGCCGAGGGGGCTGGTGCGTGCGTATCTGTCTGGTTTCAAGGGAGTTCTCGCCGTTCTTCGGCGCCGGCATCGGCACCTACGCCGCCAACTGGGCCCGCGCCCTCACCGACGCCGGCCACGATGTCCACATCCTCACCAGAAACCACGAGGGCGTCCTCGAAACGGGCCCGACGCGCTTTCCCGGTGTCACCTTCCATGTCATTGATCCCGCCGACGGCCCGCCCCGGCTCGACCACAACTACCCCTACGCCCGCCACAGCCTGGCCACCCTGAAAACCGTCCGCCGGCTCCACGAGCGGTTCGTCTTTGATGCCATCGAATACCCCGACTACTGGGCCGAGGGCCACGCCATCAGCCAAGCCAAACGCACCACCGGCGAGTTCGGCTCGTGCGTGCTCATCTGCCGGCTGCACACCAGCAGCGCCCTGTGCCGGGCGCTGGACAACGACTCGACCTACCCGCACTACGCTGCCTATCTCGACATCATGGAGCATGAGTCCATCGCCCACGCCGACCTCGTGCTCAGCCCATCCACCGACCTGCTCCAATCCACCCGCGACTATCTCGATCGCCACGACCTCGGCACCATCGCCTCGGGCCATGTCCTGAGATACCCGTTCGATCTCGATTCAGTATCCGATCTCAATCTCAATCCTGACCAACCCGTCAGTACCAACCCCGAGATGCCGACGGTGCTCTACTTCGGCCGAATGGAGCACCGCAAGGGTGTTGATGTCCTCGCTCGCGCCGGGCAGATCCTGCTCAAACGGGGCTGCGATGCGCGTTTCCTTTTCGTCGGCGGCGACACGGGCTCGGGCCCCTTCGGCCGATCTATGCGCAAACACACCGCAGGTTTGATCGATGCAAAGTGGGCCGACCGCTTCGAGTTCCGCCCGCCTGTGCCGCGACGTGAGCTTGGCGCGCTCATCCGCGGCGCCGACGTCTGCTGCTTCCCCGCACGGTGGGACAACTTCCCCAACGCACTGCTCGAAGCGATGGCCTGCAGCAAGGCCGTCGTCAGCACAAACACCGGCGGCCCGGGCGAGATTCTTCGGCACGAATCCTCCGGCCTGCTCTGCAATCCCGAAGACCCGCAAGCCCTCGCCGATCTGCTCGAACGGGTTCTTGGAGATCAGCAACTCCGGGAAACGTTGGCGCACAACGCCCCCAAACGCATCGCCGATCTCTGCGATCCGGCGCGTGTGGTTCAGCAGTTCGAGACACTGATTGACGCTGCTGAACCGAAGTCGGCCGCACCGGCCGCCCGGTGTGGCGCGACGGGGCCCAAAGTCTCGATCATTGTGCCGCACTACAACCTCGCCGAGTTCCTACCCGAAACGCTCGCCTCGATCACGCGTCAGACGTATCAGGATATCGAAACCATCATTGTTGACGATGGCTCGACCGAGTCGGAATCCATCGCCCTGATCGACCGGCTCGAACGCGAGGGACATCGCATCGTTCGACAACGAAACGCGGGGTTGTCCGCGGCGCGCAATGCAGGCCTTGCTGCCGCGGCAGGGACCTACGTCCTGCCCATCGACGCGGACGACCTGATCAGCCCGACCTTTGTGGAGAAGGCTGTCGCGCTGATGAGCCGCGAGCCCGAGCTTGCCTACGTCACCGCACTCGTCGGCTATTTCCGGCTCTCGCCCTCGCGCCGGTTCGGTGGCTGGGTCCCGCTCGGGCTCCACCGCGACCTGCTGCCCATCCACAACTGCGCCGGCTGTTGCATGGCGCTGTTCAAACGTGATCTTCTTCTCGAAATCGGAGGCTACAGCACAGAGCTGACCAGCTACGAGGACTGGGATCTCTACTGCGCCCTGGCCGAGCGTGGCCATCACGGCGCGGTCATCCCCGACTTCATGCTCCATTACCGCATCCGTCACGATTCACTTCTGCGCACCGAGGTCGAGATGCGCAAGCAGCACCTCCATGCCCGCGTGCTGGTCAGGCACCCCGATCTCGCCTTGGACACATCGCGCGTGCTGCGCACCATGCTCAGCGAACAGATGGAGGCCGCCAACCTCGGACGCGCCGGTCTGCGGTACCGCCTGGCCGACAGGATCAACGAAACACTCAAGCGCTCGCCGATCCACGGTGTTGTCAAGGGGCTTGCCGAGAGAACAATCGAGGCCAAACGGCGAACAAAGAACAGGTCGGAAATCTGAGAATCCGATACGCTCTCGGGTTCGGGGTTTTACGCCCCACCCAGAAGCCGCTTGGCCTTGCCCATTACGCGAGACGTCATCGTCGGCATCGGCCCCTCGAAGGCCGAGCCCAGCCGAACCGCTCGACCGACCAGCACGCCGGGCTCGCCCAGAAGCACCGATTCATCCACAAGCGAGCCCGCATCAACTTCAACCCCGGGGCCCTCGGGCTCGGCGACCTTGCACACCGCGTTCGGCACCACCGCGCCCCGGCCGCCGTTCAACAGGATCAGCGACAGCAGTTTCCATACATCGCGGACCGATCCGATCTCGCCCTCGATCGCCGGCAGTGCCGAGCACATCGGCTCGCGCTCGAGCCATGACCGTTGAACGACCACGGGCCCGACCTCGCGCGGGCCAGCCAGATATCCGCCGACGCTCGGTGTGGCATGCGCGATAATCCGTCCATTGCTTTTGGGCCAGCCGTGCGCAAACGCCGCATCCGTCTGCATCACCGCCCGGCGGAGGCGTTCAATCCCCGGATCGATCATCGAGCCCGCGTTGAGTGTGACCAGCGACATCTCGCCGTGAATCTCGCGCCAGTGCTCAGCCGTCAGGGCGTGTCGAAGACGATCATCCAGCACCGTCGCCGGATCGCACATCGACTGCACACGTTCCCGGGCTGCTTCGCCCATGTCCCGGATCTCGGCATCGCTCATCGCCAGCGCCCGAGTCAGCACCTGCGCCAGCGAATCCACCTGCCCCGAATCGAACAGCAGCCCACTCACGCCATCCTCGATCAATTCCGAAGCCCCACCCACGCGCGAGGCGATCACCACGCGCCCGGAAGCCATCGCCTCGACGCAGGTATAGGGCAGGTTGTCCTCGGGCGAGGGCACCACCACCACCGACACCGACGATTGCAACGAGCCGACCTCCGAGGAGCCGAGTACACCATGCTCCACCACGCGCAGCGAAGCCTCGCGCGGGATCTGGCCCAGCAGCGATTCACCGATCCGCACGCCGACGCGCTCGTCCGGCACATCAAGCCCGACCAGGTGCAGCCTCTGGTCCGTCTTGACCTTGGCCCACGCGTGCAGCAGCGTGTCGATCCCCTTGCGGTACTCGAGCCGACCGACGTAGAGAACGCCATCTTCGATCGGCCCCGTTTCTGAATCCTCTGCGATTGGGATCGGGTTGCGGATCACCGCCGGGGTTATGTTCCAGTTCGTGCGCACCCAGTCCGCCATGAAGTGCGAGGGTGACACGACCGCATCCGACCACTGCGCCTGCTCGTGCTCCATTCGGCACAGCTCGTGCATCGCCCGCCCGGGCTGGCACCGGCGATTGACCCGCTCGATCCATGCGCTCGGCGAGTGCACCACGGTCAGCATCCGAACGCCGTCGTACGCGCCCGTCGTGCGCCGCGTGTTCAGCGTGAACCACCCGGCTGCCCCGGTGTCCGGAAACTCCACGACATCAATTCCGTATTCGAGGATCAGGCCCGGCAGCACATCCGCCACGCCCATCGAAAACACCGCGTGGGGCACGAACGCCCGCCACGCCGCCTCGGTCATCGCTGTGCGAATGGCCGGGTGCGGTCGGGACCAGTCATCGCCCTCGACCAGCGGCAAGCGCACGACGACCACGCCATCCTCTTTCTCGACCTTCATCTTTCCGGGGCCCGTCGTCACCACCACCACCCGCTCGCCGCGGCGCGCCAGCAGCGACGCCATGGCTTTGGCGTATGTCCCGATCCCGCCGCCGGTGAAGGGCGGGTACTCCCGGCTGACCAGGCACCAGTTCATCGCCCACCCCGCCAGAATTTCCAGAGCCGGCGCGCCTCGTGCGCACAGAGCGATTCCTCGCCGATCAGTTCAACCATCGTCGCCACGAGCCACGCCCGGCCCTCGGGCCTGAGTTCGTCCGCGTCGTAGGGGCTGTGCGACACGCGATGAGGCTTGAATGAATCGGTGTGGTGGATCTCACACCCGCCCGCAGCGGCAAGCAGCGTCAGCACCCAATCCGCGGCATGATCGAGCACCGGGTCCCGCACGAGCCGGCGCAGTTTCTCGTTCAACCCCGGACATCGGTCCAGCCGAACCGCGATCGGCCCGAGCAGCCTCGGCTTGGCCAGCAGCCCGACGACGGACAGGTCTTCGCCGATGCGTCCGTGTCCGAGCGTGATGGCGGCGCTTGGGTGCCTCCCGGCGGACCTTGCCAGATTCAGCAGTCCATCCTCGGACCATGAGTCGTGCCGGACGATCGCCGTGCGCGCCGATCGCTTGGTGGCGCCGAGCACGCCCATCACGCCGACGGAGGCCGGATTGACCACGAGCACCTCGCCCATCGAGCCATATCTCCGGGCCCGGACCGATTGCCCGGGCAGACCACCACAGCCTACAGGACATCCAAATCCGATGCGAACGGAGCCTGCATCCGGGCTAGCCCAACAATTCGGCCATCAGCCGGACACCAAAGCCCGTCGGCCCGGGCTGGAACGGCCCGCGCGCCGAGCTGGCTTCATGGACCCCAGCGATGTCGATGTGCGCCCACGGGATGCCCTCCTCGACGAAGTAGCTCAGGAAAGCCGCGCCCTGGATCGGGTGCGCCTCGCGCACCGGCGCACTGTTGACGATGTCCGCGACCGGGCTCTTCATCATTTGGCGGTATTTTTCATCATGCGGCAGGCGCCAGACCCGCTCGCCGGTGGCTTCGCCCGCTTCCTCGATCCGGCGCCGGAGTGCATCATCATCGCACCACAGCCCGGCAAAGACACTGCCCAGCGCCACCACCACGCCGCCGGTGAGCGTCGCCATGTTGATCAAGGCGCCCGGGTCTTCCTTGGCGCAGGCGTAGTACAGCCCGTCGGCGAGCACGAGCCGACCCTCGGCATCGGTGTTGGTCACCTCGACCGTCACGCCGTTGCCCATCGTGATCACATCGTCCGGGCGGTATGCCTCGTCGCTGACCGAGTTCTCCGCGATCATCAGCAGCGCCACGACGCGATGGTTCGGCTTGATGACCGTGGCGACCGCGTGCATCGCGCCGATGACCGCGCACCCGCCATCCTTGTCGCGCTTCATCCCCTTCATTCCGTTGTTGACCTTCAGCGAGAGCCCGCCCGTGTCATAGACAATGGTCTTCCCGACAAGCACCGTCGGTTTGGAACGCTTGCCACCCCGGCTTGGGGTGTATTCAAGCCGAACCATACAGGGCGCATGCTCGCTGGCAGCCCCGACAATCTGAAGCCCGGTCAACCCGTTTTTCTTGAGCGATTCGCCCTTGAAGACGGTGCACTTGAGCCCGGTCTGTCGCGCGATCTTGCGCGCCTCGCTGGCCATGTAGGTCGTGGTGGCGATGTTCGGGGGCGTCTGGCTCAGATCTCGCGCGACATTCGCGCTCTCGGCCAGTCCGAGCCCGCGCTCGAGCCCCCGGTCGAAGGCCTTGCTCGAGCCATGGACCGAGAGTTTCCCGAGGCGGTCGATCGTGCTGGCGGTGCCTCGCAGTCGGTCATAGTGCCAGTTCGCCAGACCGAGACCCTCGCCGAGCGCACAGGCCATGGCCGAGACATCGAGTCGGGCCTCCTTGATCGGTCCGTCGAGGTCGATGGAAATGCTGCTCGCCTTGATCTGGCTGGCGCGCTTGACAATCGCGGCGCCGAGCGTGCGCATGGCGTCGGCATCGAGCTTTTTCTTCTCGCCGAGTCCGACGATGATGACCCGGGACGCCTTCTTCCCGCGCGACGAGCCGGCCGGGAAGGCCTCGGCAAGGCAGCCGAGCTCGCCGGTCGCCTCGGGGCGTTTGCCCGCGCCGGCGACCGAGCCGTCGGAGTCGTACATCTTGCTCGAACTGTGCGGCGGCTTGCCCTTGAACTGACCAACCACAACCACCGACGACGAACGGGGACCACCGACTGCGATCGACTTGAACATGGGGCGTTTCTCCGGCTGAAAGGTAGATGTTTCAGCCGGAGTCTAGCGCGGCGACCAACCGGCGCCGATCACGCCGCGTCGGATTGATCCCCGGCCCGTTGCCCATCGTCCAGCTCCGGATGAAGCTGGCACGAGATCCAGCGCAGCACATCGACCGTGGTCACCATGCCCATCGGTCGGCTCTGTTCATCGAGCACGGGCAGGCACGAGATCCGATTGGCTGCCATCATGAGCGCCGCCTCGGTGATCGGGGTCGTCGGCTCGGCCCAGACGATTGTTCGATTCATGACTTGGTGGACACGTTTCTTAAGCGTCCAGGTGTCTCTGCTTTTTTCGCTGAGTGTGCCGACGAACGGGCTGAGGTGTTTGAGCAGATCCCGCTCCGAGATCACGCCCCGCGCGATGCCATCGTCGCAGACCAAGAGGTGGTGGAAGCGGTGGCGATCGAACAGCCGACGCACCGTTTCGAGCGAATCGTCCGGTCCGACCGACACCACGCCCCGCGACATGATCTCGGAGACGGGCGTCATCGAATCGATCTCGACCATGCTCATGACAGGCACCTCCTGATTGGGATATCGGCCCGTGATGGTCGGGGGATTTCCGGTCCCGGTCGATTCGATGCCCTCTACACTCTTCCCATGCCATCCAAACCGGATAACCCGCACAACCCCAACCCCGCAGGCCCCGATCAGCTCCAGGCGCCGTGGCGGCTGAGGTACATCGAAGAACTCGGCCGGGTTGAAAGGGAACAGTCAGCGCAGGCCGATCGCCGAAAGGCCAAGCCTGATACCGGCTGTTTCATCCGTGATTACTGGCTGACGCCCGAAGATGACCACGACAACCACATCATCCGGCGCACCGATTCGGGGATGATCTTCCTCAACCGCTATCCCTATGCCAATGGGCATCTGCTCGTTGCGCTCGGGGAGAGTCGGCCCCGGTTGCTGGATTACACAGCGCCGGAGCGGGCAGCATTGTGGATGTTGGTGGACGAGGCGGCGGATCTGATGGAGCGCACGCTCGAGCCGCACGGCATCAACATCGGGCTCAACCAGGGACGGGCCGCGGGCGCCGGCGTGCCCCAGCATGTCCATGTCCACCTCGTGCCGCGATGGACCGGCGATGTCAACTTCATCACAACAGTGGGGACGATCCGTGTGATCCCGGGTTCGCTCGAAGCGATGGCGGAGCGGTATCGCGTTGCAGCTGCGGGGATGTGATCGCTCTCAGTTCGATTTGTCCGGGATGCGTTTGAGATCGGCGTGGTGCGGATCAAGCGAGGCCTTCATGGCAAACTCGGCGAGCTGGACACGGTTTTTGACCCCAAGCTTGCGCGCCAGCGAACTCCGGTGCGCCTCGATCGTTTTGGGTGACCGGTTCAACTGCTTGGCGATCTCATCGGTGGTCATGCCCTTGGCGATCAGGGCGAGCACCTCGATCTCGCGTTTGGTCAGGCTGCTCAGGGGTCCGAGGTTGACCAGCCCGGTTTTCATGATTTTGTATTCTGGACCGATTTTGAGATTCTCGTCGCCGCACTCGCCGATCAGGACGAGGTAGCGTGTGGGCTGGCCCTCTGGTGTAGGTATTTTTGAGTAGGTGACGAGCAGCGAGCGTCCCCGACGGATGTGGCGGAGGAAACCATTTTTGTCCTCCCGCTCGAGTTCCTTCATCAGTTCGATGCGTTCCTTGGCCCAGTCCTCCGAGACTACCTCGCCCATCCGGCGGCCAGCGACCTCGACGTTGGCCGTCCCGAGGTACATGATCTTGGCGCGGTCATTGGCGCAGACGAAGTACCCATCGGTGTTGACGATCGAGGCCCCGATGAATGGGTGGCTTTCGATCGTTTTCCACAGCACAGCCTCGGCGCCCTCCGGAGCCGCGCACTGGGACTGGGAGCCGGCCTCACGGTTGTATTCAGATTTATTTTCCATCATGCGTATTCTTCCCCAACGAGTTCGTCCAGTCTAGCACAATCTCAGACTTTGTGCACCCGGTTCGCCAGGAGAAATGCCAATTCGAGGCTCTGGGCGTAGTTCAGGCGAGGGTCCAGCGCCGAGGAATAGTTGGTTTCCAGGGTGCTTTCCGTGATACCGGACGCCCCGCCCACACATTCCGTCACATCTTCGCCCGTCAGTTCGATGTGTACACCGCCCAGTCGGGTCCCGAGTTCGCGATGAGTTTGTATTGTATGCAATAATTCTGTTGTGATGTCGTCCATGTCGCGGGTCTTGCGCCCGGTGGAGGTGGTCCGGGTGTTGCCGTGCATCGGGTCGCAGACCCACAGCACCGGAGCGCCGGATCGGGAAATCTCCTCAATCAGCCGGGGGAGGTTCTCACGCACGTTTTTGGCGCCGAGTCGGACGATCAGGACCATCCGCCCCGGCTCATGGTCGGGGTTGAGGATCTCGATGAGCGAGGCGATCTCGGCCGGGTCGGCGCTGGGGCCGATCTTGACCCCGATCGGATTCCTGATCCCCCGGAAATACTCGACGTGGGCCCCATCCGGGCTTCGCGTGCGTTCACCAATCCAGGGCAGGTGCGTCGAAAGGTCGTAATACCCGGATCGGTGGGGCACCTGCCGCGTCTGTGCGGATTCGTAGAGCAGGTTCAGCCCCTCGTGGCTTGTGAAAAACTCGACACTGGACAGATCCTTGACATCGCGCTCCCCGATGTTTTCCATGAACTTGAGTGCCGAGGCGAGCTCGGTGGACATCCTCTGGTACGCCGATCGGGTCTGTTCGGATAGGGCTGCGGACCCGAGGAAGGAGAGATCCCAGTATTCCGGGTGGTGCAGGTCGGCGAACCCGCCATCGATGAGGGCCCGGATGAAGTTGAGCGTCATCGCGGCGTGCTGATAGCCCCGAACCATCAGGTGCGGGTCGGGTGTGCGGGCCTCGGGGGTGAAGGCCTCGCGGTTGACGAGGTCGCCGAAGTAGCTGGGCAGCTCGATCTCTTGGCCCTTGAACTCGCCTCGTTCCGTTTTGCTTGATCTTGGTTTGGCATACTGGCCTGCGAATCGGCCGACGCGGATGACGGGCTTGCCCAGACCATGGACGAGCACGAGTGACATCTGGAGCAATATCTTCAGTTTGGACGTGATATGTTCGGGCCTGCAATCATCGAGGCGTTCGGCGCAGTCGCCACCCTGAAGCAGGAATCGCTCGCCCCGCTGGGCCTCGGCGATGTGGGACTTGAGCCGTTCGATCTCCCAGCTCGTCACCAGTGGCGGCAAGGAGCGGAGTTTGGTGACCGCCCGCTCGACGGCAGCCCGGTCCTGATACACAACCTGCTGCGGATCAAGCCGGGATTTCCAGCTTGTGATCGACCAGTTCCCGGCTTGTGCCTGTGGAGCATCGGCGGTCGGGGGCGTGGTCGAATGTGAATGCTCGGGGCGATGGCTCACGGCGTGTCCTCGGTTGGGGCTTGGGTATTGTCGCCCAAAAAGGCGCGGACTCTGCGCGAAGGGGAAAAAAAGATGATCTTTCGTCCGGAAAAAGGCAAGCGAAGGTCCGCAGTTGACGATTCAGCGAGCAATGAGCGGGGAACGCCCGGCGTCGACGATGCCGATCCCCGTGGGCGACCGGGTTGGCCGGCCGCCGAAGTGTGATCGCCCGGATCGAAAGGCTGACAGCCCCGGGCCAACGTTCGAAGCTCGGACCGATGGGTCCGGCAAACCAAGGAGACTGTCATGGCCTCGACCAGGACCACATCGAAAACCAGGCGCTCGGCGTCGAAGAGCGCCACCAAGCGCAGCCCCGCTGCCAAACGCAAGGCAAGCACCAGCGGACGCAAGTCAAACGCCAAGAAGACCACCAAACGCGCTGCTCCCAAGGCATCGGCCCGCAAGTCGTCGGCGAAGAAATCAACCGCCAAGAAGAACACCACCAAGCGCAGCCCGGCCAAACGCACCGCAGCCAAGAAGAGCACGGCCAAGCGCACCCCCGCCAAGCGGACCGCGGCCAAGAAGTCGTCGCCGAAGACCACCGCCAAGCGCAAGACCAGCACCAGCGGCCGGAAGACCACCGCCAAGAAGAACACCTCCAGACGCAGCCCCGCCAAGCGGACCGCAGCCAAGAAGAGTGCGACCAAGCGCACCACCGCCAGGAAGTCGGCTCCGAAGACGACCGCCAAGCGCAAGGCGAGCACCAGCGGCCGGAAGGCTGCACCGAAGAAGACCGCCAAGCGCACTGCAACCAAGAGGAGCGCCACCAAGCGCACCGCGGCCAAGAAGAGCGCCACCAAGCGCAGCCCGGCCAAGCGGACCGCCAAGCGTTCGACCGCACGCAAGTCATCGCCGAAGACGACCGCCAAGCGTTCGACGGCTCGCAAGAGCTCGACTCGCAAGCCGGCGTCCAAGGCCCGCAAGTCGACCGCCCGCAAGGCGCCGGCCCGCACCGCCGGCCGCATCGGTCCGGCCAAGCGTCGCACGACCCGCCGCGCCGCCTGACCAGAACACGTGTCTCTACCTCCTTTGCTGGTGCCGCCGCGGTCCTTCCCGGGCCGCGGCGGTTTTCTTTGCGCTACGCGGGCGGATCAGCTGGTCTGCCCGATCGAGGATGAGATGCTGCCACCCTCGATCGATTCGATCCCGAGCTGCGCCAGGTGTCGATGCCAGGCATCAACGTGCGCCTGCCAGAAGTGCTCGAACGAGGTGGTCAGGGTCATCTCCTGCATCGCCGCGTGGGCGGCCTCGGCCATTGTGCGACGTCGGGCGCCGTTCTCGATCAGTTCAACCAGCGTGCGCACCCATCGGTCGGTGTCCGTGGCCGAGAGGACAAAGCCGGTTTCACCATGGCGCACGACCTCCTGAGGTCCGCCCCGGTCTGTCACCAGCACGACCTCGCCCGATGCCTGTGCCTCCATCACCACCTGCCCGAGCGTATCGGTGGTCGAGGGGAAGGCGAAGATGTCGCACGAGGCGTAGATCGTGGAGAGTTCTGATCCATGCCGAAACCCGAGGAAACGGGTTCTGGTCTTTTTCAGTTCTTTGATCATCTGCTCGCGGTATGGGCCGTCGCCGACGAGCAGAAGCTCGGCATCGAGCCCGCGTTTCCGGCACTCGGCATCGACCCGTTTCCAGACCTTGGCCAGCATCGGGAGGTTTTTCTCGACACTCAGCCGGCCGACGAACAGCACGCGCACGGTTTCCGTGGTCGAATGGTGGCCACAGACCGATCCCTCGTCGCCGAGGCTCGGCAGGAAATCCGGGTCTCGGTGTTCGGTGCTGAAGAGATTGGTATCCACGCCGGGCGTCAGGCTCGAGCACCGCTCGCGTTCGATCCCGAGTTCGACGAGCGACTCGATGTAATCATCGGATCGCGTGAAGATGGACCAGAACGGTTTGTAGAACCACTGCATGTACTTTCTGGTCGCCCAGGTGAAGCCGTGGTCCTCGAAGAGATGATCGACGTATGCGGGGAAATCGGTGTGGTAGACGCCGAGCACGGGCACGCGCAGCATTTTGGCAGCGATATAGCCGACCAGCCCGACGGGGCCGGGCGTCGAGATATGGATGACGTCGGGCTGGTGCCTGTCGACGTGGCGGAGGATCTTCATCACGGGCGGGAGCACGAACTGGAGGTTCTCGTACTTCGGGATATCCATCGCGAAGCTTGGCTCGAAGTTGTGGATATTGTCCCACTCGGGCACCTCGAACGTGGTGCTGGTGATGACATCGAGATCGCGGTCGTTCTCGTTGGCGTACTGGGCGGCGTTCTGGATGAACCGGCAGACACCATTGACATCGCCCAGCGTATCGGTAAAGAGGCTGACTTTCATGGGCCGCTCCAGCGCGCTGGCGCCGGAGCCGGGCTCAGCGAGATTGTGGTTGAGCTGTTCGACGAGGTTCCGGTCCTTATTCTGATAGAACAAACTGAAGATATACGGTGTTTGGGCCGCGAGCAGGATGCTGTAGCTGATGAGGTGGTCCACGATGCCGAGCTTGTCATGCTTGCGGATCGAGTCCAGAGCGCCCGACGCCATCGCCCGGGACAGGGCCGTCGAGAGATCGTCGGCGAAGTCGGCCATTCGTTCATGCTGGCTCAGTGCCGAGCCTTCGGACCATCGCGCCGGGTCGAACCGCTCGCGCAGGTCGGGGTAGGCTTCGAGCACGGGGCCGATGGTGTCGCGCAGGGCTGTGGTGATGGGCAGGCTTTGGCGCTTGCCGAGCAGGAGTTTGCGCTTGGTCATGTGCAGGGCGAGCGAGAGTTTCGAGGGTTTCTTGCTCGGGACGCCGGCGAATCGCAGGAGTTTGCTCGCCAGATATCGCTGGCCGGGGTCCATGTCGGCAGCGAGGTGGCGCGAGGTGTAATGGCTGGCGACGGTGGTGAGTTGGTGCGCGAGCAGCGAGGCATGCCCCGCGTTGCCGCCGGGCTGCGATCGTCCCTGCATGACCAGATCGAAGAAGGAGCGGGGTTCTCGGATGAACGCATCGTTGCGTGCATTGATGGCGGTGAATGTGCGCCCGATGTTGAGCAGCCCGTGGTCGTCGGAGCCGCCGGTGCGGCCCTTGATCCAGGGCTCATCGAAAATCGGCAGGAGATTGTGCTTGATGGACAGGGCTCGGATGCGTTCGGGGTCGAGCCATTGCAGGAGCCGTTCGATGCCCAGCCGGTGTGTGCCGGAGTGGGCGCCATTGAGCACTTCAAAGCCCCGAAAGAGCAGGCAGCAGCGTTCGAGGTGCGAGATGCTGAGTTTGCCGTTCTGGACATAGACCGGGTGCGCCAGAGCGTGGGGGAGGTTGCGCTCCTTGAGCCATGCGCAGAACTGGTAGACATCATCGCGCAGGCCGAGCGTTGCGATTTCCTCGTGCAGCTCCGGCGTCAGATCCCAGACCGTCACGTGCAGTTTGCAGCGATCCTCGGGGAAAAAGACCGTCACTTCTTCGCCGATGATGAACCCCTCGAAGCCTCGCTCGGTGAGGGACAGGGCGCCGGCGATGGTGTCGTGGTCGGTGATGGTGACGAGGTCCATGCCGCGGGCCTTGGCCTGGTCGTAGACAGCCTCGGGCTCGGAGTAGCACTCGGGGATTCCGATCGCGCCGACGACCCGCAGCACGGGCCCTTCCGAGGCGTTGGAATGGCAGTGGGCGTCGATCCGGGTCCAGCCGGACCACGCCGACGCCGGGCTCTGGGTTGGATTCGGGTGACGTCTCATGGGTTCAATGGGTCTGTGTGGGACTCCGGCCGGCCGACTTTCGCAGGCCCGGCCGGGATTCTATACGTTGTGGGTCCGAATTGGTCGCAGCGGATCGCCATCGGGACCCACAATGACTAGGGTATTGCCCGACTTTGTGAGAAAGTTGCTTTTTTCTGGCATAAACCGGGCGATGCCGCGCGTTGGTGCCGGACCGGGGGCGCCGCGAGCAGAACGGTGGCCCGAGTGATATGAAACAATAAGGAGTTGTCAAGATGCCACGTTTGAATACTGTTGACCCAGCCTCGTCCACCGGAGCGGTGAAAGAGATCTTTGATGGTCCGCTCAATGGAAAGCATTTGAACATTTTCAAGGGCATGGGCAATTCGCCCGCGGCCCTGAAGTTCTATCTCGGCGCCTCCGGGGCGCTCAAAGAGGCTTCGCTCAGCCCGACCGAGCAGGAGGTGGTCCAGCTCGTCTTTGCGCAGGGCAATGGCTGCGACTACTGCCAGGCGGCCCACACCCACGTCGGCAAGAACGCGGGTCTGACCGAAGAGCAGACCGTGGCTGCCCGGACCAACGGCGACCTCGGCGATCCCAAGCTCAATGCAGTCAATACCTTTGCCTGGGCTTTGCACGAGAAGAAAGGATTTGTTTCAGACCGTGATCTGGAAGATTTCAAGAACGCCGGCTACGACGACGGCGCCATCGCCGAGACCATCGCTGTGGCGGCACTGGCGACCTACACCAACTACTTCAACCACGTGAACCAGACCGAAGTGGACCTGCCAGCGGCCCCCGCGGTCTGATCGGGTCCGAACTGCCACCATCGCGCAGATCCTGCATCGGCCCCGGAGACCCGATCCCGGGGCCGATCTCTTTGGTACGATCTGCACATGAGCAAGGCCAAGCACCATCTCGCGGTTTTCCCGGGCTCGTTCGATCCGGTGACGTTCGGACACCTCGATGTCATCGCCCGGGGGCGCCGGCTCTTCGATGAGCTGGTCGTGGCGGTGGGGCACCACCCGGGCAAGGAATCGCTCTTTTCGCCCGAGGACCGGGTCGAGATGGTCCGGGCGCTTGTGCGAGACATGGTTGCAGACGAACCCGGTCTGGCGGCTGTGCGCGTGGAGGCATTCTCGGGTCTGACGGTCGACTTTGCGCGCAGCCTCGGGGCGACCGCGCTGCTGCGAGGCATCCGAAATCTCTCGGATTTGCAGTATGAGGTGCAGTACGCGGTCACCAACCGCGAAGTCGCGGGGCTGGAGACCGCGTTCGTCGTCGCGGGCCAGAGCTTTGCGTACACCAGCTCGAGCCTGATCAAGCAGATCGCAGCGATGGGTCAGGATCTTGAGAAGGGTCTGGAGTCGATGTGCCCGCCCTCGGTGATCCGTGCGATCGCCGAGAAGAAGACCCAGGGGCATCCGGTGCTGGACAAGCTCGCCTCGGCGGGCACCATCGGGGGCGAGGAGTGACGCTGTCCATTTGGCTTGTGTTCAGGTTTGCAGGTCAAAGTTCTTCGCGATCGGGGGGCGGCATGGTACACTCGACGCGGTTTCCTCGTGTGGGATGTGCGCTGACGCAATGAGGTGACATGGTGCAAATCCAAGTGTTCGACGTGCTGGGCTGGGTCCTTTCGGTTTGGCTCGGTTTCGCGGCCTCGGCCTTCGGGAGTGACCAGACTCTGGGGTTTTCGACCTATCTCGGGGGAAACAGCAACGACTCGATCCGAGAGATTGGGTTTGACCCGGCCGGGAATGTTGTTGTTGCGATGTACGGCGACTTTCAGCCCTCGACCTTTCCGGGATCCACGGTGTTCGGTCCGCTCGGAACCGGCGGCAACGACAATATTGCCGTTCTGAAATTCGATCCAACGGGAACACTTCTCTGGTCGACGCTGATCGGTGGTTCCGGCAAGGAACGGGCGTACGGGCTCGAGATCGACGCTGCGGGCGATATTTACATCGCGGGTGCGAGCAGTTCGCCCGATCTGCCGACGACACCCGGGGCCTTTGACGAGACCTACAACGGCGGCGACCCCAACCCGGTCCACGGGGCGCGTGACTGCTACGCGCTGAAACTCTCCGGCGATGGGCAGAATCTCGTGTACTGCACGTATCTCGGCGGCTCGAAGAACGAGGCCGCCCGGGGCGGGCTCGCTCTGGCGCCGGACGGCAGCATCTTCGTTGTCGGATACACCAAATCCCCCGATTACCTCGGCCCGATCCCGCAACACGTCAATAGTTTCGCGGGCAGCCTGTCCGACGCCATTGTCACGAAACTCAGCCCGGATGGGTCGAGTGTCGTGTACAACCGATTCATCGGGTCGGCCGGGTTTGACATCGAGGAGGTCATCGTCGGCGCTCGATCGGATGCTTCGGGCCGGCTCCATTTCGCGGCCATTGTCCGCTCGCCCGGCGCACCGACAACCGACGGCTCGACCTACAACGGCGGCGAGGCCGACCTCTACATCGGCCGGCTCAGTCCGGACGGGACCACGCTCGAATATGCATCGTACTTCGGCGGCTCCGGAGCCGAGTTCATGGAGCATCGATTTGCTCTCGATGCGGCCGGTAATACCTATGTCTGCGGCGCCACCACCTCGACCGACTTTCCCACGCAGGGATCCGGACAGCTCGGCTACGGCGGAGGACCCGCCGACGCTTTCCTTGTCAAGTTCGATCCCACCGGGCAGATGGTCTGGTCCACATTCATCGGCGGCTCGGATGAAGATTCAATATTCGGCCCAGTTCTGGACAATTCCGGTCGGATATGGCTTGGGGGATACACCCAGAGCACCGACTACTTCACCACCCCGGACGCCTACGACTCCACACTGGACGGGCCTCGTGATGCGACCATCCGCAGATATGCACCCGACGGCACGCTTGAATACTCGACACTGTTCGGCGGTAGCGGATCGGATTATGGGCGATACATCGGCGTCGACCCTTCCGGGCGGGTCTATCTTGTCGGCGAGACCGACTCGCCGGATCTTCCGACATCGGCCGGTGCTCATCAACAGAACTATCTTGGCGGGTCGTGCGCGTTTCTGACACAGCTGCTCCCCGCGCCGTGCGTGCCCGACGTCAATGGCGATGGATCGCTCGATGCTGCCGATTTCACCGCGTGGATCGCCGCGTTCAATGCGGGCGACCCGACGTGCGACCAGAACGCCGACAGCCTGTGCGATCCGTCCGATTTCTCCGCCTGGATCGCCAACTTCAACGCCGGGTGTTGACCATCGGCGAGGATTGACGGGGTACGCTCGATCCCGGCAGCGGTTGGACTTCACTCGATAAAGCTTTGTGCTCTTTGGAACCACCAGCCACATTCGCCGTCCAATGGGACATCAGGTCGGATGGTCCGGCCGGCAAGGGTCTCTCTTGGCAAAGGGTGTGAAGATCATGAATTTGGAAGAAACCGGGTGTGAAGGCTGGAGCGTGTCTTGGTGGAACGTGATCGCGGCTCTGATATTCGGGATATGTATGCCATTGTCGGGGCCTACGGCAGCACAATCGTGCAGCCCGGAGCAGGTATCACTGTTGTTATCGGACGGATCGTGGGGCTATCAGTTTGGATCATCGGTGTCGGTCTCTGGCGAAGTGGCTGCGGTCGGGGCCAGGGGGGACAGGGTCAACGGGATCAATTCCGGCGCGGTGTCGATGTATCGGTTTGACGGCTCGCGGTGGGTCTTGGAGGCCAAGCTCGCAGCCGATGATGGGCAAGCATTTGATAAATTTGGAGAATCGGTCTCCGTCTCGGGAAGTAAGGTTGTCATTGGAGCCCCGGGAATTGATGTCAATGGGTACGGCTCCGGTGGGGTGTATGTATTCAGATTCGATGGTTCAAACTGGATTCAAGAGGCCAGATTGATTCCGAGC
>DRKT01000173.1 GCA_011053195.1 Phycisphaerales bacterium | reverse complement strand
GCGATAGCGGAGCAGATCCTGGCCGAGTTGGATAAACGGCAGGGCACGGCCTTGAACGAGCCCCAAGGACAAGCTCAATCCGGGGAAGAGACGAACAACGATGCAGATCCACCATTACCGAAGATGAACGACGCCGTCCGTCGGGCCGGCGCATCGCTCGAGTGGGTCCGCCGAGAGCAACCGAAGCTTGTCCCGGATGCATCGAGCAAGGAACGCTACACCCGCGAGCAATACGACTTCATCCGTGAGTATGGCGGCGGCGATGCGTATCCACTCGACGAGCACGGTCGGTCCACGGTCCCTGTCTGGGAGACCTGGTCCCGCTATATCCGCGAATACCTCCGGCTCACCGAGGGACGCGTCAACTTTCCCAGACGCGGCCGAACGGGGCGGAGCATCGTGCGAGCAGACGAGCTCGACGATTTTTTCGGCGAAGACTAAATCCAATGGATTCTCAACGGATATCCACCCGCATCCATGAGGCAATAACCGTATCCACGCCGTTCTCCGAGGATCCGTTTCCGTGAGAGTATGCAAACCTCTCACGAGATGTCCCCGCGCGGACACGACGCAGGCGAGGCACCACGGCTGATCACCACGAGTGAGTTGGCCCGCCGCCTCGGGGTCACCAGCGACACCATCCGGAAATGGGCCAGGGAAGGCCGGATCCCATGCCTGCGTGTCGGGCAGAAGACGCTGCGTTTCGACGCGGCTGCGGTTCTGGACTCGCTTCGGGAAGGCGGTGACGCATGAGCCGCCACGATTCCAAACCTGTTATCGTCGAGCCGCTGTTGACCTACCGCCAGGCCGCCGAGGTGTTCGGCGTCACCGATCGCACGATCTGGGCGCTTGTCGATTCGGGCAGGCTGCCGGCCGTTCGCTTCGGGCGGAGTGTCCGCATCGACCCAACCGACCTGCGGGCGTTCATCGAACACGCCAAACGCAGACAAGTCGGGGGTGGCCAATGAATACTGCCACCGAGAAAGTGCTGGCCGCGGTCCGCGAGTGTGGGATCACGGTCCGCCGCAGCGGCTCGGGTTGGTCCGCCAACTGCCCGGCCCACGACGATCGCAACCCGAGCCTGAGTATTGCCTCGGGTGACGACGGGCGTTGCCTGATCAACTGCCACGCTGGGTGCGAGACCAAGGCGATCGTCTCGGCCCTCGGGCTTGCGATGAAGGACCTGATGCCTCGCCGGGATCTTTCCCTGCAGCAGTCCAGGAAATCCTGCACTCCCAAAGCGGGTGCCCCGAAGGCCGGCGACTTTGCAACTGCCGATGAAGCCGTCACAGCGCTGGAACACGCGCTCGGCCCCGTCACCAAGCGGTGGGCATACACCGATGCCTCAGGCAATCCGGTCGGCGAAACGCTGCGATGGGAGACATCGACCGGCAAGACCATCCGCCCGATTGCCAAGCATGGCGATCGATGGCAGATCAAAGCCATGTCCACGCCCCGGCCGCTGCTGCATCTGCCCGAGCTGACCAATCTCCCCGATGGTGCGTGGGTTTATATCGTCGAGGGCGAGTCCTGCGTCGATGCCGCCCGTGCGATCGGCGTGGTGGCTACGACGAGCGCCGGCGGGAGCAAGGCCGCGGCCAAGACCGACTGGTCCGTGCTCAGGAACAAGGTCGCGGTGATCCTGCCGGACCATGACGATGTGGGCGAGGCCTACGCCGAGGTGGTTGCGGCCCTCTGCCATGAAGCCGGTGCAGACGAAGTGCGGATCGTGCGCCTCGCTGACCGTTGGTCCGATCTGCCCAAAGGCGGTGATCTGGTCGATGTCCTTCATCTCGAGGGTGGCGATGCCGAGGCTGTTCATGAAGCACTCGATGAACTCGCGCTCGCAACCCCACCAGAGCCCAGAGAACTCGAGTCACCCATCGGCCAGTCAATCTATAAGCCTTTCCCCGTCGAGACCCTGCCCGAGCCGATCCGTTCGTATGTTGTCGATGGTGCAGCTGCGATCGGCTGCGATGAATCCTTCGTCGCCCTCCCGATCCTCTCCGGCCTCGCCGCCGCGGTCGGCAACACCCGCCGCATCATGCTCAAGCGTGGCTGGGCCGAGCCGGCGATCGTTTGGACCGCCGTCATCGGCGAGAGCGGCACGCAGAAATCCCCTGCCTTCCGGCTTGCGCTCAAGGCCATCCGGGATCGCCAGCACCGCCTGATGAAAGACCACCAGGCCGCGATGAAGGAATGGGAGACGCAGCACACCCTCCACGAGATCGCGATGAGCAACTGGAAGAAGGCGGCTGCCAAAAACGACAAGGAGAACGACACGCCGCCCGATCCACCCGAAGCCCCTGAGCAACCCACCTGCCCACGCAACTGGATCGAGGACTGCACCACCGAGGCCCTAGCCATGCTGCTCCAGCAGAATCCCCGCGGCCTGCTGACTCACCTGACATATCTATCCCCATTGGGCGACCGGGCGTGTGCGTAAAAGAATACGACTCATGACCTCGACTCTTTGTGTACGCGCAAGTAGTGTTCCCGTAACACCATAGGAGGCCGATCATGGACGACCCCGAGATCAAGGCGATGGCAACGATCACGAAGGAGCTCGAGGGGCTGGAGGAAGAGCAGCGAGTAAATGTGCTGCTCTACATCAACACCCGCTACGGCGGCTCAGCCGCCACTTCGATCCGCCCATCCACTCCGGGGGCAGTGCAGAAGACCACTCCCGAAGAGTACGGCACCATCGGTGATTTTTTTGATGCTGCAAACCCGACCTCGGAATCGGATCGCGTGCTCGTCGTTGGCTACTGGCTACAGGTTGTCGAAGGTGCAGAGGAGTTCGAGTCAGCTGCTGTCAACAAGCACCTCAAGAATCTTGGCCACACTGTGAGTAATATTACCCGGGCAT
>DRKT01000172.1 GCA_011053195.1 Phycisphaerales bacterium | reverse complement strand
GGCCACAACCTTGGTCGCCCCAACCGGCCACTTGATCACACCCTTGTTCTTGATGAGCGCTTTCATGACCTGAGGCACGCCATGCCCCTTGGCCTCGGGGGCGAACAGCCTGATCAGGATGCCGGAAAGCGTCATGCCCACGACCGGAGCCGCGATCAGAAGCCACGACGTCCCGCTCTCTTCACGCGCCAGAATGCCGTGCTCGACGAGGTGCAACGCCCGGGCAAAGCCGATCGCGCACAGCCCGGTGAACGAACCGATGACCGCCCCGAGAACAATCAGCCACCAGTCCTCACCCGCACCACCCGCAGCGGGCTTGAAGCGGGCCAGACCGGATCGTGTCAGCTTGGTGATATCAAACGACAAAGCCGACGACTCTAGCGCACACAGGGCATTCGTCTACACCGCTGCTGGCTCCTGACCCGTCAACCGGGCCAGTTCTTCCTCCGAATCGATCAACAACTCGTCAACCGTTGGGGCGTCTTTCAGCGGCTTGCCCGAGGCATCCGTGAGCGCCTGGCCATCCAGCGTCCGCACAATCGGCAGCGGGTGCTCGGCCAGATGCTTCTCCAGTTTCGCTTCCAACGCCTGCTGCTGATCCTCGCTCAGCTCCGTCCACTTGCCACGCCCCCGGCATTTCGGGAATCGGCTGCACCCGAGCCACGGGCCGCGCGCCCCGGATCGAAGATTCAGCGGGCTCTCGCAGATCGGACAGGGCAGATCCGTCTCCAACGGCGGCGGGGCCTTGGGCGCCACGTGCCCCTTCTTATCAATATTCAGGATCACCCCGACCTCGCCCGCCTTCTCGCCCTCTTCCAGCGGCGTTGCAAGGAACGCGCCGAAGCGGCCTGTCTTGCGCACCATCGGACGACCCGTCACCGGACACGCCACGTTGACATACTCGGCGTGCCTCGGCCGGCCCTCGCGGTCGCACGGCACGGCATAGGTGCAGTCCGGATACCGCGAGCAACTCAGGAATCGACCATTCTTGCCAAAGCGGTACACCAGCGATGAGTCGCACTTCTCGCACCGGTATTCCTCCGGCGCGGGGATGATCTCGGCCTTGGCGTGCTTGAGCTCTTCGTGCGCCCGGTCGAGCGCCTTCTCGAATGGGCCATAGAACTTCTGGAGCATCTCGATCCAGTCCTGATGCTCCTCCTCGATCCGATCCAGCTCGGCCTCCATCTCGCGCGTGTACCCGACACTCAGGATCTCGGGAAATGCCTCGATCAGCTTGGCCGTCACCACATCGCCGAGATCCGTCGCATGGAATCGTCGCTGGATCTGCTCGACGTACTTGCGGTTCTGGATCACGCTGATGATCGAGGCGTACGTCGAGGGACGACCGATGCCCTCGGATTCGAGCATCTTGATGAGGCTCGCCTCGTTGTACCTCGGCGGCGGGCTCGTGAACTTCTGCACCGGGTCGATTGCAAAGGGGCTCACCCGCTGGCCCTCGTCGATCCTCGGCAGCGTCTGCTCATCACTCGAGGTCGGTACGCCCATCACGCGGTAAAAGCCGTCGAACACCAGCACGCGGCCCGTGGCCTTGAACGTCACGGGCCTGGCGTCGTCGGTGCCACCCTTGAGAAAGACCGAGGTCGAATCCCACTGCGCCGGCGTCATCTGGCATGCGGTAAAACGCTTCCAGATCAACGAGTACACCTTGAACTGGTCCTCGCTCAGCGATTTTCTGACCGAGTCCGGCGTCCGAGCCGGGTCGGTCGGGCGGATGGCCTCGTGCGCCTCCTGCGCATCCTTGTTGCTCGATTTGTAGATCCTCGGCGCCTCCGGCAGGTAGGCATCGCCATAGGTTGATCCGATGTGCGCCCGGACTCGCTTGATCGCGTCGGGGTCGATGTGCGTCGAGTCGGTTCGCATGTAGGTGATCAGACCCACCGGCCCCTCACCCGGAAGGGTGACGCCCTCGTACAGGCTTTGTGCTGCGCGCATCGTCCGCTGCGCCCCGAACCCGAACCACGTCGAGGCCTGCTGCTGGAGTGTTGAGGTGATCAGGGGCGGCGCGGGTCGGCTCGTCGTGCGTTTCGTCTCGATCGATTCGATGTTGTACTCGGCCGAGCCGTCCGCGATGCCTGTCACGGTTCGCCGGTACCGTGCGGGCCCCTTGCCGCGCGGGTCCTCCTCAGTATGGACCTTGATATCAGTCAGCCCCGCCAGCTCGGCGATCTCACGGATGCGGTCCGTCAGGTCCGGCGGCTCACCACCCGTCGCGCTCTTGTATGAGACATCGAACTTCTCACCCGCGACCTCGACCAGTTCCGCCCGGATCGCCGAGTGCGAGGCCAGCCATTGGTTCTGCTGTTTCAGCGGCGGACCATTCCCCTTGGCATCACGCCCGGCCAGAAGCTCGGCCCATTGCCGACCGAGCTCGGCCGCCTGCGAAGCGCTCAGCGCAAAGCAGCCTGAAACCGACCAGTATTCGTCCGGTACAAAGGCGTCGATCTCTTTCTCGCGCTCCACCACAAGCCGAACCGCGACACTCTGCACGCGCCCCGCGCTCAGCCCCCGCGCCACCTTCTTCCAGAGCAGCGGCGAAACCTGATACCCCACGATCCGATCCAGAATCCGCCTCGCCTGCTGCGCATTGACCCGGTCCTCGTCGATCGGGTGCGGGTGCTTGAAGGCCTCCTCGATCGAGGCCTTCGTGATCGAGCTGAAAATCACACGCTTGGCGTCGCTCGGCTTGATCCCGATCTCATGCGCCAGGTGCCACGCGATGGCTTCGCCCTCGCGGTCGAGGTCGGTCGCGAACCAGATCTGACCGCCCGAATCGAGCACTTCCTTGGCAGCCCGTTTGAGGTCTTTGACCACAGCCTCCTTCCCGGCCAGCACCTCGTACGTCGGTTTGAACCGGTGTTCGAGATCCACGCCGGGCACGGGCTGCTTCTGGCCTTTGGGCGATTTGCTCGGTAGATCGCGAACATGCCCGACACTGGCCAGCACGAGATAGTCCTTGCCGAGGTATTTGTTGATGGTCTTGGCCTTGGCCGGGGATTCGACGATCACCAGATTCTTGCCGACCGCATTGCCCTTTTTGAATCCGAGCCCCTTACCGAAGGCGCCGCGCTTGGAGGTCGTTTTTTTCGCCACCTTCTTGGTGGTCGCCTTCTTCTTCGAGGCGGCAGACTTCTTGCGTGTCGTTTTTTTGGTGGTCTTTTTGGCCATAAGAAAGAACCAATACTCCGGTTCGGCGTTTCAATCGCCACACTGCCGATCGGTCGGACCCAACCGCCCGCGCCAGCCGATGTCAAGTAAAGAGAAGAGGACGAATATCACCCGAACACATATGGGCGGGCCGGGAATACTACCCAACCACTTGTTGGTACACGAGTTGCGACAGTTCTTCCGGCGTCTGGTTGCGAAGTGAGAGGCTCAGAGATTCTGGCGTCATCCGGAGTCGGCGGAGCCAGGTCCGCTGGTTCTTGGCGAATCGGCGGGTCTCGATCTTGATCTGCTCATAGGCCTCATCTTCCGAACATTGCCCTACAAAGTGCGACACAAGCTGCTTGTAGCCGAGCGCCTGGCCCGCGGTCTGGCCGAGTCGACCCGATTCATGCAGCGACCGGGCCTCTTCGGTCAGGCCCATTGCCCGCATCTGCCGGACGCGGGCGTTGATTCGGCTGTTGATCGCCTCGGTCGGCCAATCCAGCACGATCAGCCTCAGGTCCGGATCCCTCGGGTGGTCGCGGTCCCACTGGGTTTGGAGGCTGGAGATCGTCTGTCCCGTCTGGCGGTGCACCTCCAGCGCCCGGATTGTGCGCCGAAGATCGTTCGGGTGCAGGCGCTCGGCCGAAGCCGGGTCCACCCGTTCCAGCTCGGCCCGGAGTTCGCCGGCCGGCATCGCCCGGAGCGTCTCTCGGATCTTCTCGTCCGGCTCGGGTCCCTCGAAAAGCCCGTCGACCAGTGCCTTGATGAACAGATGCGTCCCGCCCACGACAATCGGGACCCGCCCCCGGCTGCGAATATCCGCTATCGCATCCTCCGCCTGCCTGAGCCACTGGTTGACCGTGAACGTCTCTGTCGGGTCGATGATGTCGATCATGTGGTGGGGGACGAGCCTCCAGTCCTCCTGCGAGGCCTTGGCGGTGCCGATGTCCATGCTTCGGTAGACCTGATACGCATCCGCCGAGACGATCTCCGCCCCGATGCCTTTCGTGCTCAGGAGAGAGGCCAGACTCATGGCAAGCGAGGATTTGCCCCCGGCCGTCGGTCCACAGATGACGGGGCAGCGGATTGGGGATTGGTCGCCCATACCCGACTCTACGGCCAATGACCGAGCAGAAGACTCGTGGATGAACCCGAACGTCCCTAGCATTGGCCTATGCCCCTGCCCCGTGTTGCCATCGTCGGCCGACCCAACGTCGGCAAGAGTTCGCTGCTGAACCTGCTCGCCCGGGAGAAGGTCTCGATCGTGGACGACCTGCCGGGCGTGACGCGCGACCGGGTCAGCGCGATCGTTTCGCTCGATGCGCCCGAGGGCGATGGGCCGACGCGCGAGATCGAGGTCATCGACACCGGCGGCTTCGGGGTCTATGTCGCCGAGGGCCAGCGGTTTGATGATGCCGGCAAAGACCTGTCACACCTGACCGAGCAGATCGAATGGCAGATCGCCGAGGCCGTCGGCAGCGCAGACCTGGTGATCTTCGCGATTGATGCGCAGGTCGGCATCACGCCACGCGATGAGGAGATCGCCAAGATGCTGCGCGAGCAGAAGTTCGGCCGCGAGCGGGGCGAGAAGGGCGGACAGGTCCCCGTCGTCGTGCTGGCGACCAAGGTCGATGGGCCCAAGTGGGAAGCGCACGGCTACGAGCTTGCGGGCCTCGGCTTCGGCGATCCGCTCATGATCGGCTCGCTCAACAACTACATGCGACGCGATCTGCTCGATCGCCTCTACGAACTCGTCGGCGATGTCCCGAGCTCGCCCGAACAGCCCGCGGATCTCAAACTCGCCATCGTCGGCAAGCGCAACGTCGGCAAAAGCACGCTGATCAACGCGCTGGCCGGGGCGCCCCGCGTGATCGTCAGCGAGATCGCCGGCACCACGCGCGATGCGGTCGATGTCCGCTTCGAGCTCGACGGCAAGACAATGGTCGCCATCGACACCGCCGGGCTTCGGCGCAAAAAATCGTTCGCCGGCCGGGTCGAGTGGTTCGCGCTGGATCGGCTCGAGCGATCCATCCGACGGGCCGACGCCGTCCTCTTTATGATCGATGCCACGGAGCGGCTCAGCCATGTGGACAACCAGCTCGCGGCGCTCGTGCTCGAGTACGGCCGGCCCGTCGTCATCGTCATCAACAAGTGGGACCTCGTCGAGGGCACCATCGGCCGAAAGGGCAAACCGATCGGGACCGCGGACTACGCCGACTATCTGCGCACGAAACTCAAGGGCCTGAAGTTCGCCCCGCTGGCCTTCATGAGCGCAAAGGAAGGAACCAATATCCACGAGGTGATCGAGCTGGCCGGCGAGTTGCACCAACAATCGAAGCAGCGTGTCGGTACGGGCGAGCTGAACCGATTTGTCGAGCGGCTCGTGAGCGAGCGCGGGCCTTCGAGCAAGCTCGGCGCGGTGGCGAAGATTTACTACGCTGCCCAGACCGGCGTCTGCCCGCCGACGATCTCGCTCGTGGTGAACAAGCCGGACCTGTTCAGCCCGATGTACCAACGATTCCTGGTCAATCGGTTTCGTGAAGAGTTGCCCTTCGGCGAGGTCCCGATGCGACTGCGCATCAAGGCGCGAAGCCGACGCGCGGGCAAGGCCCGAAACTACGACACCGAAACCAGCGATGCCGCCCTGGACACCGACTTCGAGCATGATCTCAAGGCCGACGACACCTCGCCGACGTTCACCGACGCCGACTGGGCCGAGGCGGAAGAGATGACGGCGGAAGACTTTTTCGAGGATTGATCACGCCGCGAGCTCGTCGAGCGCCGACACGAGCGTCCGCGCCCGACGCGTCACGCCATACAAGCTCGCCGGCGGCCGGGTCTCAAGCAGATCACGCCTGACCAGAGCCGCACCCTCGAGATGCGCCAGTGTTTGTGAGAGAGCCCGGTCCGTGATGGGCGCAATCCGCATCCCGATCTCGCCGAACCGCAACGGCTCGCCCGAGACCGCCCAAAGCACGGGCATCGACCACTTGCGCCCGATGAGATCCTCAAGCCCCAGCCGACGGCTCGAACGAAGAATCCGCAGGCAACCACCGGCAACGGCCCGGCCATCCGGCGTCAGGATGTACTCCGGTCGCAGCGGATGCCCATACCCCGGATTCGGCATCACCAGCCCGAGCGAGATCAGGTGCTCCAGCGTCTGACGCACCGACACGGCGCTGGTCTGAAGCGCCCGGCTGAGCACCACGAGACGTGAGCCCTCCGTTCTGGCAAGCTCGGCGATCACCGGCACCGACCACTTGCGATGGAACAGGCCGGCCAGTTTGTGCGCGTTGTTTTCATCCATACTTGACACGCCTAAGTATATAAAGTATAGTACCTATAGAAAAGTACGTCAACCCCAACAGAAAGGAACCAGACATGCCGGGCATTGAATACGCGGGCGATGTGACGATCGCCATCCGGGTTTCGGATATCGAGCGCTCCATCGGGTGGTATCAGGACACCCTCGGCATGGAGTTGCTCTACAGGGTCGATGAGATCGGCTGGTGCGAGCTGGCCACCAAGACCAAGGATGTGCAGATCGGGCTGAGCCAGGTCGAAGATGCCAGAGGTTCGGCCGGGTGCGTTCCGACCTTCGGCGTCGTTGACATCGACCGGGCCAGAGCATTCCTCGAATCAAAGGAAGTCCGGTTTGATGGCCCGACCCAGACCATCGAGGGCATGGTCATGCTCGCCACATTCTACGATCCCGATGGCAATCCGTTCATGCTCGCCCAGTCGCTTCAGTAAGTCGTTGACAAGGATCTGAGGGATCATGCCCGGCGGTCAGGCGTCCTCCGCCGGCGCTGACGGATTGTGGTGCGGTTCTGGTTCGTCGGGATCCTTGGCATCATCGACCTTCCCGAGGTAGCCGGGCAGTTCGATGCCGGCCTGCTGGGCGAGTTCGTGGATCGGGGGCAGCGCACCGATCATCCCGCTGAGAAAGTTCGCGGTTGAGCCGCCGCCGGCTCCGCCCTTGCCCTCGATCTGGCTCGAGCCCCGGCCCGAATCCCAGACGGTGATCTTGTCGATCTTGAGGTTCTGGATGGCCTTGACCTGCTCCTTGATGAGTTCTGGAAGCTGCTCGATCATGAGCAGGGTTGGCGCAACGTTCGGGTTGTCCGCTGCTGCCTCCATGAGCTTGCGGTAGCCCTCGGCCTTGGCTTCGAGCACCTTCTGCACACCGGCGGCCTCGGCTTCGTACTTGGCGAGGATCGCGTCCGCCTCGCCCTTGGCCTCGCGGCGCATCTTCTCCGCAGCCGCTTCGGCCGCGATCTCGATGCGCTGCTTCTCGATCTCCTGCGGCGCCAGTTCTTCCTTGGTCAGCCTTGCGATTTCCTGCTCACGCTCAGCTCTGAGAATCTCTTCCAAGGCCTGAGCCGCTGCCACATCGGCGCGCCGCTTGGCCTCGGCGCGAATCTCGGCAAGCTTCGCGTTGGACTCGGCGATCTCGGCGCGACTCGTGTTCTCACCATCGACCGCTCTCGCCTCGGCCTCGGCGACCTGGATGCGCTGGATCTGCTCGGCCCGCTTGGCCGCGGCCACCGTCTCCGCGTTGCGCTCGGCGATGGCAATATCCTGATCCCGCTTGGATTCGACCTCACCCGTGACCGCTTTGGCCTCCAACTCGGCAATCGCCACGCGCTGCATCTGCTCGGCTGCCTTCTTTCCCTCCTCCGCAGAGGCAACTTCCTTGGCCACACTGACTGTCTGCTCGCGCTGAGCCACGGCCTGGCCCGTCGCACCGTCGCGGTCCGCCTCGGCGACCTCGACCTTGGCCTTGTTCACCGCCTCGGCCGCGGCCCGCTGACCGATCGCTGTGATGTAGCCCGATTCGTCCGTGATGTCGCGGATGTTCACGTTGATCAGCTCAAGACCGATCTTGTTGATCTCCTGCGTCACGTTCTCGTTGATCAGGCCCATGAACTTCTCGCGGTCCTTGTTGATCTCCTCGATCGACAGCGTGGCAATCACCAGGCGGAGCTGCCCAAGGATGATGTCCTGAGCCTGCTCGCGAACGGCCTGTGGCGGCAACCCAAGCAATCGCTCCGCCGCATTGGCCATCATCACCGGGTCCGTCGCGATGCCGACCGTAAACGTCGAAGGCACATTCACGCGGATGTTGTTCAGAGAAAGCGCGCCCTCGAGCGGGATGTCGATCACCAGTGGCTCGAGGCTCATGTAGGCGTAATCTTCGATGACCGGCCAGACAAACTGTCCCCCGCCGTGATAGCACCTGGCCGACTGTTTGCCCCCGCCCCGGCCCCAGATCACCAGCACCCGGTTCGACGGGCACCGCTTGTACCGCGTCGCCAGGAACACGATCAGGAACAGCGCGAGCACAAGCCCCACGCCGATCAGCACGAGCGTGAGCTGGCCGATGTTGCTGCTGTTGGTTTGAGCGAGAGTCATCACGTGGGTCATTGTTCCTCCATACCTATTCATGCCGATTCTACCGTGAGTGTGTTTGTTGTTGTATTCGCGTCCGTGACGCTCACGCTCGTGTGCGAGGCGATGGGTTCACGCCCGGTCTGCACCGCGTTGAACTCGCGCTGGCTTGTGTCGACCACGACCTTCACACGCCCCGAGCCTTCGCCTGCGGGCGGGATCTGAATATACACTTCGCCCCTGAGCCCGATGGTATCAGCGATTGAAACGTTGCCCGAGTTCTGCAGGCGGAGCATCGATCGCATGATTCGCATGATCATCCATCCGAAAAACAAACCCGAAGCAAGGGCGATGATCACCGCCCCGGTCATGCCCACATCCAGCAGCCTGAGCGAGGCAAAGCCCATCCACCCGCTGCCCATAAAGAATGCCGAGAGCGTCTGCATGCTCAGGATTCCGAACTCAACGCCCGGCGCATCGCCGGCGCCGATGTCTCCATCGAAATCCAGATCGACATCAACGTCCAGCCCGGCATCGCCCCCGATGCCGCCGAGCACAATCTGCACAAAGAAGTAGAGCGTCCCGATGATGGCCGGGACCGAGAACCAGATCCCGCCGTCGTTGAACAGGCTGTCAATCATGACACACCAACCCCTTTCCCGGCCCAAGCAAGGGGCAGAGCCGGCCGGTGCGCGATTCTATCCGATTCTGGGATGCTGCCCCCGCGTCTGGATTCTTCGGAATCCGCGGGGATGATTTTCACGCCGCGAGGTCGATGTCGTCCGGCCCGTCGTCGTAGTACTCGTCCACACCGTCGCCGAGGGCGCCCCACTGGTGCTTGGGCAGGTGCCGGTTGTGGACATGAATAATCCGGGCGAGTTGTTTCGAGAACAGCGAGCTGATCGTCTCGAGCATCTGCACCGTCTCCACATCGAACGGCTCGTGGTCATCTCGGAACAGCGTCACCACCGCAAGACACTCATCATCGTGATGGCACGGGAATGCGACCATCGTGTGCGCGGGCAGCCAGTGCGCATCCGGCCCGAGCAGGTGGTGCACGTCCCGCCGAGAGTTGTACCGGTGAACGCCCGGCCGATTCTCGAATCGCGGCGCCAGCACATCGGCCAGATGATCCAGCAGCGTGTCCACGCAGTCCTTGGCAATGTCGCAGTTGACGTACGCGCCGAGGCTGAACTCGTCGCTCGTCGCGGGCAGGAATATGGCGGCGTTCGTCGGGCCGCTCTTGGCGAGGATGAACTCGAGCACGACCCGCAGCAGCGACTCGATGTCGAGCTCCTGCCGGATGATGCCGTTGAACTCGCCGCAGATTGCCAGTTTATCGATCTCACCCGAGAGCTCGCGGTACGCATCGACCAGATCATTGCACATGTCCGAGACCTGGCTGGTCACCTCGTGCCGCGCCGAGTTGAGCTTCCGGCAGACCCGGCGCAGGCGCTCGGTCCGCTCTTCGCGATGGCGTGCCACCCGGGCTCGCTCGATGGCGGCCTGCAGCGCCGGGCGAGTATTCTGGTCGCCCGCACTGGCGTCGATCAGGTCGATCGCGCCGCAGCGCATCGCCTCGACCGCGTCGTCGAGCGTGGCGTTGGCGCTGACCATGACGCAGGCGGTCGCCGGGGCACTCAGCGAGAGCTCATGCACAAACTCGCCCGCACCATCCAACGAGCCGTCGATGATCAACAGGTCGATAGCGGGCCGGTCCGAGGCATGCAGCCGGGAGCGCGCCGCCTCGATCGAGCATTCAGTTTCCATCGGGACATCGAGCTCGCCGAGCGCGGGTCCGACAAGCCGAGCCGTGGCATCGGTCTCGGAGACGACCAGGGCGCGGGCGGTGGCCTGCGGGGCTTTGGGCTGGGGCTGTGCGATCACGCGCCGACGTGAGCGGGCGCGTGATCGGCTCGGGCCGGCGCCTTCGTGTCCCGCGTTGTTCTTTCCCTTGCTTGGCATCGCTCTCACCTTCCCTGGTGTTGGCCCGGATTCAGGCCGCCTGCTCACGTGCTGTCTCGACCGAAGGCACGCGCCATCCCGGCAGCGTCACCAGCGCCCGTGTTCCCTCGCCCAGTTTCGTCGAGAGCGAGACCGTCCCGCCCATCAACTCCACCAATCGCCGGGCCCGGCTCAGCCCGAGCCCCGTCTGTCGACCCGCCGGCTTGTCGCTGAAGAACGGGTCGAACGCGTGTTCCAATGTCTCGGGCGGCATCCCACGCCCGTGGTCCTTGACCATGATCAACAGTCGGTCATCCAGAGGGTCAGTTTGAACGCGGATCTCGATGATCTCGTCAGTTCCCGATTCGGCTGCATTGCAAACCAACTCAACCAACGCCTGTCGAAGGAGTTGCGGGTCCACCATCGCCGCCGGCAAATGGCTCGGAACCGACACCCGCGACGCGCACTTCATGCGCGTTCGAGTCCGAGATGCCATGACGGCCTCGTTGATCACCCCCTGAATCGAGGTCTTGATCTTCTTCGGCTCCGGCGGGTCAGCGATCAGGTTCAGGCTCGTGATCAGGTCGCTGATCTCCTGCGACGCCTGCCCGATCTTCTCCGCAAGGTTGCGCAGGTCGCCATCGGCGATGCGTGTCCGCAGGACTTGGCTGTAGCCCTTGATGACGGTCAGCGGGTTGTTCATCTCGTGCGCTGCCCCGGCCGTCATCGCGCCGAGCCGAGCCATCGACTGCGTTTCCGCGAGCCTGATCTGCGCCTCGGCCAGATCACGGTGCCGCTCGGCCAACTCCTCGGCCAGCGTTCGGCTCTGCTCGTGTCGCAGCGAGGCCGCCACCGCCGCACCCCACGCCGCCACGAGTGCCCGCCGCTGCACTTCGCTCGGGATGGCCTCCTCGATGTCCCGGTCCAGCATCAGCACCGCCGCCGGCCCACCCGGCGAGCCCGCGATCAATGGCACGATCCGCAGATCGCCAATCTCCACCGTCTCGCCCGCGTACTGACTCAGCCAGGGGATGACCGTCGTGCTGACCTGCATCATCTGCGATGGTTCGGTGAGCCAATGGAGCGAGACCGGCGCGCCGGACTTCAACGCCGGTGGCTCGAGCACCTCCGAACGCAACAACTTCGCCTGATCCGAGAACCGAAACAACTTCCAGGGCCGGCCTGGCTCGCTCTGCGCCAGAAGTGTGAACACGCTCCCGCCGATCAACTCCGAAGACGACTGCGCGATGTCCGCCAGCGTCTCGGCCACGCTCGAACTGCCCTGGTGCATCGAACAGAACGAACCAATCGCATCGAGCACCCTCTTCTGCTGCGAGGCGTGCAGGCTCCGCTTGCTCAGCGACCGGTTCAACGAGGCGAGCCGCGTGTTGGCGCGCATCACCGATTCCAGCAGGACCTCCACCGGCGTGATCTCGTCCATCCCGAGAGCCGCGCACCGCTCCGCCACACGCTCGTGGATGTGCGAGGCCGTACTCTCGACCACCTCGGGATCAAGCTCGAACGCCTCGGCCAGATCCACCACATCCGCGGGCTGACCGAAGTCGCCAAACCAGCCCATATTCATCCGCCGACAGAGCGCCCGGGCCGTTGCCACCAATCCGATCGTGTTCCGATGGTCCAGCGTCGGCATACTCTGCGGCGGCAGGTCATACAGCCACACCACATCCCGCAAAAACTCCGGCAACCCCCAATGTTCTGCAAGCCGGCGCCCGGCCGTGTGATGATCCAGCCCGATCAACTCACGCTCGAGCGTCGCCGAATCCACGCCCCGCTGCTCGGCGACCCGCAGCACCCGGCCGTACGACTCGGGCAACACCATGCTCATCGCCGCCCGCCCAAGCCCGTGCAGCAGCCCGGCCGTGAACGCCATATCCGGCTTGATCCCGCCGGACGTGTTCGATGCCGCGATCAGCTCGCACGCCGAAGCCACCGACACGCACCCTCGCCAGTGCCCGAACCCATCGAAACCGCCCTCGCCGTGGTCGTCTTCGGTAGGACTCAGAAGCTCGAAGACCTCGACACTGAGCACCGCCGACTGGATCGCTTCCAGCCCGAGCAGCGTCACCGCCTGCCCGACGCTCGACACCGCATTGCCGAGCCCGCGGTCCGCCCGCCGACACATCGAGAGCACCTTGCCCGTCAGTGAAGGATCAGTTTCGATGAGTTTGATGAGTTCTGAGAAATCGACATCATCGGGCGAAGCCGCGCTCAGGAGCTTCTGGGCAATCGGTGAGAGTGTCGGGAGCTGGTCCACCCGATCAAGGATCAGCTCAACCTGTTCGGTCCGAGATGGTTCGTGTCGGCGACCCATGTCGGTTCCTCATGAGCTCCCCGTTTTTTTCTCCGATGACTGGGCGTGGCTTTCCATACCCAGCACCTTCTCGATCATCGAGATCAGGTCTGCGACATCGAATGGCTTCTTCAGGAACCCGTCCGCGCCGGCCTTGATCAGCGAATCCGCCTCGGCCCGGTCGATCACGCCCGAGATGAACACCACGTGGATATCCGCAAGATCCTCCGTCGAGCGCAGACGCTCGCACACCACGTTGCCATTGATGTCCGGCAGCTTGTAGTCCAGCAGAATCAGGTGGGGACGGAAACTGCTGGTCAGCAGCCCCGCCTCGTACCCCGTCTCGCAGGTCCGCACCGCGAACCGCGAATCCGAGCCGAGGATATCCCGGAACAGATCGTTGATCTGAGGATCATCATCCACGCACAGAATCCGGCGGACCGACCCCTCGAGCGCATCGATCGGGATGTCGTTGTTTTTCATGAAACGAATAAGCTCTTCGCGCGGAATCCGCCTGAACTTCGAGCCCGGCACGCGAAAGCCCGTCAATCGGCCGGAGTCGAAGCACCGGATGATCGTCTGCTGGCTCACCTTGCAGACCTGGGCAGCCTCGCCGGTCGTAAAGATCTTCTTCCGGCTGAAATCGGGTTGTGCGGCATCGGCCATGTGTGCATCCCTGCGTGTGCGTCAAAATGCCCCGGAGAACCCGCGGGGCGCCATAGCCGTTTCTCGGCGCACAGGTTGCCCAACTTCACAGCAATCCCGCGTTCAAACGCCCGAATGCTCAAGTTCAGGATTATCCATCACCATGAAGCTCACGCCACCGAACGATCGCCTCCGCTTCTCGCCCATACAAGGGGGCCAGCGAGCCCACGCTCCGTTCCAGGCCGATCCCGGCCAAACCAAGTAAGACGCCCGGAGAGAGCTTTGGTTCCCGGATTTCAATGTCCGATTTGACACACGCCTCGCGGATCGACTCCGGGAGAAACCGATCCGCGATCAACACACCCACATCAAGGGATTGAATGGCCGCGGCACCGATCAGCCGCCCGGCATCACCGGGTTCGCCGGGACGCTCAAACCGGGTCAGGTGACATGTCTCGCCCTTGGAAGCCAGAGCGACGGCGATCGGCTTGTCGCCCGGTTCTGCCGCTGCTGCGACCCAGGCCGACGGGACCGCGAAGAGTCGCGCTCCGGTCGCCAGTGCCACAACATTGGCAGCCGCGGTGGCGATCCGCAGGCCCGTGTATCCGCCGGGCCCGACCGAGCACAGGATGCGATCCAATTCGCCCGGCGAATGCCCCGCCCCGCGCATGACCCGGTCGATCGCCGGCATCAGCAGATCATCGTGCCGCTGTCCGGGGCCGATCGGTTCAATCCCGATCTTCCGGACGCCACCAGCGCTGAGCTCGCCCAAGGCCACGCCGGGTTCTCCCCCACTTGAGGGGTTGCTTGTTTCTATCGCCAGAACCAGCTCACCCATCGAACCCATCCCGTCGCCTCGACTTCCGTTCGGACTGGATCCGTTTGGCCTTGAGCCGGCGCTCCGTGCTGCCTCGTGTCGGCCGGGTTGGTCGGCGGACCTTCGGCGGAACAATCGACCACGCCACCAACTCCCGAAGCCGATCCAGACATGCCTGCCTGTTGGCCCGCTGGCTCCGGCTCGAATCGGAGACGATGATCAACTCGCCCTCCGATGTCACCAGGGCCCCTGCCCGGGAGATCAACCGCTGCTCGGCCCCGGGCCTGAGCCCGAGATCACGCACCCACACCCGGAGCCTGGCCTTGGTCGAGCGCCGGTTGACGTTCTGACCCCCCGGCCCCGAGCTCGATGCGTACGAAAATCGCATCACCGACCCCGGCACCACGACACCGACCCCAAGCCGGACCTCGCCCGGCGACGCCGGATCGTCTCGGAATGACTCGGGTTGGGGCTGTTTTGCCGACATCGCGGGTGCTCCATGAGGACGGTACCCTCTGCGGGCGTCGTTGTCGTCGCCGGAGGAGCGGTGCGTGGTTCGCTGGATGGTGTTGGTGGTGCTGATGATCGGTGGACGGGCCCCGGCGCAGGGTGTCGGCGATCCCAAGCCGGAACCGGCCAATCCGACGCCCCAGGGGTTTTTCGCCGGTCACTACGAACCGGCAGCGGGTCCGCGCTGGCGCGTCCAGGTCGAGCCGGTTGTCTGGTACGTTTCACCCGGCGGTGATGTCGCCCTCGGCGGCGGACCGATCACGCCGACGCTCGAACTAAACATCGACTCGCCCAACATCGGCGGCGGGGGCGAGGTCCATCTTCACGCCGATCCGTACAGGATCAGCCTGCTCGGGTTCGCCATGAGCCAACGCGGATCATCAACCGCCAT
>DRKT01000171.1 GCA_011053195.1 Phycisphaerales bacterium | reverse complement strand
GGCCGTGTCGCCCGGAGCCAGAAGGTTCACCTGTGCGCCGGGCGTGAACTCGCCCCGGACGGCGGCCAGATCGACCTCCCACGTCGGCGTCGGAGGCGTAAACGCACCCGCCTGCGACCAGCCCCACATCGCACCCGAGAGCACCAGCGAGCCGAGAAAGACGGCCGACAGCACCCGCACCCAATAGCCCTGACCCGGTTTGTAGATACCGATGTTCATGGTCAATCCCAATCCTGAGTGGCAGCCCGAATCAATCGGCCCACACGAACACGCCAGAGAGGAATCGAACCCCTAACCTGCGGATTTGGAATCCGCTGCTCTACCTAATTGAGCTACTGGCGTTTCAACGAGCCGGGCACCCAAACCTCCAGAGGAACGAACCAGAGAAGCGCGGACCCCCGCCCCGCATCGTCTGTCGCCCGTGTCGATCGGCGCACCGGCACGACGCTCACTTCCGCTTGATCTTGTGTGTGGTATGCTTGCGCAGCCTCGGGGAATACTTCTTGATTCCATCCTTGAGCTTCTCGGGCATCCCACCCTTGGTGTTGACCGAGGTGCGGTAGTTCAGGTCGCCGCACTCCGTACACTGGAGCCACACGCTCTCGCGGGCTGTCTTCTTCTTGGCCATCGGGGCTCCCCATTTCAGTCCTGTCCGTCGCCGGGCCCACCGCCCGAGCGCCGAAACCGGAAAAAGAAGCCGATCCGCCCGCTTTCACGAGCGGACCGGGAAAGTCATTGCCGTGCACCGGTATCCGGTGCCCGTGCTTACTCGATCACTTCGGTGACGGTGCCCGACCCGATGGTCCGGCCACCCTCACGAACCGCAAAACGCAGTCCTTCCTCGATCGCGACCGGCTTGTCACCGAGATCTACCTCGACCTCGATGTTGTCGCCCGGCATGCACATCTCCGCGCCGCCGAGCAGGTTGATCGACCCCGTCACATCCGTCGTGCGGAAGAAGAACTGGGGGCGATAGTTCGAGAAGAACGGCGTGTGCCGACCGCCCTCGTCCTTGGTCAGCACATACACCTGACCCTTGAACTTGGTGTGCGGCGAGATCGACCCCGGCTTGCAGATCACCTGCCCGCGGGAGACCATGTTCTTCTCGACACCGCGGAGCAGGATACCGACGTTGTCCCCGGCCATGCCCTGATCGAGCGTCTTGTTGAACATCTCGACACCGGTCACCGTGGACTTGGTCGTCTCACGGGTCAAGCCGACGATCTCGGCTTCATCGCCGACCTTGACCACGCCGCGCTCGATCCGGCCCGTGGCGACCGTCCCGCGACCCTTGATCGAGAACACATCCTCGACCGCCACGAGGTAGGGCTTGTCGGCCTCACGCTCCGGCTCGGGGATGTAGGAATCAAGAGCATCGAAAAGCTCGTCGATCGGCTTGCAGATCTCGTCATCTTCCGGGTTCTCAAGGGCGGCCTTGGACTGCCCGCGGATGATCGGCGTGTCGTCGCCCGGGAACTCGTACTTGTCGAGCAGCTCGCGGATCTCCATCTCGACCAGGTCCGCCAGCTCCTCATCATCAACAAGATCAATCTTGTTCATGAACACCACGATGTAGGGCACACCCACCTGACGCGCCAGAAGCACGTGCTCGCGGGTCTGCGGCATCGGGCCCGAGTCCGCCGCAACCACCAGGATCGCGCCGTCCATCTGGGCGGCACCGGTGATCATGTTCTTCACAAAGTCGGCGTGTCCGGGGCAATCGACGTGCGCGTAGTGACGGTTGGCCGTCTCATACTCGCAGTGCGACGAGTGGATCGTCACGGTCTTGTTCGAGTCACGGACCGTACCACCCTTGGTGATCTCGGCGTAGCTCTTTGCCTCGCTCATACCCTTTGCTGCTGCCCGTGCAACCATCGCTGCCGTGAGTGTGCTCTTCCCGTGGTCGATGTGACCGATGGTGCCCACGTTCACGTGCGGCTTGGTGCGCTCAAATACACCCTTGGCCATAGCCTGAAACCTCCAAAATCCGGTAGCGAACCGGGCCGACACACCTGGCCAACCCGCCGCTGCGAACGATCGTTCTGCCTCGGTCCGGACGAACGCCGCCCGGAACCATTCTCACACAACCCGGAAACCGCCGAAGCCCCGACAAGGGACCACGCCGAACCGGACCGAAAACCATATCAAGCCTATCCCCGACGCCTCAACCCACAGACGAGCCGAAGGGAATGCCGATCCGCCACCGACGGACCGACCGCTCCGCGAGAAGCATAGGTCCCGAGAACGCCACCGTCTCGGCGTTCCTGTCACAAGCCGCTGGTGAGAGTTGAACTCACGACCTCACCCTTACCAAGGGTGCGCTCTACCACTGAGCTACAGCGGCAACCTGCCACCACCGGGACCCACCGCCCCCATGGGAAGCGATCCTAGCCCGACACCTTCGCCGGTCAACGACAACCCACCAAGGTCCGTTTTTCCTGATCGCCAGATTACCCAGCCCGCACGATACCATCTCCCCGGATCAATCAAACGTGGTTTCTCCCGGCTCCCGCTCGCGGCCGACCCGAACCGGGGCATCTTCGACCCAAACGGAGACCCGGAAACATGAAGACCAAGACCACCATCGCCGTCGCCTCGATCGCCATGGCCCACAGTGCGCTCGGACAGGGCATCTATGTCGAGGCCTACAACCCGCAGACCGCCTCGTGGACCCCGCTTTCCGGCTTCCCGAACCGCATCGCCGGCGAACCCGGGCTCGTCTCCGGCTCAGACCTGACGATCTCACACCCCGGCGACGCCACCATCCGCATTTTTTCCGATGAGCCGGCCACCACCGACATCGGGCTGGTCACCATCGTCGCCGACGACACCGAGGCCCCCACCATCTTCATCTCACGCCCCGCCACCCCGGACATCGATCCCTCGGCTCCGGCAGGGGGCCGGGCCTGCCGAGCCCTCGGCGGCATCCTGGCCTCGGGACAATCTCGCATCCAGGTCTTCACCCGGACCATCACCGGTCCCGGCATCGAGGCCCACGAGATCGTCCGCCTCGATATCCTCGATGATCTCGATGCCCCCGTCATCCACTGGGGCGATCTCGCGTCGCCATCGCCCAAACTCGGCGCGATCGAAGTCGGTGGAAACATCACACCACAGGCACCCATCGCCGCCTACACCGGCGGGATCGGGTCCATCCACACCGGACAAGACCTCAACGCAACCGTCGTCAGCCGGGATGGCGGGATCGAGTCGATCATGGTCGATGGAAACCTCGGCTCGGCGGGTCGGCCGGTGATCTACGCCAGCGCCCCGCGCGGCACATTTGCCCTCGACACCCTCATCGTCAATGGAACCATCGGGACTGCCAACTCGACCGTGGACATCGACACCGCCGGTTCCGTGCGCCTAATCGAGGCCGACGAAATCTTCGCCGACATCGACCTCGAACTCGAACCATCCCAACCGGGATTCCTCGCCGGGCTGACCACACGCACCGGCGATTTCTCGGGTTCGCTGGTCGCTCGCTCGCTGACGGGCTTCGGCGGGTGGAGCGTGGCGCCGTGCAAGGTTTCCATCGCGGGCGATCTCAATGCAGCCGTTCGGTTTGTCAATGGCATCAGAAATGAAAACCCATCGGGCCCGGAGATCGACATCGCCGGTTCGCTGACCACCTACGCCTCGATCACGACGCGCGCCATGTTCCGCAACAACCCATCGCTGCCCGCCGGCGAGATCCGCATCGGCGCCGAGCAGGGGCTCGCCGGGCAGATTGTCATCGGCTCGGGCAATATCAACGACTTCCCCGAGCCGGCGACCGTCACCGTCGGCTCCACCAACCCCTTCGTCATCACCCAGAACTCGCGGTTCTATCCCGATTCGTTCGACTCGATGGGCGGCGGCGCCATCGGGATCGCACCCTTCAACTTCCACGCCACCGAATCCTTCCCCAAGCACAACGAGGTCATCGAACTGGACGCGCAGCACCAGCTCGTCCGCGTTGTGGTCCGGCTCTATGGCCCCGCCTTCGTCGAGGCGGCGCCCATCCACATGATCGTCGAACACCTGCCCGAGGGCAGCAGCACCTGGGTCGATCGCTCGACGGATTTCTACCTCGAAGCAACCGAATCCGAACTCGACGCCTCGCGCGAACTCGTGGTCCACGCCCTGACCGGCCAACGCTTCGACGCCGGCCAGTGGCGGCTGCGACCAGCCCCCGGCACCGTCAAATGCGCCCTGGCAAAGGGCAACCCCGATGTCGTCTTCGATTCGGAGTACGCCGACGACACCTATCGCTTCAGCGTCACCGGCGGCTCGGACTGCCCCGCGCCGGGCGGGCTCAGCACGCCGGGCGACCAGCTCCAATCCGATATCGAAGCCGGCATCATCCTCGTGCCCTGCCCCTGAACCCGATCGGCAACGGATCGACACCATGTTCTTGATATGTTCGGGTTTCGACCCAGCAGTCTGATCGGACCGAACCACAGCCAAGCCGGTCTTTCAATGCATCATCTGCCCGGGAAAAGACCTGAATCGCCCGGAATCCTCTGGCACCCCCGGCAACTCCGGCGCACACTTGGACGTACAGACAACCAAGGGCCGGCACCTGCGCCGGCCCGATTGCACGGATATCAACCGGAGACACGGACCATGCGCTGCCGACAGCACGCTCTCATCATGTTGACCCTGATTCTGTCGGGCACCGCAGCGGGTCAGGTCGCGTTGCCCTCGCCGCAGCCCGCGGATCGCGCCACCGTGCGCACGACGCTTGGCCGGGTCGAACTGTTGATCGACACGCCGGAGCTGGCCCAAAGCCGGGCGAGCCTTGTGGACCATTCACCCGGCAAAGCGCCGACACCTCAGCCGAGCCTGACCATCACGGACCGCGTGATCCTCAAGGCGGATGCGGGCGTGGTCGCGGCGATGCGCGATGCGGGGTATGACGTTTTGCCCGCGCCGGCCGGGTATGTCGTTGTGACGACATCCAGCGTTGCCGAGGCGTCGGCGCTGGTCGATCAGCTCGCCGATGTGGCGGGTGTGTCGCGCGCTGCGGTCGAGATGCGCACGCCGGCGGTCGAGCGCACGCCGCTGGATGATCCGTTCTACGCCAATGCGTGGCACCTGTTCAACGAGGACAATGCGGGCAACGACATCAATGCCGAGGCCGCCTGGGATCTGGGCGTGACCGGCGCCGGCGTCAACATCGGGATCGTCGACGGCGGAACATGGACCGCGCACCCGGATCTTGCCGGCAAGCACATGGGCGCGGGCTCGCAGTCCGGCGGGCTCAGCAGCCACGCGACATCCGTCGCGGGTGTGGCGGTCGCCTCGGGCAACAATCAGGAAGGGGCAGCGGGCATCGCCTATGGCTCGACCTTCAGCCGACTCTACTTCAGCCCGTCGGGCGATCCGGTCTTCAACGCCAATACGTTCACATTCCGCAACGACATCAACGACATCAAGAACAACTCGTGGGGCCCGAACGACACGGGGTTTCTGTGGTCGATCTCACCGATCGAGACGGATGCCCTGCGCGAGGCTGTGACAACAGGACGCGACGGCAAGGGCACGATCTTCGTCTGGGCGGGCGGCAACGGCTCAACCAACGACCGCGTCGAATACGACCCATACGCCGCGAGCGTCTACACCATCGCCATCGGGGCGATCACCACACTCGGCCGGCGCGCTTCCTACAGCGAACGCGGATCGGCGCTGATGGCGGTGACGTATTCGGATGGCGATGGGCGAGGCATCGTGGCGCCTCGCATCCCGACCTCGAACAACCCGGCGAACTACACGTTCAACTTCGGCGGGACAAGCTCCGCCTCGCCGCTGGCCGCCGGCGCGATCGCGCTGTGCCTCGAAGCCAACCCCGACCTCACATGGCGCGATGTTCAGCAGCTCATCGTCGAGACCGCCAAGCCGGTGGACACCTCAGACCCGGATTGGACGACCAACGGAGCGGGCCTGAGCATCAACCACAACTACGGCTTCGGGCAGCTCGATGCGGCGGCCATGGTCGCGGCGGCCAAGAACTGGACACCCGTCGCGCCAAGCACCTTCCTCGATGCCGGGATGGTGACCGTCAACCACCCCATCCCCGACAACGACCCCGCGGGATTTTCCGCGAGCATTGACATTCCCGAGCACATGACCGTCGAGCAGGTCGCCATTGATGTCGATGCGCACGGCACCTACATCGGCGATCTCCAGATCACACTCACCAGCCCGGACGGGACAGACTCGATCATCGCCACGCAGCACTTCAACAGCGTCGATGTCATCGACCATACGTTCTACAGCGTGCGCCACTGGGGTGAGGATGCAGCCGGGACGTGGACCCTGAACATCGCCGACCTTGCCGCCGACGACACGCACACCTTCGACTCGTTCGCCCTGCGGTTCTATGGCACCGAACTCGTGTGCCACGCCGATCAGGACAACGACGGCGCTGTGACGGCCTCGGACTTCGAGGCCTGGATGCTCAACTTCGCCAACGGCGACATGCAGGCGGATGTCAATGGCGATGGCGTGCTAAATGCCGCCGACTTCCCGGCGTGGATCGCGGCGTTCAACGAAGGGTGCTGAGACCCAAGAACCCGGGATATCCTCTCGGCATGGAGAGCGCGATCAATCCGAAGCCTTCGAGGTTGGCGCTCGCTGCGATCGACATCAAACTGGCGCACAGCGTCTTTGCGCTGCCCTTTGCGATTCTTGGCGGGGCGCTGGCGGTTGATCCATCGCTCGGCGCGGGACGGGTGGCGCTCCAGTTTGCGTTGATCGTGGTCTGCATGGTCTCAGCGCGGACGTGGGCGATGCTGGTCAATCGACTCGCCGACGCGAAGATCGACGCCGGCAACCCGCGCACCGCCAATCGCGCGATCGCCAGCGGCAGGCTCTCGGTGCGCGACGGCTGGATGATGGCGCTGGCCAGCGCCGGTGTCTTTGTCGCCGCGGCCTCGGCGTTCTGGCCCGTATTGGACAACCCGTGGCCCGCGGTGCTGAGCCTGCCCGTGCTCGGGTTCATCGCGCTCTACAGCTACACCAAACGCTTCACCGCGCTGTGCCACCTCTTTCTCGGCGCGGCGCTGGCGGTCAGCCCGCTGGCAGCGGCCCTGGCGATCAATCCCGCGTACCTGTCTTCATCGGTGACGGTCTGGGCGATCGCGGGCTTTGTGCTGTTCTGGGTGGCAGGCTTCGACATGATTTACGCGCTGCAGGACATTGACTTCGATCGTCAGGCCGGGCTCAACTCGGTGCCGGCGAGGCTGGGTTGGCGCGGGGCGATCTGGATCAGCCGGGTGTGCCATGCAGCGGCCCTCGGGTTCATGGTCTGGGCATGGCAATCTGAGCCGAGGTTCGGGGAGATTTTCGCGGTTGGAGGTCTTGTGCCTTTGGCCGGGCTGTTGATCGCGGAGCACATCGTGCTGGCGGCCCGGGGCAAGGCCGGTCTTTCGATGGTGTTTTTCACGTTCAACGGCCTGGCGAGTGTCGTGCTCGGGCTGGCGGGGCTGGCGGACATCATGTTCTGAGCGCCGAAACGGAGCCTGAGGCCCGTTGGTTTCAAAACATTCTGAAACAACCACTCGACGGGAAGCGTGGATCGGCGCATAATGCGGCGATGGGCGCGGATGCCGAACACATGCAGAAACTGATCGAGGCGCAGGACCGTTTCGTGGCTTCGTGGGGTCAGATGGCCGGCGCGTGGGGGATCAGCCGGACGATGGCCGAGGCGCACGCGCTGCTGTACATCACGGGTCGGCCGATGAACACGGACGAGATCATGGATCGGCTCCAGATCTCGCGGGGCAATGCATCGATGTCGATCCGGGCGCTTGTGGACTGGGGCATCATCAGCCGAACGCACAAGCGGGGCGATCGCAAGGAATACTTCGAGGCGGATCAGGATGTGTGGTCGATGTTCCGTTCGATCGTGCGCGAGCGGATGAAGCGCGAGGTGGAGCCGCTGCTGGCGACGCTGTTCGAGATCCGCGATGCCTCGCCGGCGCCGGATGAGGGATCGGATGCGGCGCAGGAGGATCTGCTGGCGCACCAGCGCCGACTCGATGAGATGCTCACGTTTCTCCAGACCATGGAACGGCTGAGCCATCGGTTCATCAGCCCGTCCGGCTCGGGGCTCGAGCTGGCGGCCCAGTTGCTGACCGGGCTTGACCGATGACGACGATCCAGAGCCAACCCGGCGAGCAGGCCTTGGGCGCACCGCTGCGCCGGGGTGCGATCGAGTGGGCGATCGACCGCCGGACGATGGTCAGAGCCCGGCCGGATGTGTTCCCGGAATCACGCTCTCGCCGGCCCGTGATGCTGCGGGTGGTGTTCGATCGCGCCGCATCTCCGGTCGCCGAATTGACCGACCCCGCGACGGGACGGGTACACCCGATCCCGCTGGGTGAGGTCCGCCCGAGCTTTGTCGATGAACCGATGATGACCCACGTTGAGTTGTGCTCGCCGGATCATGTGCTGCTGTCGGCGACGATCCGCACGGAGGGCGGTCAAGCCAGGCTCATCTATGTACGGACGACGCTGCTGGAGCGGCTTCATGTCCCCGGCGGGCGGTATCGGGCGCCGACGTTCGTTTCGGTGCCGGACTGAGTGCCGTCGCCGACGGGATCAGCCGCAACCGGCGTTGAAGTTGGCAATCCACGCGGTGAAATCCGCTGGGGTGCATTGGCCATCGGTGTTCTGGTCGCACTCCGGAGCATCGGCGTTGAAGGCGGCGATCCATGCGGTGAAGTCCGCGGGGGTCACCATCCCGTCGTGGTTGGTATCGGCAAGGCAAACCACCGGTTCGTTGACCTGATAGTTCTTCGGCCCGTGGAGCAAGCCGCCGGTGGCATCGGTGAGCATGATCGAGAGCGAGACCGGCGTGGTGGCGATCCAAAGAGACTGGTCGATCCAGAGGCCTGCGAGTTCCGCCTCGTCTGAGCGCTCGTCGGCGGAGTTGTTGTCGAGGCCGTCGATCGACCATTGGATGGAGTCAATCATGTCAAACGGATCGCTGAACATAACGATACCATCATGGCCCGGGAAGTAGAGACCGATGGAGAATGGTCCGCGGTCGAGCGGGCCGGCGAAAAAGCCTCCGAGGTCGGCGATGTTGATGCGATCCGGGTCGCCGCCGGGTGCATCGTTGTTCCAGTAGAGATAGATGGACTGTCCGGGGCTGATGGTTCTTGGCGCCATGGGCGAGGTGTATTGACGGACCTGGTCGTCATCGTGCGTGCAGAGCCTCCAGCCCGTGAGGTCCTCGGTCTCGGATGAGAAGCTGAAGATCTCGACGATGCTGTTCTCAAAGTCGATGGACCGGATCTGGACCTCCCTCGGGGTTGCTGAGGCCGACTGGGCCAGACCACACGCGACAGCGGCACCACACAAAGTTCGTTTCAACACTTGGGTTCTCCTCTGGGGGCAACCCACGAGCGGATCTCCCTCCCGATATGAGATGTCCGCCCAGAATTGGATCGTTGCGGTCGAGGCAGATGCCGGGCCGAGCATGTGTCGGGTTCGCCGAGCTATCATCACCCCCACTCCCGGCCGATTGTCGGCTGGTGTATGACACGAAAGGACCCAACCGTGGCGGACAAGCACTTTGATATCGTGGTCATCGGCGGCGGGCCCGCCGGGTATGTCGGCGCGATCCGGGCGGCGCAGCTCGGCTACACGGTCGCCTGCGTCGAGCGGTCCAAGCTCGGAGGGGTCTGCCTGAACTGGGGGTGCATCCCCTCCAAGGCCCTGCTGACCAACGCCGAGCTCATGGAGAAACTCGCCCACCACGAGCTCTGGGGGCTCAAGATCGGGGGCGATATCGGGGTCGAGTGGGACAAAGTCATCGGGCGGAGCCGGGATGTCGCCGGCAAGCTCAACAACGGCATCGCCTACCTCTTCAAGAAAAACAAGATCACCCACTTCCAGGCCAACGCCAAGATCCTCTCCGGACGCAAGGGAAACCAGCCCTGCCGGGTCGAGATCAGCGAGTGCACCGTGCAGGACGAGATGACCGTGGCACCGACGACGATCGGCAAGGCGGTTGAAATAATCACCGCGGACAACATCATCATCGCCACGGGCGCGGTGGCGCGCGACCTGCCGGGAGCGCCCTACGACGGCGACCGGATCTGGGGCGCCCGCGAAGCCATGTTCAACACGGAACAACCCAAGAAACTCATCGTCGTCGGCTCGGGCGCGATCGGGATGGAGTTCGGCTACTTCTACCACTGCTTCGGGACCGAGGTGACGGTCATCGAGATGATGGACCGCATCCTGCCCGTCGAGGATGCCGACGTCTCCAAGGCGATGGAGAAGCATTATAAGAAAAAAGACGGCTTCAACATCAGGACCAGCACCATCACCACCAAGGTCGAGAAAACCAAATCCGGCGTGAAGGTGACGGTCGCGCCCTTCAAGGACGGCAAGGCCGACGAGAGCAAGGCCGAGACCCTCGAAGCCGACCGCGTGCTCGTCGCCATCGGGGTCAAGGGCCGGTACGACGGCCTGTTCGACGATTCGCTCGGGCTGGAAATCGTCAAAGACCACATCAAAACAGATTACATCCCAAACAACCCGCAGACAGATGCGGTCTATGACTACAAGACCAACATCGACGGGCTGTACGCGGTGGGCGATGTCATCGGCCCGCCCTGGCTGGCGCATGTCGCCAGCGAGGAGGCGATTCTGTGCGTCGAGCGGATCGCATTCCGCGCGGGCAAGCTCGATCACGAGCCAATCCCGATGGATTATTCGGTGATCCCCGGCTGCACCTACTGCCAGCCTCAGGTCGCCAGCGTCGGGCTGACCGAGCAGGCGCTCAAGGCCAACGGGCTGAAGAAGGGGACGGACTACGAAGTCGGCAAGTTCCCGTTCAGCGCGCTGGGCAAGGCCATCGCCGGGGCGCACACCGAGGGCTTCGTCAAGATCATCAAGGGGCTACCCCACGGCGAGATCCTCGGGGCGCACATCATGGGCGATCAGGCGACGGAACTGATCGGCGAGATGAGCCTCGCCCGCCGGCTCGAAGCAACGACCGAGGACCTGATCAACACGGTCCACGCGCACCCGACGATGTACGAAGGCCTGCACGAGGCCGCGCTGGATGCGGATGGCCGGGTGATTCACGCGTAACACATCAGCGAAAAATCGGGTCGGCTTTGGAACCAACCGGCCGGGGCCGCGTCGAACCAGAGTGGTGTCGGGGCGATGTGCCGCCCCGACCCCGAAGGAGGACGCCGCCATGACCCACCCGAGCCTGATCCTTGGTGTGACCGGATCGCTGATGGCGTCCACGGCCCTGTCGCAAGCCTCGTTCCTAACACTTGGTACATTTGCCAATGGCGGCAATACGAGCCATCCCACATCCATCTCCAGAGATGGTTCTACGGTTGTCGGACTCGCGGGCACCGGTGGATTGGCATCAAGCGGTGCCTTTCGCTGGACAGCGGATATTGGCCTGCAGGAGCTTCCGACTGTTCCGGATGGAACGAACTTTGTCGGAGGTGGCGTCTCACAGACTGGGCGCTACATCACCGGGTCGTACAGCCAGAACAACGGGCAGGGCGCGATGGGCTTTGTGTGGTCAGAAACCACAGGAAGCGTGAGCGTCGGTGCGTTGCCGGGTGGGAAATTTACAACGCGGGTCGGCTTCATCACCGACGATGGGCTCGCGGTGGGCGTCAGTGCGGTGGGGTTCACGAAGTTCGGCGCGAATCTGTTTCGCGCGGTGAAGTGGACGCCGCAGGGCGGGCTCCAGGCGTTGCCGCTGCCGAGCCCGGGTGATGAGCAGGAGCAAAGCAACGCCTTTCGTGTTCTGCCGGATGGCCGGATCATCGGGCGGTCTGCCTCGGGCACGTGGCTGTATTCAGAATCGACAGGTTTCGAGATGCTGCCGAACGCCGATGGGATGTTCTATGCCAATGATGATGCGACGTTCATGGCGGGAGAAACACTCCGGCTCGGCCCGAGAGCAACGTATTGGACTCCGCAGACCGGTCCGATTGAGTTGCCCACACTGATTCCCGACGAACTGAGCTCGGTCAGAGGCATGAATGCCGACGGCTCGGTCATCATCGGCGAAGTTGCCAGTGCCGGCTATGTTGTCTGGCTTGATCAGGGCATGCCGATCCCGCTGATCGACTACGCCGAGAGCTTCGGCATCGACATGGATGGCTGGACGCTGCTGAGCGTGCAGGATGTGTCAGCCGACGGCACCCGCTTCGTCGGCAGCGCCCGCCACAGCAGTTGGGAGGGCGGCCGGGTCGAAGCCTATGTCCTAACCATCCCCGCCCCGGGCAGCATTGCGCTGCTCGGTTTGGGGTGTATGGTCATTCGTCGCCGGCGGTGAGGGTTTCCGGCCCGACCGCTGCAGCGGTTACGGGCAGCCGGCGTTGAAGTTGACGATCCATGCGTTGAAGTCGGACGGTGTGATCAGGCCGTCGCCGTTCTGGTCGGCGGCGGGGTTGCCGGCGTTGAACGCCGCGATCCACGCGGTGAAGTCGGCCGAGGTGAGCATGCCGTCGTTGTTGATGTCGGCGAGGCAGACGGGCGAGCAGCCGCCCGTGCCACAGAAGATGGTGGCCTCGGCAACCGGCGAGAGAGCGCCGGTCGCGTCATCGACCCACTGGAAGTAGACGATGGTGCCGTCGAGCGCCGGGTCGTCGGGGATGGGCCAGTGCGCGGTGGCGGCCGGTGCGGCCCCGGAGCCTGCGGTGGCGGTCAGCGGCCCGATCGTGCTGTCGGGCGTGATCACACCCGCGACGGGCGGCGTCGATGAGATGTTGAGCGTGAACGAGGCGCCCTCGGCGACATCGGTGACACCAACCTTGAAGCCGGCATTGCCCGCGTTCGGCGGGACGTTGGCGATCATGGTCGGGATGGTCCCGGTGCCGTTGTCATCGCCCGCGGTGATCAGCGCCGGATTGGCGGGAAGCTCAGAGCGGAGGGTCGGTCGGTCGAAGGGGAAGGTGCCGGCGGCGACGCGCGGGTCGGTCAGGCCGTTGCGGATGAACTCCGTGACCGGCGTGACCTGCATGCCGTTGATGGTGACGGCAGCCATGAAGGGATCGAGATTGCCCGGGAAGGGCTGAGGCCCGACATAGAACGCGACGGCCTGCTGGACGTCATCGAATTGGCCGTTGTGCATGAACGTGCGTTTGAGCCCGTTGTTGCGCAGCGTCGGGACCTTGAACTTGGCGCGGTCGGCGGGGTTGCCTGTCACCGCCTCGTGGCCGATGTCTTCGAGCAGAGGCCTGAGCCCGATGTTGCGGAACGCCTGATCGGTGAACAGAGGCGGCGTGTGACAGAACGCGCACCCGACATTCTGAAAGATGTTCCAACCCTGGATCTGCATCGGAGTCATGGCGCTGTTGTTGCCGGCCATGAAGTCGTCCCAGGGCGTCTGATCCGCAATGAGTGTGCGCTCATAGGTGGCAATGGCAAAGGCGATGCGCTGCGAGTTGATGGTCGGATCGCCGAAGGCGTTGGTGAACAGATCGGCATAGGTCGGGTTGGCCGCGAGGGCGGCGACCATGTCGGGCGTGAGGTCGGTCGCCAGCGCCAGCGGGCGCGAATTGGCGATCTTGGCGGAGATGGTGACCCAGTCGCGGTCGGCGTGGGACATCTCGGCGGTGCTTGTGGGTGGGCCGACGGCCTGACTTTCGAGCCCGCCACCACTGGCGATGGCAACCACGCCGGTCATCGGGTCGGTGAATTGGGTCAGAGCCCGGCCATCCCAAAAGAGATCAAAGGCGTAGGCGGCGTTGATGGTCGGGTTGGCCGCCCGGCCCGTCACTTGCTTGTTCAGGCCGAAAACGGGATTGGATTCGTAGTCGTCATTTGCGTCGGACGCGACAACACCGAGCGAGCCGGCGATATCATCGGATGTGCCGAAAATGTTGTCGATGCCGGGGTTGATATTGAAACGCGGGTCGGCGCCGGCACTGGTGTTGATATGGCATGTGCCGCAGGCCATGGTGTTGTCGCTCGAGAGTTGTTCGTCCCAAAAGAGAATTTTTCCGAGGATTCGCTTCTCTTCGGTAATCGGGTTCTCGGGTGGTACCGGCACGGATGGAAGCGTCATGGACACATCCGGCTGGGCAGCCGAGGCCTCGCCGATCATCAACCCGGCAGACAAAGCCACCACGGAACAGCACACCATACGAACCGACACGGACAGCACTCGCATCCCCGGACTCCTCTCTTCTTTTTCGGTGCCCCGGCCGGCATCGGTCGCCCCCGCGACCGGACCAGCCGAACCGACCGTTCATACAACGGACCTACGTGTAGTCTATTGCATCGGGTCCCAAACGCGAGTCTTTTTCGATGATCTTGGTCATTTTGTCGCCGATGAGGACCGGAAAGAAACCTGATGTGCAGGGATTTCCCGCAGGCCGTCAGGACAAAGGCGGAAAATGGCGGGTGCTCGGTGATCGGACGGAACCATCCGCAATAGACTCGGCCCTGAAGGAGAACCCAATGCTCAAGAATTTGGTATCTGTCTGTGTCGCCGTATCGTGCCTGGCGTGGCATCCTGCTCTCGCCCAAGACGATGCGCCGGCCCCCAAGCCCGAAGCCAAGGCCGGGCCTCGGCCCGCGGTGACGCTCGATTCGATGTTCGGCACATACTTCGACCAGTCCAACGGGTTGATCCGGCTGGATGAGTATGACATCGCCTTTGCGCCCAAGGACACGTTCAAGGCAAGCGTGGCCGTCACCGACGCCGACGGCACGGTCATCAAGAACTTCCCCTTCTTCGAGGACTACCGCTTCCGCGAGGGTGTCTTCGCCAAGGCCATGGTCCAGGGGCCCGCCGATGTGACGCTGACCGAGCCGGGCGTGTACAACATCGTGTTCATCATCGATGGCGAGATCGCGTCGCGGTTGCCGGTCGTGCTCGAAGAAACCTCCGCCGGTGATGACCCGTTCAACCCGGAAAAGACCTACCGCTACTACGGCCTGTGGGGCGTGTATGGGTTTCTGACCATGGGTCAAACAAACGACACCGATTGGCCGCAACTGAACTTCTGGGTCGGCTCGCGCGATCTTGCGGAGGGCAAGGACAAAGACATGTTCTTTGTGACGCTCGAACGCGATGGCGAGGTCATCGGCCATTCCAAGCGCACGCAGGGATACATCTCGAACGAGCACTACCGCCATGTGGACTCGAAGATCTACAAGCCGCACGATGAACGACACTCACCCAATGCCGAGGCATTGACAATCGAGGAGTGGACCAAGGACGGCACCTATTCCCTGAACGTGAGCCGAAAGTCTGACAATCAACTGATCCGCCGATTCGGATTCACCGTGGTCGACGGCAAGATCCAGGAGCTGCCCGCGACGAAGCTCGGCTTTGAGCCGAGGATGGATTACATCGTGCCCAGAGTCGTCAAGCGAGGCGGAAACCGGTACGAATTCCTCCCGGCAACGTGGCTCAAGAGCGAATGAGCCGATTCAACACCCGGCGTTGAAGTTGGCGATCCACGCGGAGAAGTCGGCTGCGGTGCAGTTGCCGTCGCCATTCTGGTCGCATTCCGGAGCCCCGGCATTGAACGCGGCGATCCACGCGGAGAAGTCGGCTGCCGTCACCATGCCGTCGTGGTTGACATCAGGCAGGCAGGGCGGGCCGGGAAGCGTGGCGTCGAAGATGTAGGCGGCGCCCGCGTTGAGCAGGGGCGAGTCGGCCAGCGAAGCGCCGATGATCGCGACATCATTTTCAAGCTCGGCGGACCAGCCGAAGGTGTCGTTGGCGCCGGTATCGCTCGGAACGAACTTGGCGACCTCGATCGGGTTGGCCGGGTCGGTGATGTCGAAGAGGTAGGCCGAGCCGGCGCCGGGGAAGATGTCATCATCCGTGCGCGAGCCGACGAGCAGCGTGGCCCCCTCCATTGCGACCGACCACCCGAAGTCATCCGTCGGATCGCCATCGCCGGCAAACAGCTTCTTGACCAGGACCGGGCTGGAAGGGGTGGAGATGTCGTAGACATACACCGCGCCGGAATCGAACCCGATGTCATCGTCGAAGATCGCGCCGACCGCAGCGGTATTGCCCGAGATCGCGACTTCATACCCGAAGTAATCATTCTGATCGCCCATCGGCGGCACGAGCTTGGCGAGCTCGATGGGGTTGGCAGGGTCCGAGATGTCGAAGAGATAGGCAGCCCCGCCGTTGGGCGCGCTGTCATCCTCCCAGCGAGCGCCGATGAGCACGATGCTTCCATCAAGATCGACCGACCAGCCGAACTGATCGACTGATTCGCCGTCGCTGGCGATGATCTTCCCGAGCTCCGTGCCGGTGGTTGTGTCGAAAATATATGCGGCGCCGGTCGGCACCCCGGCCACCCGATTGAACGGCGCGCCGACAACCGCGATCGACCCTTCGATGTCGATGGCCTCACCGAACTCGTCGGCAACCGTGGCATCGCTCGGCTGAATATGCTGCATGAAGACCGGATTGGCCGGGTCGGTCGTGTCAAAGAGCCAGATGCGCGGGTTGTAGACCGCTGTATTGGCCCAGTTGCGCGTGGCAACCATCGCCCGGCTCGGCCCGATCGCCACGCCAAGCAGGTATTGATCCGGCCCATTGATCAGAGGCAGCGGCAACTTGACCAATTCCATCCCGGTGCTCGCATCGAACAGGTAGGCCGAGCCGGGCACCGGCACGGCTATGTTCGGCAACCCCTTGGCGCCGACGATGACAATGCCGTTATAGAGATCAACCTCTTCCCCGAACTGCTGGTCTGCGGCACTGTCGGCGGGCAAGAGCGAAAAAATCTCGTTTACCGGCTGCGTCGCGGCGCTCCCCGCCAAGGCCATGGCAGTAAATACGATACCGGCGCGATAGTTCATCCGATCCCCTGATAATAAATCGGCAAACTTCCACGTCCACCTGGTTTCCGTCCTCTGGCATATGAGCTTCGGCTCAGCACCCTGCGTTGAAATTGGCGATCCAGGCGGTGAAATCGGTCGGATCGCAGTTGCCGTCGCCGTTCTGGTCGCATTCCGGCGAACTGGTGTTGAATGCTGCGATCCAGGCGGTGAAATCGGCCGGTGTGAGCGAGCCGTCGTGGTTGGTGTCGGCCGGGCAATCCGCAGCAATCGTCACCACGCCGGGGCCGACGATGGTGTTGCCGGCCTGTGCGATCGTGCTGGTGCTGGACCATTGGCTCGTCACCCAGAAATACGTTCGGCCTTCGAGCAGCAGCGCCGAGATGTGCGAGGTGCCCTTCGGATCGCCGAAGGGCGAGAAACCGTTGCCGAGGCCGTAGTCGAGCAGGTTCTGCAGCGGCAGCGCAGGGTCGAATCCATCCTGATACAGAAACGTGAAATGATTGCTGGTGTTGGAAAGGATGCTCGTGAGGTCGTAGACGCCGGAGACATCGACCGTAAACTCGATCGCGTGATACGCGACCGGACCGAGCCCCGAGACGCCCTCGATGTAGTAAGGCCTGTTCCACTGGTTTGCCGGGTCAGGCAGTGCGTCGTAAGAAAACGAGATATCCGGCGCCTCGGCGAGCAGATAGACAACCGCATTGTCGATGCGATAGGTCCAGTTGGATTGCGGCGCGGTGCTGTCGAAATCGAAGGTCCACTGTCCATCGCCCGCGACCGATGGCAGGCCGCCGGTGCCGTCCTGAAGCGGGTAGTCGGCGATGGTGACATCGCCCCCGATCGGGTTCCACGCGAGCACGTTGCCGCCCGGCGCGGTGGAGGTGAGCCGGACATCGAGCGACCAGGGCCCGAGCCCGTCTGTAAAGTCGCCGGACTGCGTGACATACCGCCCCGCGAGCCCGACACCCGAGATCGGTTCGGTCAGCCCCGCGAACGTGTGCTGGACGGTCAGGCCCGAGGCCGTCGGCACCACGAGCGTGCCGAGCGATGCCGAGGCGACAACCTTGTCCGAACCCGAGGCCGACCCCGCCAGGGCGACGATGCACGCCGACAGGATCAGCGATTTGGTGTATTCATTATTCATCCGGAACATCCTGCGTTGAAGTTGGCGATCCAGGCGGTAAAGTCGGTCGGATCGCAGGAGCCGTCGCCGTTCTGGTCGCACTCGGAGGCGCCGCTGTTGAAAGCCGCGATCCACGATGTGAAGTCTGCGGGCGTGAGCACGCCGTCGTGGTTGGTGTCGGCAAGGCACACCGGCGGCGGGACGGGCCCCGAGGCAACGACGGTGGCCGTGCCCGAGAACGTCACCGTCACCCCCGTGTCCGGGTCGGTGTTGGTGCCGGCCAGAGGCACATCAATCGTCACCGTCACCGTGCCGGCATTGACCGCAACCATCCCGATGATCTGGATCGGATCCTGAGGCACGGTCGAGAGGTCGGTCGTCGAGTTGCCGACCGCCGAGCCCACAACCCCGGTCCCGGAGACGTTGACAATGCCCGTGGTCTGATTCGGAACATTGTCAAGCATGAACATACCCGAGCCGTCGACAGGCCCGGTGACGGGCACCGAACCCGCGGGCATCCCGAGCGACAGATTGTCGGCGGTCGCGTTGATGGTGCCGAGGAAGCCGTAGTCGAATGTAAATGCCAGGGGGCCGGCGACAAAGTTGTAATCAATCAGCGTCATCGTGGTCGGCGCTGTGTAGCTGTCAAGCTCGATGGTCATCTGGCCCGTGATGGTTGACGAGTCGGAATCGGTCCGGCTGCCGAGGGCGGTGTCGAGCGTGATGGTGAGATCAATCGAGGATTGCACCGGATCGACACCGAGCACGGTCGGTTGGGCCACAGCGGCGCCGGCGAACATCGCCGCCGCGCCGATACAGAAAGGAAGTTTCATCGAGCATTTCTCCAACAGGGGGTGAACTTCGGCGATCGTATCAGACCCGGCGCACCAACACCAGAGCATTTTCCACGACCGGGAAGAAATGCTTTCCAGCAGGCAAAATAACCCGAACGGACGGGTTTACGGGCAGCCGGCGTTGAAGTTGGCGACCCAGGCGGTGAAGTCCGCCGCGGTGCAGGCGCCGTCGCTGTTCTGATCGCACTCGGGGTCGCCCGCGTTGAAGGCCGCGACCCAAGCGGTGAAGTCGGCAGCCGTCACCATCCCGTCGCCGTTGACGTCGGGCAGGCAGACGGGGTTGCAGTTGCCGGGCACCGTGATCGAAACCGCATCGAGGCCGGCCTCGATGACATTCTGCGTGCCGATGTCGTTGGCAATGAATCGCAGGCGAAGGTTGCTCGAAGCGCTGAAGTCGACGCCTTCGACGAGTTCATCGGTTCGCCATGTGCCCGCTGCCGAAGTCACGGTGCGCACGGTGGTGTAGGCGCCGCCGTCGGTCGAGACTTGCACGCGGAACGAGTCACCGTTGATCTCGCCGCCGGGGATGTCGTTGAACCAATAGCTGTAGCCGATGCGCGAGCCCGCCGGGGCATCGAGCTGTGTGCTGGTGAGGATGGTCTCGCCGTTGTCGACATCGGAGTTGCCGGCGACGTTGTCGGTGAGCCACGCCTGACCCGAGCCATCGGCATCGGCTGCGGGATCGCCCCGACCGCCGTTGGCCGGCACGCCGCGGTTCCACTGGCCGTCGGTCGCATCGCCCGAGACGGTCCAGCCCGTGTTGGTTTCAGCATTATCTGAGAACGTGACGACATCGGCGGTGACCGATGCGACGATCGGAGCCGACGAACCGTTGGCCGGGAAATCGACCGCAGTTCCGGTCGAGGTCATGGCCTGGAAGTAGAACTCGAGCGTCGAGTTGCACCCGCCGGCGGAAAGATCAACCGAGTATTGATCGTTGCCGAGCGGCGTCGCGGCTACCTCGGTGAACCCGCCGCTGCTGCCGACACGAACAAACGCCTTGACATTCGCGCCGAGCGGCTGGTTGAGTGCATCGAGCACGCTGAAGACGACCGTGCGCGTCTCGCTGTCGCTGTAGTCGCTCCACGCACTGGCGGGAACCACAAACCGCAGCGGCTGCGTGCGCAGCTCGGCGAGGGTCATGTATGCCTGGTAGATCTCCTGCGCCGTCGGCAGGATCTCCGACGCCGGCGGCGAAAAACCACCAAGCCCGCCACCGGTGGGTCGTGCCTCGATCGTGTACGCATACGCCCCGAGAACAATGCCGCTCCAATCCGAGAACGTGCCGGCCGCCTCGTACAGGTCAAGCCCACGCTGGGGCGTGTAGAACGCGCCGTTGGTCGCCAGGATCGCATCGGACATCTCCACCGCGACCGCATGCAGCGCCGACTCGTTCGGCACACTCTGGGCGAATGTTCCCGGCGCGTGCAGCACGAGCTGCGAGTAGCTGTGCGTATCAACGTGCGCCCGGAGGTCGTCCATCGAGGCCATGAAATTGCTGATGACCGTGGACTCCGGCTCGGAGAAGGGTGCGGTGCCGCGATACGTTTCGCTGTTCGGATCACCGGATGACCCGTTGCCGCCCCAGTCGATGTCGAAGTTTCGGTTCAGGTCGACGCCGAAGCTCCCGCCGCCGTTGTTGCGCCTGTTCTTGCGCCAATAGCGGTCGCTGGTCCAGGTGTAGACGTAGCCGTCGGCATTGAGCACCGGGGTGATGTACCAGTCCACGGTGTCCACGATGTTGCGCACGCGCGGGTCGGTGTCGTAATCGCGAACAAGCCGGGTCAGCAGGTACTGCGCGGTCGGCGTGACGATCCACTCGCGCGCGTGGATGGTCGCGTTGATGGCGACCTGAGGCCGATTCGACGCATCGCCCGGCCCGGTCACGTTGACCGTCCAGATGTCGCGGCTTTGCAGGGTTTGCCCGATCGACTGGATCGACGCCAGATCGGGACGCTCGGCGACAAGCTGGTTCATGTAGGTGACGTGGTCGGCGAACGGGTAGTAGTTGGTGAAGTCGATCGCGTCGCCGCCGCGGGCACGGTTGGCGTTGGCCGCCGCGATCTCGGCGCGCTCGCGGTCAACAACCTTCTGAAGATCGTCGATCAGCACGACCGGTGCGAAGCCCTCGGCCCGGATCTGTGCGAAGTGTTCCGGGCTCACCTGAATCTCGATCGGCCCCACGCCCACGCGCTCGGACCAAACGCTGTCGGAAAGTTCGATGATCCGGTCAAGCTCCTGCTGGGTTGTGGGCTCGACACGGACCACGCGGTAGCCGTCGTACCTCACGGGCTCGGGCTTGTTCTGCCCCATTGCTCCGAGAGCGGTCCCGGCTGCGAGAATCAGCCCCATCAACATCCGGCTCTTGCGTTGGATCACCACTCTCTCCTCTTTATGTGCTGAGTATCAGCGTGTGTACGTTGCATCATCCCGAAGTCCGCACCCGAGCGTGCATTCGCGGCGCACAAACGCCACCGGGCCCGCTCGGGCGCCACCGGACCATACGGTGCAGGCAATCGCCCGGTTGCACAACCAAACATTGAACGACCACAGCGGCCGGCTGTCCGATATCCGAGCTGCATATCCGAAACTTCGGGCGAGAGATTCGCGCTCCGCGCTTGGCCCGGCTTCGGATTCGTGTCACAATGGACAAGGTATCCCGGCCCGGTTGAGCGGATGCGCCGGCGCCACCGGAACGCCCCGGCCCGCAACAAAGAGGAACGCAGACCAATGTTCACATCCACCAAAGATGTCTCTGTCTCGGCAGCGCTTGTGCTCGCCCTCGCTGCGGGCACCGCCAAGAGCCAGTCCCACGAAGCCCTCGTCCTCGTCAACCCGACCAGCGCCCAGAGCCTGCACGTCTCGAACTACTACGCCGATGCGCGCGCCATCCCCACCTCGGGACTGGCGTACTTCGACCCCGCACCGGCGGACTTCAACGAATTCGTCAGCACACAAGTCCCCGCGCTCGAAGGCACCATCGCCAACCACCGCAACGACGACAGCATCGACTACATCATCCTCACGCCCGATGCCCCCTACCGCTTCAACGCGCCCGGGCTGGTCAGCGACCAGTGCGTTGCCGTCACCAAGTTCAGCCTCAGCGGCGCCTACACGCTCAGCAAGTTCACCGATGTCATCCTCGCGGGCACAGGCTCGCTGCTCTCCAATGGCTACTTCGATTCCAACGGCCAGGCCCGCGCCTTTGAAAGCCAGACCGGATGGGCCGGCGGCAACCCGGGGCCCGCATCGCCCGGGGGCAAGCTCTACATCGGGGCCGCCCTCGGATACACCGGCTCGCTCGGCAACACCAAGAGCGAGGTCCTGTCCCTGATCGATCGATCCGTCGCTGCCGATGGATCGTTCCCGAACGGCACGTTCTACTTCTTGAAAACCAACGATGTCAACCGATCATCACCCCGCGACGGCCTGTACACCTCCGCGGTCAACCGGATCACGAACGCCGGCGGGAGTGCTGCATTCTCCGATGGCCCGGTCCTGCCGCCCGCGGGCGCTGTTGTGTCGGGCGCGATGACCGGAGCCGCCACACTTTCGATCGATTCCGCCGACATGACCTTCGTCAACGGCGCCTTCGCGGATCACCTGACCAGTTGGGCCGCCACGTTCGACAATGCCAACCAGACCAAGATGAGCCGATGGATCGCCAAGGGCGCCATCTGCACGTTCGGGACGATCCAGGAGCCGTGCAACTACCCGCAGAAGTTCCCGACCGCGTACATCCACAGCATGTACTTCGACGGGCTGACCATCGGCGAGGCGTGCCTGCGCTCGCTCGGGGCGGTGCCCTTCCAGGGCATGATGTACGGCGACCCGCTCGGCCACGCCTACACGCACATCCCCGTGATCGACCCCGGCACAATCCCGACGCAGCCCGTCTCGGGCAACGTGACGCTGAGCCCCACCGCCACCACGACCAACCCGAATGCTTCGATCGGTACGTTCGAGGTCTACCTCGACGGCATCCTCCGCGACACCCAGGCCGCGGGCCAGCCTCTGACCGTGCGCACGACCTTCCTCGACGACGGCTGGCACGAGCTCCGGATCGTCGCCATCGACGATTCGCTCGTTGCCAGCCAGGGCCAGTGGATCGGCAGCCTGACATCGAACAACGCGGGCAAAGCTTTGAATATCACGCCGCCGACCACTTCGACGGATCGCTCCGGGCTGATCCAGGTCGTGACGGATGCGAATGATCAGAATGTCGTTGAATCCAGACTCTATCACAACGACCGCGTCGTGGCGGCCATCCCTGGCAAGGGGACGCTGAGCACGCTCGGCGAGATCGTCGGCGCCGGCCCCGCCCGGCTCCGCGTCGAGATGGACTTCGCCGACGGCACAACCGCCCGCTCCATGCCCTACACCGTCAACGTCGCCGACGCCAACCCGCCCGCGACCACCGGCTCGCCCACAGCGTTCGACTTCACCAAGACCGTCAAGCCCGGCCAGACCTACGTCCTCGAGTTGCCCGCCCTGTTCACCGGCCCGCTGACCGAGCCCACATACCAGATCACCTCCGGCCCCAGTCAGGGCACCATCCTCGGCGGCTCCGGGCCGTACCGCATCATCCAGGCCGACGCCGGGGCCTCCGGGACCGATCAGGTCGGTTTCAGCATCACCTCCAACGGGAACACCGACGCCGCGACCGCCACCATCGTCTTCTATGACCCCGACGCCCAGCCCTGCCCGGCGGACACGAACCTCGACGGCATCCTCGACGCGGCCGACTTCTCCTTCTGGGTCTTCGCCTACAACGCGGGCCTGACCAACATCGCCGACCTCAACGGCAACAGCACCCTCGAACCGGCCGACTTCGCCGCCTGGATCGCCGCCTTCAACACAGGATGCGATTATTGATCGGTCTTTGGAACTGATCCCGATGCAGCGCGTCCAACCCAACATGACGCGATACCTGCACACCGCTTTCCTGCTCGTCCTGACCGCTCTGTGTATCGCACAGGCCCACGCTCAGGTCGAGCACGATGCCTTTGGCGGCTTGTTTGATGAACTCTCGCTGCACGAAGCTCTGGATGAGTCCATCGCCCGGAGCCGGGCCCTCGTGCTCTATGTGGACCCGGAGGATTCTCGCTACCGCGATTCGGCGCTGGCATCGGCAGAATCGAACAGACTGCTGCGGTTCTGGATGCGCCAGCACGCGGTGATCATCCGCCTCGGGCCCGAGCACGCCCGGCTGGCCGGTCAGATCCGCTCCGAAGCCGGGCGGATCTGCAACAGAGCCGAGATGCGCGACCCCCGCACCCAGGAAATCCTCGCCGGCGGCAAAGCCGATCCGATGGAACCCGTCTACGGCCTGTTCATCAACGGCCGACTCTTCTCCGCGATCGGAAAGTGCCGGCTGGTCACGATCGTTGCGCAACCAAATATACATCTCGGCTACACCCCCGCATTGGATACACGACAGAGCTGGGCTGTCTTCGGGCTTGACTTCGAGCTCGACCGCGCCCGCGCCAAGGACCCGGTCTGGTCGACGCTGCACGGCCTGCGCAATCCGCCTATCCCGCGCGAAGACATTGCACGCTTCGCCGGCGTCGAAGATGACAACGCCAACATCTTTGACATCACAGCCTCCGAATACCCCGGCGATGTGCTGGCGACCCTTCGCACAGCCCGGCTCGAAACCGAAACGGGCGACGCCATTCAGGCCGCCGGGACATACACCTGGATCTGGGAAAAAGCGGCAGCGCACGACCCCGCGTTCGGCCCAGCGGTGCGCACTCTCGTCCTGTCCGACATCGCCCGCGCGGTTCAGAGATTCGACAATGTTTCACAGCGGTTTGAAAGGATGCAGGCCGAGCTCGGCTCGCACCTCGGCACCGAATCGCTCGACGATTTCGCCGAGTGGGTCAGGCTGAGCATGGTTCTCGGCGATCAGGTCTCGATCATCAAAGAGCTGGACTATCGGCTGAACGAGCCCTCGTTCGGCGCGACGGTGCCAAGAGATGTGCGCCGGGCGCTGTATGCGATCGCCGATGGACACGCAGACATCCTCGAAGCCGTATCCCGGCCGGCCTCGGCCGCGACCAAGATCGAGAAGCTCTACCAGCGTGCCGACGCCGAGCCGAGCGAGACGATCAGGCCCGTGCTGCGGCGGCTGGCGCTCGATTCCGCCGTTGCCTACCACGCCAAACTGCTCGAAGGCGGGTACGACGATCAGGCCCGCTCGATCGCCGACATCGTGCGCCGATTCGATGGTCCTGCCGGCCTTCGGGCGCTCGTCGCGGGTGCGCTCGTCGTGGATCAGCCCCGGTCGTGGCATGCGGATCTTCTGGACCAGCCCGGCTCGGCTGCCACCAGAAAGATGAAAGATCGGCTGGAATCCGAGCTCCGAAGCCGCGCCATGCCCGACCCCACGCCACCGGCACCCGAAGACGAAATCGACCTCTTTCTGATCGACCACGCGGAATAAAATCAGAGCCGATTGGCGATATACTCCGCGAAGGGCCTCTCGGCCCAACGGGTATCCTGAGGAGAATCGCTATGAAATTGACGGCTCATGTATCGGCACTGGTCGGCCTGATTCTCTTCGCGGCAGTGACATCCGCAGAGCCAGGGATCTTCTCCCACAAGGGCTACGAGGCCGACCGGGCTGCAGCGACCGAGGCGAACAAACTGCACGTTGTCTACTTTACAGCGTCGTGGTGCGGCCCATGCAAGAAGATGAAGCGCACGACGTGGGTCGATGAGTCGGTGGTGTCGTGGCTCGAAGAACACGCCGTTGTGACGCCGGTGGATGTCGATGAACAGCGGAAGCTGGCGCAGCAGATGCGCATCCGCGCGATGCCCACGGTCGCCGTCTTCCGGGGTGATACCGAGATCGCGCGCAACGTCGGGTATATCGCGCCGGCGCCGTTCCATGACTGGCTCGTGCGCGCCGAGGCGGGCGACCTGAAACCGCAGGCCGAGGCCTTCACACGCCCGGCTGCCGGTGACGAGGTCGATATCGAAGCCAAACTCGAGGAAGCGCAGCAACTCGTCGACGCCGGCAAACTCGCCGAGGCCACCAAGGCGTACACCTGGCTCTGGGACCACATGCTCGAATATGACGAGGCCTACTACGGCGTGCGACTCTCGTTCATGGTCTCCAGCATCCAGCAACTCATCGCCGAGCACGAACCGGCGCGGGCTGCGTTCAAGACAATCCGCGACCGCGAGCAGAAGGAGCTCGAAGCGGGCAACGTCACGCGCGATCGCCTCGTCGACTGGGTGACGCTGAACACGATCATCGGCGACGACGATGCGACCATCGCCTGGCTCGAGCGCAACATCATCGAACGGAACGACCCGGATTCGGTCAAGTTCCTGCTCAACTCCTATCAGGACCTGCTCGTCGAGCGCAGGCGGTACGACCTGCTGAGCAAGGTCGTGGACCCCGTGCTCAACGCCAAGGGCCAGATCGAGTTTCTCCACATGCTCAATATGATGGTTGCCAACAACATGGATGAAGAGGATGCCGGGGATGTCGCCGACACCAACTCGTTCATGTATGAAAAGATCGCGCTGTATTACGCGGTGGCGCTGGTTCAGGGCGACGAGGAGGCCGCCCGCGAGATCGCCGAGCTCCTGCTGAACGAGGACGATTCCCCGAAGACGAGACAGATGCTGCGCGATGCCGCGGTCGAAGCGGGTGTTGAGCCGATCGGGCTGCCCTAGCGGTCCGCCTCAACAGTCTTCGGCGCGGTGATGGCGACCAATTCCTCGTTGGTCGGGAACCGCTTGAGCGCGGTCAGGAGCTGTTCGATCTGGTTCTCGGGCTTCATGCTCAGCAGTCGCCGGCGGAGCGCGGTGACGGTGGTCTGTTCCTGCTCGCTCAGGAGCAGATCGTCCTTGCGTGTGCCGCTGGCCGCGAGATTGATCGCGGGGAAGACGCGCTTCTCAGCGATCTTGCGGTCGAGGATCAGTTCCATGTTCCCCGTCCCCTTGAACTCTTCAAAGATCAGTTGATCGCCCTGGCTGCCGGTGTCGACCAGGCACGAGGCGATGATGGTCAGGCTGCCCGCTTCGTCGGTATTTCGGGCCGCCCCGAAGAGTTGCTTGGGCACCTCGAGCGCCTTGGAGTCGATCCCGCCGGACATCGTGCGCCCGCTCGAGGCGTGCTTTCGGCTTCGGTTGAACGCCCGCCCGACGCGCGTCAGCGAATCCAGCAGCACCACGACGTGCTCGCCCTGGGCCGCCCGCTGCTTGCACTCGTTGATCGTGTCGATCGAGATCTTGACGTGCTGATCCACATCGTGGTCATTGGACGACCCCACCACCTTGCAGCGCTTCATCTCGCCCTCGTCCGATTCGCGCTCGAGCGTCCGGCGGAAGTCCGTCACCTCCTCCGGGCGCTCATCCACCAGGAGCACCGCCATGATCACATCCTCGTGGTTGTGCAGAACCGCATGGGCGATGTTCTTCAGCAGCGTCGTCTTGCCGGCCTTGGGCGGGCTGACGATCAAACCCCGCTGGCCCCGCCCGATCGGGCAGAACAGATCGATCAGCCGACACGCGGGCGGACAGTTCGGATATTCGAGCGTAAGCCTCGGCTGGGGATCGATCGCGGTCAGATCCTCGAGGTTGGGGCCCTCGGGCTGACTGCTCTCGGTCTGGTTGGCGTGCTGCCCGTTGGTCGTGGCTCCATCACCCCGTCCCTTGCGCCGGCGCCGGCGACGCTTCTTCTTCCGTGGACCTGTATCCAATGTGAGTCCCCTGAAATGGGTGCATGTTCACGCCGCCGGTCGGGTCATGCCCGAGCCTGCGCCTGGACGGGTGTTCGCCCCGTCGCCCCGCCAGCCGTATGTCAACTGCGGTCCCGGATCGGTCTGTGGGCACCTTCGCGCCGACGACTCCAACCCGAGAACTGAATCACACCCGTGTGCGTTTGCAAGAGCCTGCCGGCCCTCAAGACCCGGCACGGTGAACCCCATGCCGCTGCATACAGTATCCCCCCAAACCCCATCAGGAGTCAAGCCCGAGGTCTACGATGCACAGCCGGTGCGAGAATGGCCATTCGGCCGGCCGGCATCGAAACCACG